>NZ_JAJQJF010000003.1:0-442450 GCF_021213615.1 Cupriavidus sp. UGS-1 | reverse complement strand
CGCGATTGCAGACGGCGACGCCCGGCACAGCGACTCATCGCGCGCTGACGCGCCAGCACGCGCTCGCGGCGCAGGCGCAGCGGCTCGCGCAGACCAATGCCGAACGCGCGGGGCGCGCGGTGTTCGGCGAAGGCGGTCTGGCGCCGAGGGCAGCGACGGCGCCGCGCGGTCGTGGACCCCAACCGCCCGCGGACGGCGCGCTGGCGGCGCTGCGCGATACCCATCCCGCGGCATGGCGTCGCGTGCTGGAACGTGCGGCACGCCAGATGGAACGGCTGGCGCAGCAGGGCGGCGCCGATTCGCCGTGGCAGGCGCAGGCCGTGCAGCTGCGCGATCTGGCCCGGCAGGCCGCCGCCGATCCGCGCCTGACCCGCGTCGGCGAGAGCGTGGCGGCGATGCGCCAGTGGCGCCAGGCCGAATGGCAGCGGGCCGACGCCCGCATCGCCGAACAGCAGGCCACGCAGGCGTGGCGGCACGCGCAACGCACGCAACGTACCCAACGCGGGCAACGCACAAGCGCAGGCCAGCATGCCGATCGCCAGGACCTGCGCGCGGCAATGAACCAGGCCGCGGCGCGCCATCGAGACGCACGGCGCGCAGCACTGGAGGCGAGGCGAGCGGCTTTCCGCCCAGGCACCGGCGCCATCGATCGGCTGGCCGTGGCCAATCCGCGCGCCGCGGACAGCCTGCTCGCCTGGGCGCAGCGCCAGCAGCGCGCCGACGCGCGGCTGGGCACGGTGTCGCTCGGGCCGGTGCGGCAGCGGATGGAGCGCACGGTCCCGACCGCGCTGCAGGGCGGGCTCGCCAACGCCAGCGGCGACAGCACGCTGACCGTCGCGCAGATCCGCCGTGGGCTGCAGCGCGGCGCGCGCGTGGCGGCGCTGGCCCATGGGGCCTACGCGGCCGCGACGGGCCAGGTCGACGTCTCGCGCGATCCGCGCGAGCTGCGCAAGTACAACCTGCCGGATACCACGCGGATCGACGGCTGGCAGATCACGTTCCGCTCGCGCGACGGGCTGAACTCGATGACGCTCTGGCTCAATATCGGCGGCATCAAGTCGCTGTGGGTCGGCGGCAGCACCACGCCGTTCGCGTTCTCGCGCGACGGCAAGACCACCGTCGGCACGCGCGACGGCGTCAATATTCTGGAGGGCGGCGTCGCCTATCGCTTCGGCCTGCCATGGCTGTCGAAGATGGGCATGGCGAGCCTGCGCGTCGGCCACGTCAAGCACAACATCCTGCGCACCAACTTCGCCAACGGCAGGCTGACCGATGTGGACGGGCAGGCCACGTGGTCGTGGCCGGTCACGCCGGTGCTGATGGATGCGACCAATATCGGGCCGCTGCGCTTCTACGGATCGAATACCGCCAACCGCCTGCAGATCGGACAGTACGGCAGCAAGGTCGGGCCGGCGCAGCTGTGGTACCTGAAGGGACCCGACCTGTCGAAGTCCCGCGTCAGCGAGATCGATGCGATCACGCTGAACAAGGAATTCCAGTGGCCGGATCTGCTCGGGTCGTCCGGGCGCGATCGCGCGGCATCGGCCGAGACCACGCATGGCGCCGCGCCGCGCGTCCTGGCCGAGCGGCAGGCCACGGCGCCGGCGATGGAGGCCCCGCATCGCAACCTGTCGCGTCGCGCGGCCGCGGTGCTGGCGGGCTACCACCAGGTGGCGCCGGGCGACACGCTATGGGACATCGCGCGCAGCCATCGCGACACGCTGCTGGATGGCGACGGCGGGGTGGGTGCCGTGCCCGGCGGCAACATCGCGCAGACCAGCCGGGCGCTCGATCACCTGCTGCAGCTCAATGCCTCGATCGGGGATCCCGACCGCATCGTGCCCGGCTGGCTGGTCGATATCGCACTGCCGCAAACCAGCCAGGGCTGACAACGGCGCGGAGGTTCCCGTCCTACGAAGGCTCGGTGATGGCAAGGCGCGCCGCCCGCGGTACGCTACGCCATCTTCACGACGGCGTTGTCGCCGACCACGTTGTCGTCCCCGCGAAGGCGGACCCAGCGGCTTTCGAACGACGGCGTTGTCGTCCCCGCGAAGGCGGGGACCCAGTGGCGTTTAAAGACGCTGGATTCCCGCGTTCGCGGGAATGACGTGTTGCGACCGATCCTTTTCTCATGCCCGACCACCAATCCTCCCTCGTCCCTGCATGGCGACGTCCTCGCGGCGCGCTGCTGGCGGCCTTGGTCACGCTCACCATGGCGCCCGCCGCCCATGCCCAACTGGTTCCGGTCGAGCGTTCGATCCTGATCCATCGCACGCCGCAGCAGGTGTGGGCGCAGGCCGGCGACTACTGTGCGATCTCCAAATGGGACAGCGCGTTGCGTTCGTGCAGCGTGGTGCTGGGCGACGGCTCGCCGGGTACCGTCCGTCGTGCCGAGCGCAAGAACGGCGGGCCGCCGGTGGTCGACGTGCTGGTCGATCGCGGGCCGTACTCGTACGTCTACCGCAAGCTGTCGAACCATACGCGCGGGCGACTGCAGGTAAGTCCCGGTCCCGATGCGGGCACCGCCGTGGTAACGTGGCAGATGTGGCTCGACCCGCTGTCCGTGCCCGCCGGCCCGCGTGCGGAGTATCCGCAGGCGCTGGGCAACGAAATGCAGGCGGCGCTGGGCCGCATCAAGGTGCTGGCCGAACAGCCGGTCGACAAGGCGCCAGCCTATCCGGTGCGCGAGTCCGCCGACGCGGCGCGTCCGTCGACGCAGGGAAGTTGAGCGGGAGCCGCGCTCGCTGCGGAGCGGGTTTTGCCGTCGTTCCCGCGCAGGCGGGGGCCCAGTGTCTTTTCGCGAAGGCACCGGCAGGCTTGAAGCCGCTGAGTCCCCGCCTGCGCGGGGACGACATGGCAGCGTGCCTTGGCCTCGTCCCTGACTCCAATCCCTGTCGACATGAACCTGCGCTTTCTCGAGACGTTCGTCTGGGTCGCCCGTTTGCGAAGCTTCCGGCTGACCGCGGAAAAACTGTTCACCACCCAGGCCTCGATTTCCAGCCGCATCGCCGTGCTGGAGGAAGACCTCGGCGTCAAGCTGTTCCTGCGCGACTCGCGCGGCGTATCGCTGACCCCGCAGGGCCAGCAGGTGCTCGAATATGCCGAGCGCATGGTCAACACGATGCATCGGCTGCGCCAATCGATCGATTCCACGCGCGTCAGCGAAGGGCGATTGCGCATCGGTGCGATGGATTCGGTCATCCATACCTGGCTGTCGTCGGTGGTCCGCCGCGTGATGGAAGCCTACCCGGCGCTGGAAATCGAGCTGACCGCCGATGCCGCGCTGAACCTGTGCGACCAGCTGCAGAAGGGCTATCTCGACATCATCTTCCAGACCGACCTGCTGCGCGTGGAGACCGTGCGCAATATCGAGCTGGCCAAGTATCCGATCCGCTGGATCGTCGCCAAGGGCTCGGCCTATGACCGGCCGTATCGCTCGCTGGACGACCTCGCCGGCGAACGCGTGATTACCTTCGTCAAGAACTCGCGCCCGCATCAGGACATCCTCAGCCTGTTCCACCTGAACGGCGTGGAGTCCCCACGCATCAGCTGCGTCAATTCGGTCGCGGCGATGACGCGGCTGATCGGCGAGGGTTTCGGCATCGGCGCGGTGCCGCCGGTGCTGGTGCGCCGCGAACTGGAGGATGGCACGCTGACCATCGTCGACATCGACAGCCACCCGCCGTCGCTGGACATCGTCGCATCGTGGCGCACCGGCGCGGGGCTGGAACTGTCGGAGTCGGTGATCGCGCTGACGGTCGGCGTGGTGGCCGCGTTCTGCGCGGAAGCGGGCGAGGACAAGGCGATGCCGATGGCCAATGTCGCCGCGCAGAACGGCGGCGGCGAGACCGGCGGCCATACGGACCACAACACGGACCACGATACGCACCACGATACGCACCACGATACGCACCACGATACGCACCACGATACGGACCGCGACGCCTGACGGCGGCCGTCTCGGGTCCCGAAGGCAAGCATCGCTTGCCTTCGTCATCGAAAAGCCTTATCGCGCTGCATCCAAAAGATTTGTTGGACAGTGCATCGGCGCGGCGTCCAGAATCGTTGCACACCTCGCGACAGCGCGCGTTTCGTGCCAGATTGCCGGCAAACGTTGTCGTCCCCGCGAAAGCGGGGACCCAGTGGCTTTCAAAGACGCTGGGTTCCCGCCTTCGCGGGAACGACATGGAAGGTCCACGACCTTGTGGCAAGTTGGTGCGTTGCGCTCGCGTGCACGACTCCACGCCGACCACCATGAACCTGCCCCTCCAGCAAGCCAACGGGCTGTTGCCCGAAGACCCCGCCGCGCTGCGCGCGCTGATCCGCTCGGGCCGTTATCGCGGCCATACCAGCGGGCTCGCCAGGGGTTATGTCCAGGCCAATATCGTGATCCTGTCGCGCGACTGGGCCTATGACTTCCTGCAGTTCTGCGCGCTGAACCGCAAGGCCTGCCCACTGATCGACGTCACGGAACCGGGCGATCCGGTCTTCCGCAATCTCGGCGTCGACGTCGACATCCGCACCGACGTGCCGCTGTATCGCGTCTACCGCAACGGTACCGACTATCAGGAGACCACCGACATCGCCTCGTTGTGGCGCGACGATTTCGTGGCGTTCGCGATCGGCTGCTCGTTCTCGTTCGAGCATGCGCTGCTCGCCGCCAACGTTCCGCTCAAGCACATCAATCTGGGCCGCAACGTGGCGATGTTTCGCACCTCGATCGAGACGCGGCCCGCCGGACGCCTGTCCGGCAAGCTGGTCGTGTCGATGCGTCCGCTGAAGGCGGCCGATGCGATCCTGGCCACCGAGATCACGGCCCGCTATCCCGACGTCCACGGCGCGCCCGTGCATATCGGCGATCCGCGGCTGATCGGCATCGACGACATCGAGGCGCCCGACTACGGCGACGCCGTGCCGGTGGACGAGGACGAGATCCCGGTGTTCTGGGCCTGCGGCGTGACGCCCCAGGCCGTGATCCGCGAAGCGCGGCCGGAAATCTGCATCACCCATGCGCCGGGCTGCATGCTGGTCACCGACCTCGACAACAACCGGCTGTAGACGATTTCGATGACGGGGCGATGACGGCGACGGCCGTCGTTGCCCCTGGCCGCGACGTCAGGCGGCCTTCGACTACGTATTCGCGTAGTTCCATGCCCTCCCGGTGGCCCGCTGCACCGCCAGCCTACGATTCTCCCTAGTTGGTATCGCGCCACACCGGGCAGACAATGGCCTGTCACGCTGGCCGCAGTCCGTCCACGCGTCGCCCGGCGCGTGGCGGCGGGCCCATGCGAGCCGCGCCGTTCGCGTGGCCGCAGCAATGCCCTTGGCGCCCTTGGTGCCCTTAACGCCGTTCGCATCGCCCCCGTTCCTCAGGAGAAGAGCGTCATGCTGGATTTCAAGGACCTGATGCAAGCCCGCGAAGCCATTCTCGCCGCGGCCCGTGCCGCCGCCGAAGCGGCCGCGCGCGCGGCGGCCGAGGAGGCCAGGCGCGCGCAGGCACGGGAGGCCGAGCGGCAGCGCGAGGCGCAGGAAGCGGAAACCGCCCGGCGCAACGAACAGAACAATCAGGCCCAGCAGGCGCAACAGGCCAATCAGGCCCAGCAGGCGAACCAGGCCAATCAGGCGCAGCAGGCCGACCAGAAACAGCAGCCCGACCGCGCGGCGAACAGTCAGCCCGTGGTCACGCCGGCGCTCTACACCCCGCAAACGAATCCTGGCGGCGTGGTCCAGGTCAAGGGTCCAGGCGGCGACAAGCCGGCCACTGATCCCGCGCAGCAGGCGCGCGACAAGGAGCAGGACGAGGCGAAGGGGCACACGGATCGCTGGCACAAGGACGCAAAGGGCGCCTACGACGACAGCGAGACCAGGCGCAATGCCGGCACGATGACCGATGCCGACTGGCAACCGATCGAGCAGAAATACGGCATGGTGATGGCCGGCGCGCAGAACGAGCTGCGGGTGGCCGCCAACCATGCCGCGGCGACGGGCGGCGACGACAAGGCGATCACCGCGGCGGTCGACGCCAAGGCGAAGGAGATCCGCGAGCGCTACAACGATCCGGTGCTCGACCAGAACCTCGACCAGATCAAGGACGGCTTCCTGAAGGCCGAGCCGACGCAGCAGGCCCGCGACACGCAAGGGGCGCGCTTCGAACTGGGGCTCGCCGAGGACCGGCTGGACCAGGCCGAAGCCACGTTGCAGCGCGAGGAGAAGGCGCTGTCCGAGATCCCGATGGGCATCCGCCGTGGCGATCCCGAGAGTGGCAAGGCGGTCAGCGACGCGCGCGCGGCCGTCTACGAGGCGCAGCAGACCCGCGACAAGGCCGAGGAAACCTATCTGGGCACGATGCGCGTCGAGATCGATACGCTGGCCGCGCAGCTTTACAAGAAGGATGCCGATACCCAGCTGGGCAACGTCCGCAACCAGCCGCACGACCGCTCGCAGTCAATGACGGATCGCGGCTACGACCTGACCCAGGCGCAGAATCGCGTCGACGACGCGCAGGCGCAGCTTGACGCGCTGAAGGCTGGCGATGGCGTCAAGGTGCCCGACAGCTACCGGCAGCAGGCCATCACGCAATTGGAGCAGCGCTATGGCAATGACCAGGGCATGCGCACGGTCATCAGTACCGCCGACATGCAGGGCCGCATCGCCGGCGAGATGGAGAACCTGACGCCGGAGACCGATTTCGAACGCGAGCTGGCGAAGACCGATCCGACCACGCTGGCGATGGCGCAGGTGCAGGGCCTGACGCTCGATCCGAAGGCGAAGACGGACCCCAACTCGGCGACGCCGCGCGATCTGTCGCAGCAAGAGCGGAATCTGATGGAGTTCAACCCTGCCGCCTATGTCATGTACAAGTCGCTGGGGGCGGACTACCTTGTCCCCGCCGACAATGCGCCGCCGAACGATCCGACACGCAAGGCCTTCGAGGCCGGCATCAAACAGTCCGGGCTGGTGATGTACGCGTTTACCGAGACGCAGCGGCGCGCCCAGGGTGGAGACGGCATCAGCAAGGAAGACAGTGCCGCCGCGGCAGAAGGGATGCAGCGCATGCTTGGGCTGATGCGCGGTTCGGTGCCGCTGCGCGAAGGCTTTCTGCAGGAAAACCTCAAGCAGAAGCTCGATGCCGGCGACTTCGTCGGCGCGCTGAAGCTGCGCCAGGGCGCGGCCAATGCCGCGCAGACAGAGCAGGAGCGCGAGCGCTATCTCGCCGTGGAGGGCAACCGCTTCGGCAGCGAGGCCTTCCGCGCGCAGATCGAGGCGTCGATGCGCAAGGACCTCGAAGGCAAGACGCACGACGACGACTACAAGCCGATCATTGGCCAGGAGACGATGTACGCCGACCGGGTCGGCCAGTACATGCAGCAGGTCGCGCCTTACCTGACCGAGGAGGATGCCACCACGCTGCTCGACACCGTCAAGAGCGAATACGGCAACGACTGGACCGGCCGCAATGTCGCGCCGGCCGGCGGCAGCTACAACGACTGGAACGACTTCTACCATGGCCTGGCCGCGGTGGTCGACGCCGCCGACGCCGGCTACTACGGACGCAATCCCGGCGCGGAACCGGGCACCGGTCCGGCCGCGACCTCGACCGCCAGCTGGCTGGCCAACGAGGACAACGACGTCTTCACGATGGTGATGCAGAACCAGGTCGGCGGCACGCAGGGACGGATCTATGGCGGCGCGCAGGACGCCGCGGCGAAGGGACACACCAGCCTGTCGCTCGCCTTCGCCAGGGAACTGAAGGACCACGACCGCGCGCCGGCGATGGCCGACTACGACCTGACCCGCGCGATGGATCGGGGCTACGAGGAATACAGCGGCACCGACAAGGCCAAGGAAGACCAGCGGCGCTTCGAACTGGACAAGGACGAGATCCTGCAGGGCACCTTCGATTCGCTGGCGCTGCGCAAGGACGAGCTGACCGTCAAGGCCGGCGACGACAAGGCGCTCGACAATGCCATCGCGCTGGCCGCGCCCAACGCGGATCCGAAGCTGATCAAGGAGCAGCTGGCCGAGGACGCACCGGAAGGCGCCACCATCAAGGTCATTCCGATCTATGTGACCGGGCCCGGCATGTCGCCTTACCAGAGCGCGGTGTTCGAGTTCGTCAAGGACGGCAGGACCCTGTGGGTCGACGACCAGGGCGCGGTCTACGGCAAGGGCGATCAGTCCGCCGAACGCGACTTCCAGGAAAACAACGAGCTGCACGACAAGGGCACCGTCTACCTGGCGAAGGACCTGAGCCTGGGCGCGGACGGCCATGTGAAGTTCGACGACATCGACGCGCATATCGTCACCGGGCGCGAACAGGCGCGCGCCTGGCTCGATATCGGAGTGACGGCGTTGGGCGCCATCGGCGGCGTCGGCGTGATGCTCGCCACCGGGGGGGCGGCGACGCCGCTGGTAGCGGCGGCCTGGAGCGGCATGCTCGGTTCGATGGGATACGGCCTGGCGGTGACGGCGATCGATGCGCAAAACATGGCGGACCACGGCCGCTCGCTCAATCCGTTGGACAACTCGCGCGCGTTCTCGCTGTGGGCCAACGCGTTCGGCTCGGTGGCCGGGATCGGCGGCCTCGGCCTCGGCAAGGGCGCCTCGCTCGCCATACGGGCGTCCGGCGCGCTGGCCAACCGATCCACAGCGCTGACCGCTCGCGCGGCGGCGCTGTCGGACAGGGCGGCCAATCTCGCCGCGAACTCGAACCCGCTCGCAGCCAACGTCGCCGCGCTTGCCGCGAAGACACAACGGGCCGCCACGATGGCGCAGTCGGCTTCGCGCACCCTTGCCGGCACCGCCAGCCGCATGGCGGTCGGCGGCAACGTGCTCAACCTCGGCGCGTTCGGCACAGGGGGCATCCTGACGACGCAGCAGGCGGCCACCTTTGTCCAGCACGGCGACCAGATGTCGCTGACTGAAAAGCTGCAGAACGGCGCGATGCTGCTGATGGGGATGACGCAGATGATGCCGGCGGGCATCCAGATGCGCAGCGCGCGAGCGGTGCACGACGCCACCGTGCGTGTGCTTGGGCGAACCCCGCGCGCGGAGGCCGCCGCGCAGGCATTGGCGCTGCAGACGGCAGTGCAGGCAGGCGAGGGCATCGCCAACGGCCGCGATGGCTCCGAGGCCAGGGTACGGGTGCGGCCAGCCGACGAGGGCACCGCGGGCGGACGCCAGCCGGCGGATACGGCCGGGGCACCGCGCGCCGGCGGTGAGGAGGCGGGCCATTCCTCGGCGACGGCGGGTCGGCCTACCGTGGGGCGCGGGCAGGAGGGGGACGCGCACGGTACGCCGGCCCGGCCGGCGACGGTGCCGTCGGCGGACCCCCAGAGCCAATCCGCCGTCACCACCCGTGCCGGCGATGGTGGCGGGCGCTCCTTCACCCCGCAGAAGTTGGGGGCCTGGCAATCGGTCAAGCTGGCCAGCCGTCTGACCTTCGACGCGGCGGTGGCGCAGGGCGCCCGGCTGCAGGACGGCGTGGTCAATCGGATGATGGACCGGGCGATGCAGCAGGCCGTCACCAGGTACATGCGCGAGGCCGGCGAACGCAGCCGGCACGGCGACGCGCCGCCGGCGGCCAGCCGCACCGGCACCGACAGCCGCAGCCGCAGCCGCCGCCGCGCCGAGGCGCGCGCGGACGCACGCGGCGATGTCCGGCCCAATGTCCGCAGCGCGGTGTTTGCACATGGCGGCGGCGGCCGTGCCGCCGTGCTCGAGGCCGCGCGCGCCGAGCCGTCGATCGTGCTGCAGAACGCGATTTCGCCGCTGGACCGCGTGGCCGGCATGGACGGGCGCCCGATGTCGCTGTCGGTGCCCTATGGCGCCGAGCTGGCGGCGCGGGCGCTGCAAGATGTCGATACGGTGCTGATCGCAACGTCGCCCGCCACGCTGCACGGCGGCGCGGACACGCATGGACCGCTGGGCGCGGCGTCGCTCGGCGCCTACCTGAGCGCGCTGGGCAAGGAGGTGATCTTCGTCACCGACCCTGCGCACGAGGCGCTGCTGGCCGATCTGCTGCAGGGCGAACTGGGTCTGGCCGATGCCCGCATCGAGACCTTCACCGCCACCGATTCGACCGGGGCCGCCCAGCAGGCGCAGGCGCTGCTGGCAAAGTATCGGACCCAGGCCGTGGTCGCGGTCGAGGTGGCCGGCCGCAACCGCGTCGGCGAATACCGGCTGGCCAACGGCGAGCGCCTCGACGGTGCGCCTCGGGTCGACCAGCTGCTGGTCGAGGCCAATGCCAAGGACCTGGTCACCGTGGCGATCGGCGCCGACAGCCATACCGCGGGCATGCGCTCGGCGCTCGAGCGCGCGATGACGTCGCTGCATGTCGAGCCCGCCGATATCGACCAGTGGTCGGCGGTCGGCGCGAGCCATCCGGTGGTCGGCATGAACACCAATCTGGCGGCGCAGGCGGTCGGCTTTGCGCTGCAGCGCGCGTCCGGCAGCGACCACGCGATGCCGACGACCGATCGCGTCGCCGCGATGATCGACCGCATGGCCGCGCTGCACGCGTATGACAGCGTCACGCTGGAGCGCGGCGCGACCAGCATGCGCGGCCTCGACAAGCGCAGCTTCCTGGGGCTGTACGAGCTGCTGCAGGCGCAGGCCAAGCAGTTGCCGGACGGACTGGACCTGGCGCAGATGCTGGACGGCATGCAGCGCCGCTTCGTGCCGAAGGGCGTGGACCCGGAGCAGTTCGGCATCAAGGTGATCGACGACATCATCGAGGTCACCGTATTCGACTCCAGCAACGGCGGCATCCTGGCCGCGATGAACATCGCCCGGCATATCTTCTCGATGACCGGCAAGCGCGTGCAGCTGGTCGCGTACGGCGACCACGCCGCGGGCACCTACGGCGGGCGCGAGCGCGACGACCTGATCCGCCGCGTCAACGACGGTTTGCACGCGATGCACCAGCAACAGGCCGATGCCAACGCGCTCGGCTGCAACACGGCGTGCATCACCTATCCGGAAGGCTGGGCCGGGCTGAGCGAGCGCGATTTCATCAACCTGATCCACACCACCGCCCGCGCGATGGCCGAGGACGGCGGCCGCAATTTTGCGCTGGTCGCCACGCCGGGCACCGTCAACAGCCATGCCTATCGGGATGCGGTGGACGCGCTGCGCACCGGGCAGAACGTGCTGGAGATCGGCGCCAACGAGTGGGCGGCCGCCGTCAACGCGCTGCAGCACCAGGCCAAGGAAGGGCCGGAACTGGTGGCGATCCAGAAGCTGGTCGCCAAGTACATCAACGCCGAGCGGATTCCGCCCGGGACCGAGTCGCTGTGGCTGTGCTGCACGCACTATCCGGCGCTGGCCAGGCTGATCCGCCAGCAGCTCGATGCCAGCGGCCTCGGCCACGTCAAGCTGATCGACCCGATGCAGTATCAGGCCAAGGCGCTGGTCGACCGGCTGATCGAGCGCGGCGTGCTGAAGCAGGACGATTTGCTGCCCGAGCCGATTCCGTTCGAGGAGGTCAGCGCCCAGGACATGCTGCCGCTGCTGGCGGTGACCACGGGCCGCGCCAGCGAGGTCGTGCGGCTCGCTCAAGGCATGACCGAGGATCCACGCGCGCGTGCGTTCGGCGTGCCGGAGTTCAGCGCGAGCACCGATCCGGGCCAGATTCGCGGCATTCTCGATGCCAACCGGATGCCGGCCGCGATCGACGCGATGGTGACAGGCTATACCGGCCGCAATATCGACCGGCTGGCGATTCCAAAGGGGGCGTTGCACGCCGCCGCGGCGATGGCCGATGCCGAACACGTGCTGCTGCTGACCGGCTTCTCGGTGGCCGAGGGCTTGCCCGAAACCGACGGCCCGCCCGGAACCGTGGCGCTGGGCGCGATGCTGCGCGCCGCCGGCAAGCGCGTCAGCTATATCGTCGATTCGGCCAACCAGCCGATCCTCGAAGCGGCGCTGGCAGACATGGGCCAGCCGCTCGATTCCGTCCACGTGTTCGACGAGCATGCGGACAGCAGCTCGCCGGTGGTCCGCGCGATGCTGGAGGAACTGCGGCCCGATCACGTGTCGTCGATCGAACTGCCCGGCCGCACGGCTGCCGGCACCAAGCACAACATGCGCGGGGTCAACCTCGACGATTTCACGCCGGGTATCGATGCGTTCCTGAAGGCGGCGCAGGAGATGGGCATCGGCACCTCCTCGGTCGGCGATGGCGGCAACGAGGCTGGCATGGGCAATGTGGCGGCGTTCGTCCCGCTGGCGCCGGACGGCACGCCGATCGCCTCGGTGGTCCGGACCGACATCCTGGTGACCGCCAGCGTGTCGAACTGGGGCGCCTATGCGATTGGCGCCGCGTTGCTGCGTCAGCTGGGCAAGGCGCATCTGATGCCGACCGAGAACCAGATCCTGTCGGCCATCGAGGCGTCGGTCCACGCCGGTGCGGTCGACGGCGTGTCGCGGCAGCGGGTGGCCACGGTCGATGGCTTCTCCCCGGAGGTCCACCTGGCGGTGTACCGGCTGCTGCGGCAATGGGCCGGCGCCGAGGCCACCACCGGTCCCGGCGCGCCGGTGCCCGCGCTGATGGGCACCGCGATGCCGCGCCGGCAGCCGCGTTCGGTGCTGGAGGACCTGTTCGCGCATGGATTGCGGCGTCCCTTCCATGGTGCGGACGAGGGCGGGCGCGGCAACATCCAGGCCCGCCATGTGCCCGCGATCGTCGATCGCAGCTGGTCGCTGCGCGACGGCGTACCGGGCGACGCGGCCATCGCCACGGTGATCGACAGCGTGCATGCGACCGGCGGCCGGCTGGCCGACGTCAAGTACGTGGCGGTGCGGGACGCCGATGCGGCCAATGCCAGGCCCAAGGTGATCGGCGCCTTCGATTCGCCGCTGCAGGCCGCCGCGCAGCTCGACCGGCAGGCGGCGGTCGGCGTCAAGGTGCGGCTGCAGGTCGTGCCCGCGGCCCAGTACCGCGCCGGCCGCGTGCCGGCCGCCGACGATACGATCGGCACCGTGCCGCTGTCGCGGCGAGACGGCAGCACGGTGCCGGGCGAGATCGCGCTGAACCGAGGCTACGAAGGCGATATCCGCGTGGCGCTGCCGGAGGGCTTTGCCGAGGGCATGCCGCTGGTACGCAACGAAGCGGGCGAGCGGGTCGACGTGCTGCAGCAACTGGGGCATTTCCCGCGGGCCAGGGCGCATCTGGATCTGGCCGCCGAGGCGGGCTACGTCACGTTCGACAACCGCGCGATGCCGATCTCGGTGCCGCAGGTGCCCGGCTATTTCACCGTGCGCGCCGAGGGCGCCTACCAGGGCGTGCGCATGGACATGGACGGCAGCGGCCGTCCCGGCTACGACGCGGCCGCGCTGGCCGACCGGATCCGCTCGCACCCGGACTATCGCGAAGGCATGCCGGTGCTGATCTACGACTGCTTCGGCATGGACGGTCCGCTGCCGCTGGCGCAGCAACTGGCCACCGCGCTGGACGCCCGTGTCTACGCGCCGGACGGCAGGTGGGAGATCCGCGGCTGGCATGACGGCGGCGATACCGTCTTCGGCGGCGCGATGCGGGTCGATGCGAGCCCCGAGGCGATGGCGCAGTCCGATGCGCCCGTGCACAGCCAGGGCGGACGCTTCTACGGCGCCATGCCGGCGCTGCCGATCGTCGGCGTCAGCGAAGGCGGACAGGCGCTGCCGGACAGCGCATTCACGATGCCGCGCGACGATGCGCCGAGGCCGGTGAACGCCGCCCACGACGGCAATGCCATCCACGTCGCCGACCCCGGCGCGTGGCGCGCCGCGGCGCCGCGCCATGCCGATGCGGCGTTCGGCGCCTCGCGGTTGAAGGTGATGGTGCCAGGCGACTACAACGTCGTGCTGGGGCGTTTCGATCGCCAGCGTGGCCTGCTCGACGAGAACGGCGAAGCGGTCGGCGCGCACCGGCTCGCGCTGGAACTTGCCGACGCGGGCAAGAAGGGCGGAGCGGTCGTGCTGGCGCTCGACGGGGGCAGCCAGCATGCGCGGCGTGCCTTCGCGCAGCAGGTGGCGGACGTGATGGGCGTCGACGTGATGCTGCCGGCGGCGGGCTTCAAGCTCGATGCGCTGGAGCCCGCGGATGTCAATGGGGGCAGCCCGCCCCGGCCGGTCCTGAAGCTCGATCAGCAAGACGTGGCTTGGCAAACGCTGCAGCCGCAACCATATCGACATGCCAACCGCGGGTTCGCGGTCGACGGCGTCGACGCGGTGCGCCTGGTCCACGAAGACGGCCGGCAGACGTCCGTCGACTTGGCCTCCTATCTGGGCCCGCGGCTGGGCTCGGGTGCAGTCAAGACCGTGTTTGCGCTGGGCAACAGCCATGCGGTGGGGCTCGGCAACGACAGCATGATCGCCGCCTTCCCGATGGGCGCCGAACGCGAAGCGATGGCGCAGGTCGAGGCGCTGGGCATGCCGGCGCTGCGCATCCATGGCGGCGACGGGGACACGGTGCTCGGCCATCCGGCCATCGTCTATGAACGCTATCTGGCGGGCAGTGCAGACCTGCTCGACGGCAATGGCAATCTGCTGCCGCAGTATGCCGCGCGGATGAACGCGCGGACGCTGCGCGATCTCGATGCGATCGAGCACGGTATCGAGAACGGCGCGGACGGGCGCGGCCTGCTGCTGCAGGACGTGGAGTTTGCATTCTTCGCCGACGGCAGTGTCAAGATCGCCGACGTGATGTCGGTCGAGCCCGGTGGCGGCCTGGCCGCGCATGGGCAGGCGGTGGTGACGGTACTGGCGAAGATGCGCGAGGCCGCGCAGGCCAATGTCGCGCGCGTCGCGACCGATCCGCAGGGCACGGTGCGCTCGGCCACGTTCCGGCATGGCGGCGAGTCCGAGCCGGAGGGGGCGGCATCGCCGGAGCCGAACGAGTCCGGGCAGTCGAGCGAAACGGCCGGCGCCCCGGACACGAGCAACGCCGCCAAGGCGACGCCGAGCGGCAAACCGGCCAGGCCGGTCCCCGAGCCGGAGCAGACCGCGGCCGCCGAGGCGGCTGCCCAGTCCGCCGATCCTGCGAGCGCCGCCAAGCCGGCACAGCCTGCCCGGCCCGATCCCGATGCCGAGCGGCTTGCCGCCGCCGAGGCCGCCAACCAGGCGGCCAACCAGGCCGGCAACCAGGCCGGCAAGCCGGCTCCGGCCAACCCGCAGCCGGCATCGTCGTCACCCACGCCGACGCCGCGCCCGTGGAAGCTGCACGCCACCGTCGCGGCTTCGGTCGGCGGGGCCTTCGCCACCGGCGCCGCGGCGATGCCGTTCATCCCGATGCCTGGCACCGCCGCATCGGTGGTGGTGGCCGGCTCCTGCTTCATCTATCGCGGCGGCATCGCCGCCGGCCGCACCGCCTTCGCCAACCGGGTGATCCGCCGCACCGAGCGGCAGACGCCTGCCGATGTCGCCTGGCTGCGCAAGGCGCTGGCCAGCGACCGCGCCGCGATCTGGGGGATCAGCGAGAACAACCGCAAGGCATTCGACGCGCATATCCAGGTCCTCGAGCGGCATGTCGGCGCGGACACCAACAAGCCGTCGGCGGAGGAAGTTGCAGCCGCCGTGCAGGCGCTGAAGCAGGCCGGCACGGCGCTGCTGACGCCGGACACCGTCGCCGGCCGCATCAATGACGGCCTGCAGATCGGCACGCTGGCGATCAACAACGCCACCACGGTGAACTGGTTCATGCATCACGGCGTGGACCTGGGCAATGTCGCGACGTACAGCAACACGGCGTTCCTGGCGGCCAACGGCGTGCTGGCGAGCTTCAATATCGCCAACCGCATCGGCTACCACGCCAAGGTCAAGCTGCCTGCGCTGCCGGCCGCCCATACGCGCAAGTTCGTGATGAGCATGTATGCGGCCGGCGCGATTCCACTGGCGGTGACGGACGTGATGACGTACGGCGGCGTGGCCGGCGGCCTCGGTGCGGCGAGCCTTGCCACCTTCGGTGTCGGTGCCTTCCTGCAGTCGCGCGTCGAGCGCGGCGTCGCCAACCGGGAGTACAACAAGCTGGCGGCGGACAAGGGCGGCAATATTCAGCTGAAGCCGGACCAGTCGCTGCTGCCCCGCAAATGGGAGTTCTTCGGCCGCGCGATGCCGTATGGGCTGGTGCTGCTGGGCGGCGGCGTGATCGTCAATTTCGGCATGAAGATCCTGCTCGAGACCCTTGGCAGCGACGAGGAAGACCAGCCGGTGAAGCCGCCATCGCCGCCATCGCCGTCCTCGACGCCGTCGGTTCCCTCGACGCAGGACCCGTCGCCGACACGGCCGGCTCCGACCCAGCCGCCGCGGTCGGAAAAACCGTCCGAGGAGCCCAGGCCGCCTGCTACGGAACCGCCGCCGCAACAGCCCGAGCCGTCGCGGCCGCGTCCGCGCAACGGACGCGTGACCGTGCAGCCCTTCCATGCGGGCGTCGAGACGTCGACGCTGTGGGGCATCGCGGCGACGAACCTCGATACGCTGCTGTCCGACGGCCAGAAAGAGGACGCCGAGGCCGAGGCAATGACCGCGGACCAGCAGGTCGCCGCCTACGCGCTGCGCGAGCTGATCAACCTGAATCCGCAGTACAACCTTGCGGAGAACCCCGACCACATCGAGCCGGGGTGGGTGCTGGACGTGACGCGATAAGCGATTACCCAGTCGTCCCCGCGCAGGCGGGGACCCAGCGGCTTGCAAAGACACTGGATTCCCGCTTTCGCGGGAATGACACACAGCCGCTATCACCTGTCGTCCCCGCGCAGGCGGGGACCCAGCGGCTTGCAAAGACACTGGGTTCCCGCTTTCGCGGGAACGACACACAGCCGCTATCACGCGTCGTCCCCGCGCAGGCGGGGACCCAGCGGCTTGCAAAGACACTGGGTTCCCGCTTTCGCGGGAATGACACACAGCCGCTATCACGCGTCGTCCCCGCGCAGCCGGGGACCCAGTGACTTTCGCAGACACTGGGTTCCCGCTTTCGCGGGAACGACGGAGGTATTTCAGCTTTACCCTAAGGCGGCGACCACCCGCTCGGCCAACGCGACCAGGGTGCGGTCGCTGCCGGCCGGCCCGAGCAGCGACAGGCCCAGCGGGGCGCCATCGCGGCGGCACAGCGGCAGGGTGATCTGCGGAAAGCCGCTCAGGCCGGCCAGGCACAGCATCTGCACGGCGCGGTTGCGGTAGTCCTCGAGCGTGTCTAGCGCGGCGTCCCGCAGCGGCGCGATATCGGGCATCGTCGGCAACAGCAGCACGCCGTCGTCGCCCAGCAATGCGGCAAGGTGGGCGGTGAACGCACGGCGCACCTGCATGGCCTCGTCGTGCTGGCCCGCGGTGACTTCCTTCGAGAACGCGAACCGTGCGGCTACGTCGGGACCCAGCCGCAGGCCGTAGCGCTCGATCATGTCGCCATCGCTGCGCCACGCTTCCCACCCTTGCACGTAGCGGAAGGCCCAGTACAGATCGCCGATCGGGCGGTCCGTGGCCGCGACCGCATCGCCGTTGCCGAATGCGTCCCGGATGCGAGCCGCCACCGGGAGCAGCGCATCGCGCGCAGCCGGCTCGGCCAGCGCGAACAGATCGTCGGCCAGCAGCAGGCGGACCGAAGCGGGCAAGGTGTTGGCATCCGGGCCCAGCAGCACATCGGCGACCCGCGCAAACGTGCCGATATCGCGCGCGAAGAAGCCGCAGGTATCGAGGCTGTCGCACAGCGGCAGGCATCCCGCCAGCGAGATGCGGCCATGCGTGGGCCGAATCCCGAACAGGCCGCAATGGCTGGCCGGCGCACGTACCGAGCCGCCGGTGTCCGTCCCCAGCGCAAGGTCGCACAGGCCGTGCGACACCGCCGACGCGGAGCCGGAGGACGAGCCGCCGGTGATGCGGTCGGGAGCCGCGCCATTGACCGGCGCGCCGTAGTGCGCGTTGTTGCCGTTCATCGAGAAGGCCAGCTCGTCGGTATGGGTCTTGCCGACGAATTTCGCGCCGGCGTCGAGCAGGCATTGCACAGCCGGTGCCGTGGACGTCTTGATGCCCGACATCGCCAGCACGTGGGGGTTGCCGCCGCCGGTGGGGTAGCCCGCCACGTCGAACAAGTCCTTGGCGGCAAAGCGCAGCCCCTGCAACTGCCCGTCCGGCGCATGCGGTACGTCGGCTTCGGGGTAGGGCAGGAACGAATGGGACGGATGCGATGCCAGGCTCATGGGGTTGCGGGGTTTCCGGGTTGGGTTGGTCGAGGTCGGTCCGATGGCGTCAGGCCACCGCCAATGCGGGTTCGGCGGCTGCGGCCAGCACGCAGCTGACGCGATGGCCGTCGCCGACCGAGACGGGCTGCGGCACGTGCCGCAGGCATTCGGGCCGGGCCTGGGCACATCGCGGCGCAAAGCTGCAACCGGCGGGCAATGCCGCCAGATCGGGCGGCGATCCCGGAATGGCGGCCAGCCGCTCGCCACGGGCCATGCCGTGCTGGCGGCTTTGCAGCAGCGCGATCGTGTACGGATGACGCGCATCGCGCAGCAGCGTGCGAATCGGGCCTTCCTCGACGATCCGGCCGCCGTACATCACCGCGACGCGATCGGCGATCTCCACCGCGGCGCCGATATCGTGGGTCACGAACACGATCGACAGGCCCAGCGCGCGTTGCAGTTCGCGCAGCAGGATCAGCACCTGGATCTGCACGGTGGCGTCGAGCGCGGTGGTGGGCTCGTCGGCCAGCAGCACCTTCGGCCTGGCCGACAACGCCAACGCGATCATCGCGCGCTGGCGCATCCCTCCCGACAGCTCGTGCGGATAGGCGGCCAGGCGGCGCTCGGGGCTCGGGATGCGAACCGCCTCCAGCGCCTGCAGGGCCTGCTTGCGGGCTTCTCCGGCCGAGACGCGGCTATGGGCGCGGATGCATTCGACGATCTGCTCGCCAATGGTGTAGACCGGGTCGAGCGCGAGCAACGGCTCCTGGAACACCATGGCGACGGTGCCGCCGCGAATCCTCGACAAGCCCTTGGCATCCAGCCGCATCACGTCGGTACCGTCAATGACGATGTCGCCGGTCATCGTGGTGCGGCGGGGCGGATGCAGCCGCATCAGCGCGCGCAGCGTGACGCTCTTGCCCGAGCCCGACTCGCCGATCAGCGCGACCGCTTCGCCGGGGGTCACCTGCAGCGAGACGCCGTTGACCGCGCGGATGGTCTTGCCGCCGGCGTCGAAGGCGACATGCAGGTCGCGCACGGCCACCATCGGCGGGTCGGACAAAGGCGTGGCGGTCGGTGCCGAGGCGCTCGTTGCCGAGGCGCCTGGTGCCGACGCGATGACGGTGGCATTCATGCTGGTCTCCTCAACAGGCATCGGCAACGGCGGTCTCGGCTCGCCGCGCCGTTGCCCGTGAATGGCCGCTGTCCGGTTCCGCCATCAGGCAGGACACCGGATGGCCGGCGATCGCCGCGGACAGCACGGGCGCGCGCCGCGCACAGACGGCCTCGGCCAGGCCGCAGCGCGGATGGAAACTGCAGCCCGGTGGCGGATCGATCGGATTGGGCGGATCGCCGGCCAGCGGCGGCGTCAGCGTGCGCCGGTCCGGGTCCATCGACGGCATCGAGGCGAGCAGCGCGCGCGTGTAGGGATGGGCCGGGTTGGCGTAGATCGCCTCGGTATCGCCGATCTCGGCGACCTTGCCCAGGTACATCACCATCACGCGATCGCACAGGTAGCGAATCACGTTCAGATCGTGGCTGATGAAGACGTAGGTCAGGTCGAATTCGGCCTTCAGGTCCAGCAGCAGGTTCAGCACCTGGGCTTCGACCGATTTGTCCAGCGCCGATACCGCTTCGTCGAGGATCACCAGACGTGGCCTGAGCACCAGCGCACGGGCGATATTGACGCGCTGGCGCTGGCCGCCGGACAGCTCGTGCGGATAGCGGCCGCCGAAGCGCAACGGTTCGAGCCCGACGCGGCCGAGCAGATGGCGGGCCCGCTCGATGGCCTCGCGCGCCGGAACGCCGTGCACGCGCGCGGTGAAGGCGATCGATTCCTCGATGGTCAGCCGCGGGTTCAGCGACGAATAGCTGTCCTGGAAGACCATCTGTACCTGGCTGCGATAGCGCTTCAGCGGCAACTGCGCGGAGCCGACGCCTTCCGCGTCGAAGATCAGCTCGCCGCTGTCCTGCTCGGTCAGCTGCATCAGCAGCCGCGCCGTGGTCGACTTGCCGCAACCCGATTCGCCGACCACGCCGAGCGTCTCGCCCTTGAGCACGTCGAAGCTGACGCCATCGACCGCGCGCACGGCGCCGGCACGGCGTCCGGGAATGCCGCCCTTCAACGGAAAATGCTTGACCAGATCACGGGCAATCACCAGCGGCTGGGCAGGGCCGCCAAGATCGGCGTTCGGTGTGGACAGGGGCATCGGCTCAGTCCTTGATTTCCATCGCCGAGCGGATGCCGTCGGCGAGCAGGTTGAACGAGATCGAGGTCACGAAGATCATCGCCCCCGGCAACGCGGCCACCCACGGCTGGGTATAGATCGCGGTGCGCAGCGTGTTCAGCATCAAGCCCCATTCGGGCTCGGGCGGCTTGACGCCCAGGCCCAGGAACGACAGGCCGGACGCGAGGATCATCGACACCGAGATCAGGCCGGTCGCATAGACGAAGATCGGTCCCAGCACGTTGTTCAGCACGTGCGCGCGCACGATCGTCAGCGCGGACGCCCCCGAGGCCCGCGCCGCGTCCACGAACTCGCGATTGCGTACCTGCGTGGTGACGCTCTCGGCCACGCGCGCGATCTGCGGCACGAACACGATGGTCAGCGACAGCAGCGCATTGCCGACGCCGGCGCCCAGCGTGCCGGACAGCGCGATGGCCAGCAGCACCGACGGGAAGGCGTAGAAGATGTCGACCACCCGCATGATCGCGGTATTGACCCAGCCGCCGGCATAGCCGGCCACGATGCCCAGCGCGCTTCCGAGCACGAAGGCGATCAGCACCGGCGTGATGCCCATGAACAGCGACAGCCGCGCGCCCAGGATCAGTCGCGACAGCATGTCGCGGCCCAGCTCGTCGGTGCCGAGTGGATAGCCTTCGGTGCCGATCGGCTTCAGGCGCTTCAGGATCGACGACGCATAGGGATCGGCCGGCATCAGCAGCGGCGCGAACAGCGCGACGAGGATCAGCGCGAGCAGGATCAGGGCCGCGGCCATCGCAAGCTTGTTGCGCAGCAGCCGGCGGCCGACCGTGGTCCAGTAGCCGGGGGAGCGTTCCGCCACGGCCGGCGCGGCGGTATTGTCCAGCGTCATTTCCATGGCTGTCTCCGGGTACTAGTTGCGCTGGATGCGCGGATCGAACAGCGTCTGCAGCGCGTCGACCATCAGGTTCAGCAGCACGAAGAACACCGCCAGCACGAGGATCGTCCCCTGCAGCAGCGGGAAATCGCGCTGGAAGATCGCCGAGTTCAGCAGGAAGCCGGTGCCGGGCCACGCGAACACCGTCTCGATCAGGATCGAGCCGCCGAGCAGATAGCCCAGCTGCAGGCCCATCACGGACAACGCGGTCGGGGCGACGTTCTTGACGACGTGGCGGAACACCGCCAGGTCGGACAGGCCGCGCGCCTTCAGGCCGACAATGAACTCGTTCGACAGGATCTCCGCCACCAGCGCGCGGATGGTCCGTGCAACGATGCCCATCGGAATCACCGACATCGTGATCGCCGGCAGCAGCATGTACTGGAGATGTTCCCAATCCCAGCCCCAGTCGCCCGAGCCGCCTGGCCCGGCGCCGGTCGCCGGCAACCAGCCGAGCATCACCGAGAACACGATGGCCAGCACCATGCCGAGCCAGTAGTGCGGCACGCTGACGCCGAACACCGACAGGAACGAGGCCGCGCGGTCGATCGCGGAATCGCGCAGGTAGCCGGCGACGAAGCCGAACAGGCAGCCGAAGGTGAAGCCGATCAGCGTCGCCACCGCCGCCAGCCGCACCGAATTGACGACGGCGGCGGCCACCTCCTGCATCACCGGGCGGCTAGTGGCGATCGAGGTGCCCAGGTCGCCGTGCAGCGCGCGGGTCAGCCAGTGCACGAATTGCTCGATGAAGGGCTTGTCGAAGCCGTACAGCGCGGCGAGCTGCTGGCGCATCTCTTCCGAGGCGTCGGGCGGCAGCACCGACACCAGCGGATCGCCCGGCGCGATATGCACCAGCGAGAAGCACAGCAGCGCGACGCCCAGCAGGATGGGCAGCGCATACAGCGCGCGGCGAAGCAGGTAGGACATGGTCGTGGCCGGAAAGTCGATCGGGTTCCGCTCAGTCCATCGACATGGTGGCGATGTCGATGAACCAGCTTTGCGGCTGCACCACGCCCTTGACCTTCTTCGAGATCGCGCGCGGGCCGACGTCATGCGCGATCAGCACGAACGGCGCCTCCTCGACGATGCGGGCGTGCAGCTTCGCCAGCGCGGCGTCGCGGCCCTTGTCGTCGAACGACGTGCGGGCGGTCTCGATCAGCTTGTCGAACTCGGGATTGCTGAAGTAGCCCCAGTTGTTCGAGACCGGCGGCTGGGTCTTGCTGCTGACGAAGCGCACCATCGCGAAGAACGGGTCCATCGCCGCGAAGCTGACGTTGATCGCGTTGGCGCCGTGCGCGCTGGGGTCCTTGGCGCCGATGCGCCAGTTGGTAAACAGCGTGTTCCATTCGACCACGTCGAAGTCGACGTCGATGAAGCACTCCTTCAGGTTCTGCTGTACGTATTCGTTCATCGGCAGCGGCTGCATCTGGCCGGAGCCGGACGCGGAGACCTGCACCTTGACCTTGACCGGCTTGGCCGCCGAGTAGCCCGCCTCCTGCATCAGCTTGCGGGCGCCGGCGGGGTCGTACCTGATGTCGAACTTCGGATTGCCCCACCACGGGTTGCCCGCTTCGACGATGCCCTTGGCCTCGGCCATATACCCGCCCAGCAGCGTCTTCAGGCCCGAGCGGTTCACGCACAGATTGACCGCCTGCCGCACGCGCTTGTCGAGCCACGGCGAGCCCGGCGCGAACGACAGCTGCCACGGCCACATGTGCGGCTGCGTGTTGGCGTAGACCTGGAAGCCGCGGCTCTTGATCTGCGCGATGGCGTCCGGTGCGGGCGCCTCGATCCAGTCGACCTGCCCGGACAGCAGCGCCGCGGTGCGCGCATTGGCCTCCGGCATCGGGATCATCACGACCTTGTCGATCCTGGGCACGCGCTTCGCGTCCCAGTACTGCGCGTTCTTCACGACCTCGAGGCGCTCGCGCGGCACGAAGCGGCTCATCTTGAAGGGGCCGGTGCCTGCCGCATCGGCGGCGAAGGCGACCCACGCCTGCTTGGAACGCTCGATCGGGTCGCTGACCGAGGCCGGCACCGCGGCAAACTTCTTCTCCCACTGCGCGGGGGAAGCCATGAACAGGTTGGTCAGGTTGTACGGCAGGAAGGAGTCCGGCTCGGACGTGGTCAGCTCCACGGTCAGGTCGTCGATCTTGCGCGCGGAGCGCAGCGTCGGCATCCGCGATGCGGTCACGCCGACCTGGCTGGGGTCGAACTGCTTCGCGGTCTTGTCCAGCACCTTGCCGACATTCCACACGACCGCGTCGGCGTTGAACGGCGTGCCGTCATGGAACTTGACGTTGGGGCGCAGCTTGAAGACCCATCTGGTCTTGTCCTTGGCGTCCACCTTCCATTCGGTCGCAAGCCCGGGGATCAGCAGGCTCGGGCCGTCGCTCTTGCTCAGATCCCATTGCGTCAGGCCGTCATACATCGGAATGCCGCTGAAGCGGTTGCCCTCGAAGCCCTGGTCCGGCTGGCCGAGCGTTCGGGGAATGTCGGCCGCGGTCATGCCGATGCGCAGTACCTTTTCGGCCATCGCCGACCCTGGCAAGACCAGCAGGGACAGCGCGAGCGCCGCGCCGATGCTGCCAAGCCGTTGACGGGCGCCGGTTACCGATGCGGCGGAGGCGGGGGAAGCGGCGGTCGACATCGATGCGAAAGCGCGGGCGAAGCAGTTCACTGGCATGGCTCCTGAGTGGGGAAGAGACGTCGGCAGTGCCAAAGCAAGTGATATGCCATCGGATTTTCGGGGTCACCGCGGCGATTTCGCGTATCGCCTCGCCGGAACCGCGCCGAGACCAGGCGCGGGCACCATCGGCGGGAGGCGCCGCACCACGATCGATGGGTCTCGCACCAACATGCATCCATGCGCGCCGTTCCCCGCCGCCTGCAGCGATCGCCCAGTTGCCGCACAATGCCTGCCTGGCTCGTCTGGCCCGCATGGCCTGCCACGGCGAGCCGGTATCCACCAGAACACAGAAGAGGTTCTCGATGTCCGCACTGTTTACCCCGCTGCAGATCGGCGATCTGCAGCTCGACAACCGCATCCTGATCGCGCCGATGTGCCAGTACTCGGCGGAGCAGGGCAATGCCACCGACTGGCACCTGATCCATCTGGGCCACCTCGCGCTGTCCGGCGCCGGCATGCTGATTCTCGAAGCGACCGCGGTCTCGCCGCAGGGACGCATCACACCCTACGACCTCGGCCTGTACTCGGACGACAACGAAGCCGCGCTGGCCCGCGTGCTGAAGGCGGTGCGCGCCCATTCGCCGATCAAGGTCGCGATGCAGATCGCCCATGCGGGCCGCAAGGCGTCGAGCCGCGCGCCGTGGGATGGCGGGGCGCAGATCCGGCCCGACGAGCCGGAGGGCTGGCAGACCGAGGCGCCGTCGGCCGTACCCCATGCGCCCAGCGAAGTCGCGCCGATGGCGCTCGACCGCGCCGGCCTCGAACGCGTCAAGCGCGATTTCGTCGAGACCGCGAAGCGCGCCGCGCGCCTGGGCATCGATGCGATCGAGATCCATGCCGCGCACGGCTATCTGCTGCACCAGTTCCTGTCGCCGATCGCCAACCATCGCGACGACGAGTACGGCGGCAGCCTCGAGAACCGGATGCGCTTTCCGCTGGAGGTGTTCGACGCGGTGCGCGCCGTCTTTCCGGCCGACCGCCCGGTATGGGCGCGCATCTCGGCGACCGATTGGGTGCCCAATGGCTGGGACATCGAGGGCACGGTGGCGATCTCGAAGGAGCTCGCGCGGCGCGGTTGCGCGGCAATCCATGTGACCACGGGCGGCGTGTCGCCGCAGCAGGCGATCAAGCTGGGGCCGGGCTACCAGGTCCCGTACGCGCAGCGGGTCAAGGCCGAGGTCGGACTGCCGACCATCGCGGTCGGGCTGATCACGGAGCCGGAGCAGGCCGAGAGCATCATCGCCAACGGCGAGGCCGACGCCGTCTCGCTGGCGCGGGCGATGCTGTACGACCCGCGCTGGCCATGGCACGCCGCCGCCAGGCTCGGCGCGCAGGTCCGGGCGCCGAAGCAGTACTGGCGTTCGCAGCCGCGCGAGTTCAAGGACCTGTTCGCGGGTGCGGCGTTCGGCCAACGTTGAATGACACCGATGTCATTTTCGGCGCCATTGGAGCGTCCCTCCCGTCACGTCGCGTGACGGACCCTCGGAGGAGGTCGCCGCACCCCTAGTCACCCATCCGGATGTTTCGTATCGTGGACAGGCAGACAAGTCCGCTGCCTTCCACGGCAGCGATGCGAGCGCGGAATGCAGGCTCATCTGGCGAGCTCAGTTGGCAAGCTCATTTCGCTCCATCCGTCCGAGGCAAGGGATGACCGGGATGACCGATCCGAACCAACCCAGACCGCAAGGCATCCTGTCGGTCTTCGATGCGATCACCATCATGGTGGGGCTGGTGCTCGGGGTCGGGATCTTCCGCACGCCGTCGATCGTCGCGGGCAGCGTCGAGTCGGAGGCGATGTTCGTGCTGGTCTGGATCGTCGGCGGCATCATCACCTTCATCGGCGCGCTGTGCTACGCGGAGCTGTCGGCGGCCCATCCCAACGCCGGCGGCGAATACCACTTCCTGTCGCGCGCCTATGGCCGCTCCACCGCGATGATGTTTGGATGGGCGCGCTGCACGGTGATCCAGACCGGCGCCATCGCGGCGGTCGCCTTCATGCTCGGCGACTACGTGGCCCAGCTGGTGCCGGCCGGTCCGTTGGGTCCGGCCATCTATGCCGCGCTGGCGGTGATCGTGCTGACCGCGGTCAACGTGATCGGCACCATCGAGGGCAAGAACCTGCAGGTGGTGGTGACCTTCCTCGAGATCGGCGCGATCGGCGCCATCATCCTGTTCGGCATGTTCGGGTCACCCGAGACCGCCGAACGCGCCGCGCCGTCGATGCCGCCTGAAACCGCGGCGATCGGCATGGCGATGATCTTCGTGCTGCTGACCTATGGCGGCTGGAACGAGGCCGCCTATCTGACCGGCGAACTGAAGGACGCGCCGCGCAATATCGCCAAAGTGCTGGCCGGCGGCACCGTCCTTCTGGTGGTGCTGTATACGCTGGCCAATCTGGCCTTGCTGTCGGTTCTCGGGCTCGACGGATTGCGCCAATCCGATGCGGTCGCCGCCGACATGATGCGCGTGGTAGCCGGGCCGATCGGCGAGCGCGTGGTCACCGCGGCCATCGTGGTCGCCGCGATCTCGACGCTGAACGCCACGATCTTCACCGGCTCGCGCGTGTTCTACGCGATGGCGCGCGACATGACGGTGATGCAGTGGGTGGGCATCTGGGACGGCCGCGGCAAGACGCCCGCCAATGGCCAGATCGCGCAGGGGATCATCGCGCTGGCGCTGATCGCGGTGGGGGCCATCACGCGCGACGGCTTCAAGGCGATGGTCGACTACACCGCGCCGGTGTTCTGGGGCTTCCTGCTGCTGGTCGGCTTCTCGCTGTTCGTGCTGCGCTGGCGCCAGCCCGAGCGCGCGTTGCCATACCGCGTGCCGCTGTATCCCGTCACGCCGATCATCTTCTGCCTGACCTGCCTGTACATGCTCTATGCCAGCGTGACCTATACCGGCGCCGCGGCGCTGATTGGGCTCGCGATGCTCGCCGCCGGCGCGCCGATCCTGCTGTTCAAGCGCAAGGAGGCCGAGCCGGCGGAACAGCAGGATGCTTCACCGGACCCCATGTGACCATTCGAACAGGAGAACGTCGATGACGATCTTGCACAAGTCCTTCGTCGCTGCCGCGCTGTTTGCCGCGGGGGCCCTGGCATTGAGCGGCCCCGGTTTGGCGCAGACGGAGACGGCGTCGGAGGTGACCTCGGTCTACAAGCCATCCGTCGGCCAGTCGGGCAAGGACGTGGTGTGGGTGCCGACCTCGCAGGCACTGGTCGACCGCATGCTCGACATGGCCGAGCTGACGCCCAGGGACCATCTGGTCGACCTCGGGTCGGGCGATGGCCGGCTGGTGATCACCGCGGCCAAGCGTGGCGCCACGGCGCGCGGCATCGAGTTCAATCCGGATCTGGTGGCGCTGTCGCGCCGGACCGCGCAGGCCGAGGGCGTCGGCAATCGCGCCCGCTTCGACCAGGGCGACATCTTCAAGTCGGATTTCTCGAACGCGACCGTGGTCACGCTGTTCCTGCTGCCGGACCTGAACCTGCGGCTGCGTCCGACCTTGCTCAACATGAAGCCGGGCACGCGCGTGGTCTCCAATACCTTCACGATGGACGATTGGGAGCCGGACGAGACCGCGCAGGTCACGCAGGGCTGCGCGGGCCACTGCACCGCCTACAAGTGGGTGATTCCGGCCAAGGTGCAAGGCAGCTGGCGCATGGGGGACAAGCAGCTGGTGCTGACGCAGAAGTACCAGATGATCGAAGGGACGCTGCGCGAGGAAGGCGCGACGACGCCGATCAGCGAAGGCCGCATCGACGGTACGAAGATCTCGTTCGTCGCCGGCCAGCAGCGCTATACCGGCGAGATCAGCGGCAAGACCATGCAGGGCACGGTCGAGGGAGGAGGGCGCTGGAGCGCGACGATGACGCGTTGATCTCGATGTGGGCGCCCATCCCGCGCCCCGTTGTGGTTCAGCGGTTTGCCGGTTTGCCGTCCAGCCCTTGCAGCAGCGCCTTGTGGAACTGCGCCGGCGATTCGACCTGCGGCGAATGGCCCAGCTCCGGGAACGCCACCAGCGTCGCGTTCGGAATCGCGCGCGCGGCGCTTTGTCCCAGCACGGGATAGTTGCCCAGCTTGGTGGCGATCTCGGGGGCGGCCCGGTTCGCGCCGGGCGCGGTGCGGTCCTTCTCGCCGATCATCAGCAGCGTCGGCACGGCGATCCGCGAAAACTCGTGGACGACGGGCTGCGTGAACAGCATCTCCGAGGTCTGCGCCTGGTTCCAGGCCACCTGCTGCTTGCCCGGACCGGCGTACATGCCGGCCTGCATCGCGACCCAGCGGTCGTATTCGGGGCGCCACTTGCCGTTGTAGTAGAAGCGCAGCTGATAGGCCTTGATCGAGTCGAAGCTGGTCTTGAGCTCGCCCTGATAGAGCTGATCGACGCTGGCATAGGGAACGCCCTCGGCCTGCCAGTCTTCGAGCCCGATCGGATTGACCAGCACCAGCTGCTCCACCGACTTCGGATACTGCAGCGCGAAGCGCGCGGCCAGCATGCCGCCCATCGAATGGCCGATCACGGTGGCACGGGTCACGCCGCGCGATTGCAGCAGCGCCTGCGTATTGGCCGCGAGCTGCGCGAAGCTGAACTGGTAGCCGCGGGGTTTGGTGGACGCGCAAAAGCCGATCTGGTCCGGCGCGATCACCCGGTAGCCGGCATTGGCCAGCGTGTCGATGGTGGCTTCCCACGTCGCGCCGCAGAAATTCTTGCCGTGCAGCAGCACCGCGGTGCGGCCGTTCGGCTTGCCCTTCGGTGCAACATCCATGAAGGCCATCGACAGCTCCTGCTGCTGCGACTGGAAGGTGAAGCGCTGGATCGGGTGGGGGTAGGGGAAGCCTTCGAGTTGCGGGCCGTAGGGGCGCACTGATGGTGCGGGGGCGGCTGCCGCGGGTTCGGCGGCGGCGGCCGTTGTCGCGGCGGCGGTCAGGGCGAGCGACATGGCAAACGTGGACAGGGGCAACAGGCGAGTCGAAGTCGTTTTCATGCGGGGCTCCCAGGTGGGACGAATTGCAGTGAGGAAACGGACTCGATGTGACCGTGGGGTAACAATAAAGTTCAGGGGATGCGAGGCGCTTGCGGAGATTGCGTGCGCCGGTCGCCCTCTCCCCAACCCTCTCCCGCAAGCGGGAGAGGGAGCCCGCGCGTCGGCAGCGCGACCCGCTTCGCTATCCCGCAGGCAGCACGACCGCGATGACCGCTGCCTGTTCCGGCACCGCCGCCGCGACGACCCGCTCCCGTTTCCCATGGACATCACCGCCGCGATGATGCGCTCCCCTCTCCCGCTTGCGGGAGAGGGGCTGGGGGAGAGGGCGGCGGCGGTCGCACAGCGGCAACGATTGCCATCCCTCACCCAAACGCCAACATCCTCCCCGCCAGCATCACCGCCGCCCAAAGCCCCAACGACAGCAATCCCGCCAGCCGGCCATGGCTGCGATTCCGCCGCCGGCGCGACGCCAGATGCAGCGCCAGCGCATTCAGCGCCGCCGTAGCGATCAACGCCAGCTTGGCGCCGAACCACGGGTTCGACAGATACTCCCGCGCCGCCGGCGCAAACAGCAGCACCCCAGACAGCGCGGCCAGCGCGAAGCCCATCAGCGACAGCGGCACCAGCGTCCGCTGCAACGCCGCGTCATCGAGCCGCATCAATCCACCGGCGAGCCGCAGATCGACCACCGCGATGGTGCCGAACAGCAGCCCCATGCCCAGCAGATGCAGCCAGCTGACCAGCGGATAGGCCCAGGTCGATGCGCGCAGCGCCGTCACGGGCTGCCATGTCTCGACCGCGGCGAACAAGTCGTCCCACGCTTCCATGCCGCCGTCCCGCTCAGCCGCGCGGCGCGCCGCTGCATCCGGCCGGCAGCGCGACCGATTGCTGGCGCACGCCGGCGCCGTCCAGCACGATCAGCGCGGGCCGCGCGACATGGCGGTCGCTGCAGGACGGAAAACCGATCGCCTCGAGCCGGTCGCCCGGACGGGGCTCGCGCGGCATGCCCCATCGCTCCAGCCGGTTGATCGGCGCCAGGTCGAGCGTCCAGCGTCCCGGCGATGCCGGCGCGCGCACCGCGGCGAGCGTGTTGCCAAAGCCGAGCTCGGCCAGTTCCGGCGGCACCGGCAGCGCGTTCCAGTTGGCCGGCAGGGCCCTGGCGTCGACTTCGATGGTCACCTGCGGATGCGGGTTGCGCCAGGTCACCGACACCACGCGGCCAGAAAAATAGAGCGGCGCGGCGGTGTCGTAGTACCCCCACCCGTGATGCGCCCACGCCGGCCTTCCAGGCGTCATTGCCAGACCGCACAGTGCAATTGTTAGTGCGGTCGCCAATGCGACTGCCCGAGCCAATGCCACTATCTGCTTCATCGTTGCTTCCTTGCGAGCGAATGGATCGCGGCCAAGATAGCCCTCGCCAATCCATACATCAATCCGCCAAAATGGCATCGTTCGATACGCCACGAGGTATCAATGGAATTCCAGCAGCTCAAGCTTTTTCTCGCCGTTGCCGACGCGCTGCATTTCGGCCGGGCCGCGCAGCAGGTCGGCATGGCGCAGCCGCATCTCAGCCGGGCGATCGCCAGGCTCGAGCAGGAAGTCGGCGTGCGGCTGTTCGACCGTACCAGCCGCCGTGTCGCGCTGACGGCCGCCGGAGAGCGGCTGCGCGAGGAGGCGATCGCGCTGCTGCAGGCGGAGCGGCGGGCGCAGGAAGCCGCGCGGGCGGCGGGGCAGCAAAGGCGCCGCCGCCTGAGGATTGCCTATGTTTCCGCGGCGCTCTATCGGGCCTTGCCGGCCGCACTGCGCAGCCTGTCCGCGTCGACGGAGCCGGTAGAGTTCGCGCTGCACGAGGCGACCACCAACGAGCAGCTGGCGCTGATCGCCGCCGGCGAGATCGATCTGGGCATCGGCCACCCGCCATTCGACACGCATGCGCGCCTTGCCAGCGTGCTGCTGGCCAACGACCGCTTCGACGCGGTGCTGCCCGCCGACCACCGTCTGGCAACCCGCACGACGATCCGCATCGAAGAGCTGGCCGCCGAGCCGCTGGTGCTGTTCCCCGAGGCGCAGGGCCCGGCGCTCTATGCAGCGATCCGCGACCGCTGCCGCGTGGCCGGCCGCGTCATGCAACTGGCGGCCACCGCGCCGCGCCTGCACGGCCAGCTGTCGCTGGTCGCGGCCGGGCTCGGAATCGGCATCGCGCCGACGCAATCGCGCAGCCTGGCAGTGGCCGGCACGGTGCGCGTCCCGATCAAGCCCTATCCCGCGGCGCTGGTATTGCCGCTGGCGGCGCTGTACGACCCGCGCTCGCGCCATCCGGCCTTGCCGCCCGCGCTGGCGGCATTGCGGCGCGCCGTGACGACGCGCAGCGGCGGAACAGGGGACGGCAACAGAGCCGCCGCGGCGCGCTGACCGAGACGGCCGTGTTCCCGTCGGGCATATGCGAAGAACGGATAAGACCGAACGATTTGATTCGTTGACCGGCGCTGGACGGTCTCCTTAGCATCGACCCAGTCGATGCCAGCGCGTTTGCCGCGTTTGCATCGTGCCCTGATCCATTCCGAGTTTACGTACCAGACATGACCGTTTCCATCCAGGCGGCACTGCCCGCGCGTCCTCCCGTCGTGACGACACGCGCCGGCACCGGCTTCGAGATTCGTCCCTTCGACGCGCCGCTCGGGGCCGAGGTAGTCGGGCTGGACCTGTCGCAGCCGCTATCGGATGCGGACTTCGCCCGTATCCACCGTGCGCATCTGGACCACCACGTGCTGGTGTTTCGCGATCAGCGCATCACGCCCGACCAGCAGACCGCCTTCAGCCGGCGCTTCGGTCCGCTGCAGATCCACGTGCTGCACCAGTTCCAGCTGGCCGGTCATCCGGAGATCCTGATCGTCTCGAACGTGCTGAAGGACGGCAAGCCGATCGGTCTTGGCGATGCCGGCCATTTCTGGCATTCGGACCTGTCGTACAAGGAAAAGCCCAGCCTGGGCTCGCTATTGCACGCGCAAGAGCTGCCGGCGGAGGGAGGAGACACCCTGTTCGCCAACCAGCATCTGGCCTGGGAAACGCTGCCGGCGGAATTGAAGCGGGCGGTCGAGGGGCGCCAGGCCGAGCACACCTATCTGGCGCGCTATGCCGAGCTGCAGCAGCGCAGCCCGTGGCGGCCAAACCTGACCGCCGAGCAGATCGCGCAGGTCAAGCCGGTGCTGCAGCCGGTGGTTCGCACGCATCCGGAGACCGGCCGGCGCGCGCTGTTCGTCAGCGAGCATTTCACCACGCGCATCGTCGGCCTGCCCGAGGACGAAAGCCGCGCGCTGCTCGACGCGCTGTTCGCGCACAGCGTCAAGCCGGAGTTCGTCTATCGCCATCGCTGGCAGCCGCACGATCTGGTGTTCTGGGACAACCGGTCGCTGCTGCATCTGGCGGCCGGCTGTCCGGCCGACCAACGGCGCGTGATGTACCGCACCACGATCGAGGGCGACATCCCGTTCTGACGGCACGGACAACCCCGGGGCCGGTCCGAAGCGGCCCGCAGTGGCGGGATTGGCGAGCCTGATGGACCGCCTCCTGGCGGTCCGACTACCCCTTCGCAAGACAACCAGCATTTTCTCCGGAGCCCCACCATGGCAGCACCGTATCCCCGTTCGTCCCTGCTCAGCAAACTCGGCCGCCGCCTGATGGCCCTTGCCGTTGGCGCCAGCGTCGGCGCCGGCGCACTGGCGTTTGCCACACCGGCCCACGCCGAAGGCCAGATCCGCATCGCCGAGCAGTTCGGCGTGGTCTACCTGCTGCTGAACGTCGCCCGCGAACAGCAGCTGATCGAAAAGCAGGGGCAGAAGCAGGGCATTGACATCAAGGTCGAATGGACCCGGCTGTCGGGCGGCGCCGCCGTCAACGACGCGCTGCTGTCGGGCGCGATCGACGTGGGCGGCGCGGGCGTCGGCCCGCTGCTCACGCTGTGGGACCGCACCCGCGGCAAGCAGAACGTCAAGGGCATCGCCTCCCTCGGCAGCTTTCCGTACTACCTGGTCAGCAACAATCCGAAGGTCAAGACGCTGGCCGATTTCACCGACAAGGATCGCATCGCATTGCCGGCGGTCACGGTGTCGGTACAGGCGCGCGTGCTGCAGCTGGCCGCGGCGAAGCAGTGGGGCGACAAGGCCTTCAACCAGCTCGACAAGTGGACCGTGGCGATGCCGCATCCCGAGGCGGCGTCGGCTATCATCAACGGCGGCACCGAGGTCACCGCGCATTTCGCCAATCCGCCGTTCCAGGAGCAGGAACTGGCCGGCAATCCGAACGCGCATATCGTGCTCAATTCGTACGACGTGCTCGGCGGTCCCAGTTCGTCGACGGTGCTGTACGCGACCGAGAAATTCCGCAACGACAACCCGAAGACCTACCGCGCCTTCGTCGACGCGCTGGCCGAGGCGGCGCGCTTTGCCACCGCCAATCCCGAGGCCGCGGCCGACCTCTATATCCGGGCGAACAAGGCGAAGATCGACCGCACCCTGCTGGTTGGCATCCTGAAGAACCCGCAGGTGCAGTTCCGCATCGCGCCGCAGAACACCTTCGTGCTGGCCGAGTTCATGCATCGCGTCGGCGCAATCCGCAATCAGCCGAAGTCCTGGCAGGACTATTTCTTCGCCGATCCGGCCACCGCGCAAGGGAGCTGATCATGACCGCCACCGTCTCGCAACCGTTGCGCGTGGTCGGCGCCGCCGGCCAACGCGGCCCCCTGCTGCAGATCGACGACGTCTCGCTCGAGTATCGGACGCCGGAGCGCGTGGTGCGCGCCACGCACCGCGTCAGCTTCGATGTGCACGCCGGCGACCGCTTCGTGCTGCTTGGCCCCTCGGGCTGCGGCAAGTCGACGCTGCTGAAGGCGGTGGCGGGGTTCGTCCCGCCGATCGAGGGCGAGATCCGGCTCGATGGCGAACGCGTGCGCGCGCCGGGGCCGGATCGTATCGTCGTGTTCCAGGAATTCGACCAGCTGCCGCCGTGGAAGACGGTCAAGCAGAACGTGATGTTCCCGCTGATGCAGGCGCGCGGACTGCGCCGTGCCGAAGCGGCCGACGTGGCGCTGCACTACCTGGACAAGGTGGGCCTGGCCAACTTCGCGGACGCCTATCCGCATACACTGTCCGGCGGCATGAAACAGCGCGTGGCGATCGCGCGGGCGCTCGCGCTGCGGCCCAAGGTGCTGCTGATGGACGAACCGTTCGCGGCGCTCGACGCGCTGACCCGCCGGCGAATGCAGGAGGAATTGCTCGCGCTGTGGCAGGACGCGGCCTTCACGCTGCTGTTCGTCACCCATTCGATCGAGGAGGCGCTGGTGGTCGGCAACCGCATCCTGCTGCTGTCGCCGCATCCGGGCCGCGTACGCGCCGAGCTGAACAGCCATCAGTTCGATCTGCAAAGCCAGGGCAGCGTGGCCTTCCAGCAGACCGCGCAGCGCATCCATCGGCTGTTGTTCGATACGCCGGGGCCGGACGCCGCCGTCGACACTGACATCGCGGACGCCGCCGACATCCCGCCGCGTACCGCGCGGACACGCTGAAGGGGACAGCCATGACGACCATCGCCACTACGACAACGCAGTCCCTGCCGCCGCTGCGGCCCGAGTACGAACGCGAGCTCGAACCCTTCACCGCCACCGCGGTTGCGCGGGCGCTGCCGCTGCGCCAGCGGCTGTGGCAGAACAGCGGATTGCGTCGCGCCGTGATCCTTCTGGTACTGGCGGCGCTGTGGGAGACCGTCGCCCGGCTGCAGAACAATGATCTGCTGCTGCCGTCCTTCGTGGCGACCGCCCAGGCCTTCGTCGAAGGGCTGACGACCGGCGAGCTGCTGAGCAAGGCCGCGATCTCGCTGACGATCCTGCTGCAAGGCTATGCCGCCGGCATCGCGCTCGCCTTCGTGCTGACCACGCTGGCGGTCTCCACGACGGTCGGGCGCGACCTGCTCGATACGCTGACCGCGATGTTCAACCCGTTGCCGGCGATCGCCTTGCTGCCGCTCGCGCTGCTGTGGTTCGGCCTGGGCAGCGGCAGCCTGATCTTCGTGCTGATCCACTCGGTGCTGTGGCCGTTGGCGCTGAACACCTATGCGGGTTTTCGTGGCGTGCCGGAGACCTTGCGCATGACGGGACGCAACTATGGCCTGCGCGGGCTGCGCTATGTGCTGCTGATCCTGGTGCCGGCCGCGCTGCCGGCCATTGTGTCGGGCCTGAAGATCGGCTGGGCCTTCGCCTGGCGCACGCTGATCGCGGCCGAGCTGGTGTTCGGCGCGTCGTCGGGCAGGGGCGGCCTGGGCTGGTACATCTTCCAGAACCGCAACGAGCTCTATACCGACCGCGTGTTCGCGGGCCTGGCGATGGTGATCCTGATCGGCCTGCTGGTCGAAGGGCTGGTGTTCCGCACGCTGGAGGCCGCCACGGTGCGGCGCTGGGGCATGCAGCGCTAGCGCGGGATGTCCGGCCGCGGTGCTATTGCCGCGCGCCCGCCTTGACCAGGATTCGCTCGATATCGCGATAACCGCGCTGGCGGGCATGCTGCAGCGCGGTCACGCCCTTGCCGTCGGGGATATTGACATCGGCCTTGGCGTCGACCAGCAGGCGGACGATCTCGGTGTGGCTCGGTCCGCCATCGCCGAGAAGGATGGCCTCAAGCAAGGCCGTCCAATGCAGCCGGTTGATGTGATTGACGTCGACGCCGGCGGCGATCAGGATGCGCACGGTCTGCACATGCCCGCGCTCGGCCGCGGGAATCAGCGCCGTGCCGCCATAGCGGTTGGTGCTCTTCAGGTCGGCGCCATGCGTCAGCGTCATCTTCAGGATCTCGTTGTAACCCCGCGCGCCGGCATAGAGATAGGCGCTGTCCTGGATGCGATCCTTGGCATTGACGTTGGCGCCGGCGTCGATCAGTACCCTGGCGGCGTCGATATGGTTGCGGCGGGTCGCGATCAGCAGCGGCGTGGCGCCGCTGTCGTCCCGGGCCTCGAGGTTCGCCCCTTGCTTGAGCAGCAGCGCAATCTCGGCGGCATCGCCCTGGGCGGCCGCGGCCTGCAGGCGGGCGTCAAGTTTCGCGGGCCTCGCGCTCGCCGGGACAGTGATCAGCATGGCGATCAGGAACGCCAGATAAAGGGGGATGCGCGCTCGCAGCATTCTGTTTGGCAATGGCAGATCGATGACGGATCGACAAAAAGGCCGCGCCAATGGCTTCTCCGGCCTGACTCAGGGCGGCATCTTAAATGGTGCCCGATTGATTCCCAAGCGAAATCATCGAAAGGCGCTCAGTACCGCGGCGAATGCGATTCTCCACGCTGGCAGCGCGGCATCCATTGCGGGCCGGCGCGGATCGGGCTACCGTCGGTCCAGTACCCGGCGCACCGACGCGCGGGCGGCAAAGACAACGACAACAATGACAATGACGACAGCGAGGAGATCCCCATGCCGGAACCGATCGACTATGCGCAACTGGTGGCCGCCATCGGCGATGCCATCGTGATCGCCGATGCCCGCGGCGCCATTACGCTGTGGAATCCCGCGGCGCAGCGGATGTTCGGCTATACCGAGGCCGAGGCACTGGGCCAGTCGCTCGACCTGATCATTCCCGAGCGGCTGCGCGCGCGGCATTGGCAGGGCTACGACAAGACGATGGCCACCGGCATCACGCGCTACGGCAGCGAGCTGCTGAAGGTCCCGGCGATCGACAAGGACGGCAAGGCCATGTCGATCGCCTTCACCGTCGCGCTGCTGAAGGACGCGGCGGGTACCGTGACGGGGATCGTCGCGGTGATCCGCGACGAGACCGTCCGCTTCCAGCAGGAGCGGGCGCTGAAGAAGCGGCTCGCCGAGCTGGAGAGCCAGGTCGGCGAGCAGGCATAGAACGCGGCGCAGAAGGGGCTGGCGTTCCTATTGATCGAGCGGCGCGCCATCGATGGTCCGCCGCATCGACACCGGCCGATACAGCGGCGCGCGCCGTTGCTCGACATCGTCGACCAGCTCGATGCCGATGCCCGGCGCGTCCGGCACCGCGATAAAGCCGTTCTCCGGTACCGGATAGCGCTTGACCAGATCGGCGCCCAGCAGCTTCTGGCCAGATTTCAGTACCAGGTTCTCGAAGCCGGTCGGATATTCCTGGATCGCGAAGTTCGGTACTGCCGCGGCGACCTGCATGCAGGCGGCCAGGCTGATCGGCGACAGTGGATTGTGCGGGGCGATATCGACGTTCTGCGCCTCCGCCAGCGCGGCGATTTTCTTCGCGCCGGTGATGCCGCCGCAGACGCAGACCGAGGTCCGCGCGAAACGCACGCCGCCGCCGGCCAGCTGCAGATGGAACTCGGCCGGCGTGCAGAAGCGCTCGCCGGTGGCGATCGGCACGCGGATGGCATGGCCGACCGTCGTCATCTGCGGATAGAACTCGGGCCGAAGCGGGTCCTCCAGCCACATCGGCGTCAGCGGCTCCAGGACTTGCCCGATGGCGATGGCCTCGGCCGGGCTCAGGCGCCGATGCATCTCGATCAGCAGATCGACATCCGGACCGACCGCCTCGCGAAACGCCATCACGCGTTCCCTGGCGTCGCGTACCTTGCCGGCATGCGAGCGGAAATAAGCGTCGCCCTCCGGTTCGTCGAGGAAGGGGTTGATATGCCCGACCGCGGTAAAGCCTTCCGCGCGCAGCCGGCGGCAATCGGCCAGCACCTCGTCCAGCGTTTCGGCATAGACATGGCCGTAGACGCGCAGCTTGTCGCGATAGCCGCCGCCCAGCAATTGCCAGACCGGTGCCTGCAGCCGCTTGCCGAGCAGGTCCCACAGCGCGATATCGATGGCCGATACCGCGGCGTTGACTGCCGTGCCGCGAAAATGCGAGAAGCGCTGCATCACGTTCCAGTGCAGCTCGATCTGGTTCGCGTCCTTGCCGATCAGGTACTGGCCGAATTTTTCCAGCGCGGCCTTGGCGGCCTCGATATGGCCCCAGGAACCGGCCTCGCCATAGCCGGTCAGGCCGGCCTCGGTACGGATGCGGGCATAGAGGAATTGCCCGACATGCAGGGCTTCGACGGAGGTAATGCGATGGATGGGCTTGTTCATGTCGATTCGATGGGTTCGATCAATCGAGCTTGATGCCCGACTGGCGGATCAGGTCGCCCCAGCGGCGGGTTTCGCTGGCAATGCGCTTGCCGAAGGCTTCCGGACCGGCACCGACCGGATCGGCACCCGCGGCCGACAGCTTTTCGCGGATCGCGGGCTGCTGCAGCATCTTCTGCAGTTCGGCATTGAGCTTGTTGACGATCTCGGGCGGCGTGCCATGCGGCGCGGCCAGTCCGAACCAGATGCTGAACTGGAAGCCCGGCAGGCCGGCCTCTGCGGCGGTCGGCACATCGGGCAGCGTCGGGACGCGGCGCGGTCCCGCCACGGCCAGCGCGCGGATCTTGCCGCTGACCACGTGCGGCGCGATGGTGGGCGCGGCCGAGCTGAGCATCTGGATCTGCCCGGCCATCAGGTCCGTGATCGCCGGGCCCGATCCCTTGTAGGGGACATGCGTGACCGGAATGCCTGATACCTGCTTGAACAGCTCGCCGGCGATATGCGGGCCGCTGCCGGCGCCGCCGGAGCCGTAGTTCAGCGCATTCGGGTGCGCCTTGCCGTAGGCCAGCAGGTCCTTGAGGGTGCGTACCGGCAGCGACGGCGTGACGGCCAGCACTACCGGCGTTTCCGCGATCAGCGTGACCGGCGTCAGGTCCTTGACCGGGGCGTACTTCAGGTTCGAGAACAGCGCCGGCGTCGCCGTCTGGCCGACCTCGTTGGCCAGCAGCGTATAGCCGTCGGGCGCGGCCTTGGCCACCATGCCGGCGGCGATGGTGCCGCTGGCGCCTGGGCGGTTGTCCACCACGAAGCTCTTGCCCAGCGACTCGGACAGATACTGCGCGGCCAGCCGCGCGACGATATCGGTGGTGCCGCCGGGGGAGTACGGCACGACGATGGTCACGGGGCGGGTCGGATACGCGGTCTGCGCGATGGCGGCGCCGCAGGCCGCGGCCAGCGTCAGCGCGCCAAGCAGGCGCGCGGCGGTGGAAGGACGGTTCATGGGATGTCTCCTCGGTCGTTCCGGCCTTGCGCATGGTCGCGGCCGGTTATTGGCGCTGCATCGATACGGGGGCGAAATCGGCGGTGAATTCGCGATGCCATCGCCGATGCCATTGCGGATGCAGATCGATGGTGACTGTAGGGACTCGATAAACCGTTGGGAATCAAATTCTGTAGTGTTATTTCTATGTTCTATATAGAATTCGCGGATGACCGCCATCGATCTGAGCCCGGCCTTTGTTCGTCTTGCCCGGCATATCCGCGAACGCATCATCGGAGGGGAATGGCTGCCCGGCCAATTGCTGCCCGGCGAAGAGGCGCTCGCGCGTGAGCTGAAAGTCAGCGTCGGCACCGTGCGCAAGGCGTTCGATGTCCTCAGCGGCCAGGGCCTGGTCACGCGTCATCGCGGCCGCGGCACCTTCGTCGCGCGCGCCACCGACGAGCGCGCCTTCACCAGCTTCTTTCGCCTGGTCGATCGCGCCGATGGCGCGCGGCGGCTGCCGGTCGATACCATCCTGAGCCGCGAACGGGCCAGCGCCGACGAAGAGGAAAGGGCGGCGCTGAGGCTGCAGGACGATGCGATGGTCTACCGGCTGCGGCGCCGCCGGGACATCGACGGCAAGCCGCTGGTGCTCGAAACCATTGCCTTCCCGTTTGCCCGCGTCGGCGCTCGGGAGTGGGGCGAGGACGGCGCCGCCGCGCATCTGGTCTATTCGTTTCTCGAGCAGCAGTGCGGCGTATCGATCAGCCGCGTCGAGGATCGACTGCAGGCGCGCGTATTGTCGCAAAGCATGGCCGATCCATTCGGTTTGCCGGCCGGACATCCGGTATTGCTGGCGATTCGCGTGGCATTCGATCTGCAAGGCGCCCCGGTCGAATTCCGGCGCACCTGGATGGCCACCGATGGTCACGACTACCTGAGCGAATTGCGCTGGACCGGCGCGGGCGGATAACGCCATTGCCAACAAGACCATTGCGGATGACACCATCCCATACGACAACACCGTGGTACCCATGACCAAGCTGATCGATTTTCGTACCGAGCCCATTCCCAAGCATGACAATCCGCGTCCCGAGCGCCTGGTGCGTGGCAATCCGGATCGCACCACGTGGACGCATTACAGCGCGACGCATGGCGATTTCGATTGCGGCATCTGGGCCTGCGAGCCCGGGGCGTGGCGTATTGCGTTTCCACAGGGCAAGGAAGAGTTCTTCCATGTGATAAGCGGCCGCCTGCGCATCAGCGATGCCGCGGGCGAGGCCCGCGAATTCGGTCCCGGCGATGCCTGCGTGATTCCCGCCGGATTCGAAGGCGTATTCGAGGTGATCGAGCCGGTGCGGAAATATTTCGTGGTGCTGGATCGGGCGGCAGCGAAAGGGAATTAGGCAATATTTCACCGGACGCCACCCCGATCGCAAAGCGAAGCTAAAATGTCCCGCCATGTAGCCGCAGCATAACGATGGAGACAACGATGAGACTCGCGGGCAAAGTGGCGGTGGTGACCGGTGGTGGTTCGGGCTTTGGCGAAGGCATCGCCAATCTGTTTGCGCGGGAAGGCGCGCGCGTGGTGGTGGCCGATATCGACGAGGCCAAGGCTACGGAAGTGGCGCAGTCGATCGAGCAGGCCGGCGGTCAGGCCCGTGCCGTGCGCGCCGACGTCTCGAAGGGCAGCGATGTCGAGGCGATGCGCGAGGTCGCGCTGGCCGCATTCGGCGATGTCGGCATCGTCGTCAACAATGCCGGCACCACGCATCGCAACAAACCCATTCTGGAAATCACCGAAGACGAATTCGATCGCGTGCAGGCCGTCAACGTCAAAAGCGTGTATTGGACCGCGCGCCATTTCATTCCGCATTTTCGCCAGCGCGGCGGCGGCGTGTTCGTCAATATCGCGTCGACCGCGGCGATCCGGCCGCGCCCCGGGCTAGTCTGGTACAACGCCAGCAAGGGCGCCGTGGTGACCGCCAGCAAGGCGATGGCCGCCGAGCTCGGCCCCGACAATATCCGCGTCAATTGCGTCAATCCTGTGATCGGCGCCACCGGCCTGCTCGAACAGTTCATGGGCAAGCCCGACACACCCGAGAATCGCGCGTCCTTCCTCGCCACGATTCCGATGGGCCGCATGTCCACTCCCGCCGATATCGCCGCGGCCTGCCTCTACCTCGCGTCGGACGAAGCGGCCTTTGTCACCGGCACCTGCATCGAGGTGGACGGCGGCCGCTGCGTCTGACCGCTTCGCACACCGCACGGGCCGCCCACGAGGCGGCCCGCTTGCATCGCCAATGGCGGCATCACCGTCGCCACCCCGTCAAGCATGACAACCATCAGGAGACAGCCATGAGTTCCACGAATGCTGGATTCGAAGACGCGATCTACCGCAAGGTCAGCTGGCGCCTCGTTCCCTTTCTGTTGCTGTGCTATGTGGTCGCGTATCTGGATCGCGTCAATGTCGGCTTCGCCAAGCTGCAGATGCTCAACGACCTGAAATTCAGCGAAACGGTCTATGGGCTCGGCGCCGGCGTCTTCTTTATCGGCTACTTCCTGTTCGAAGTGCCGAGCAACGTGATCCTGCACAAGGTCGGCGCGCGGGTCTGGATCGCGCGGATCATGATCACGTGGGGCCTGATCTCGGCGGCGATGATGTTCGTCACCACGCCGACGATGTTCTACGTGCTGCGTTTCCTGCTGGGCGTTGCAGAAGCCGGCTTCTTCCCCGGCATCATCCTGTACCTGACCTACTGGTATCCCGCCGAACGGCGCGGGCGCACGACCACGTGGTTCATGACCGCGGTCGCGCTGTCAGGGGTGATCGGCGGCCCGCTGTCCGGCTGGATCATGCAGACGTTCGATGGCCACAACGGCTGGGCCGGCTGGCAATGGATGTTCCTGCTCGAAGGCATTCCGTCGGTGCTGGTCGGACTGTGGGTGCTGGCCTTCCTCGACGACCGGATCAGCCATTCCAGGTGGCTGACCGCCGAGGAAAAGGCCGTGCTCGAGCGCAACATCGCCGCGGAAACGGCGCACAAGGAGGACATGCCGATCCGGCGCGTGCTGTCGAGCCCGCGCGTCTGGATGATGAGCGCGATCTACTTCAGCTTCGTGATGGGGCTGTACGGCATCAGCTTCTGGCTGCCGACCATCATCCGCCAGACCGGCGTCAAGGGCGCGCTGGACATCGGCCTGCTGACCGCCATTCCTTACGGCGTCGCCGTGCTCGGCATGGTGCTGGTGGCACGCAGCGCCGACCGCACGGGCGAACGCCGCTGGCACATCGCCATTCCGGCCATCGCCGGTGCCATCGGACTGGTGCTGTCGGTGCTGTGGCACGACCGCACGGTGCTGGCGATGGTCGGCCTGACGCTGGCGACGATCGGCATCATGACCACGCTGCCGCTGTTCTGGAGCCTGCCGACCGCTTTCCTCGCCGGCACCGGCGCGGCTGCCGGCATCGCGATGATCAATTCGCTGGGCAATCTGGCCGGCTTTATCAGCCCCTATGCCGTGGGCTGGCTGAAGGACCTGACGCAGAGCACCAATGCCGGCATGTATCTGCTGGCCGGCTGCCTGGTCGCCGGTGCGGTGCTGACGCTGCTGGTGCCCGCGCGACTGGTCTCGCGGCAGCAGGGCGCGACGCAATACGGCGGCGCGCTGGGGACAACGCGATAAGGGCGCAGGCGGTCCGTCCGCACGGATCGCAGGTGTGCGTGCTTCGGACGCGCGGCCCGCGCCTGCGTGAATCCGTACGGCCGCCACCGCAAAGGCGAACGCCAGCACGACGAGCATGCTGCCCGCCCACGGCGCATTCAGCAGTTCGCCCCGGTCGACGATCACGCCGCCTGCCGCGGCGCCCACGGCCACGCCGGCATGCATTGCCGCGACATTGATACCGACGCGGATATCGGCGTTGCCGGGGGCCGTCTGCACCAGGAAATTCTGCACGATGGGCGAGATCGACCAGCTGATCGCACCCCACACGACCATTGCCGGCAGCAGCAACCAGGGCGAAGCCGCGGCGGGCGCCAGCGCCGCCATGGCGATGCTGAACGCGGCGGGGCATGCGATCAACGCGCGCGCGCTGCCGAGGCGGTCCGAACACCAGCCTCCGAGCCAGGCACCGACGACGCCGGCCACGCCGAACAGCAGGTAGGCGGCCGTCAGTACCGAGGGGTCGCGGCTCAGGTTTGCCTGAAGGTAGGGCGTCAGATAGGCGAACAGCGTGAAATGCCCGCCGATCATCGCCACCGATACCAGCTGGGCGCTCAGTGCCTGCCGATCGGCGAGCTCGCGCCAATAGGCGCGCAGCGATGTGCTCCGCTCCATCGGCGATGGCGGCATGGCCATCCACAGCAGCGCGCCGGGCAGCAGCGACAGCGCCGCCAGCGTGGCGAACACCGCGCGCCAGCCTGCCCACTGATCGAGCAGCATGCCCGCCGGTACGCCGAGGACCAGCGATCCGCTGATGCCGACGAACACCATACCGATGGCACGGCCTTGCCGATGAGGACCGGCGAGCGAGGTGGCGAGCATGACCGCCAACTGGATCACCAGCGCGCAGCTGCCGGCCATCAGTACGCGGGCGCCGAAGAGGGCAGTGTAGTTGGGGCTCGCCGCGGCGATCGCATTGCTCGTTGCGAACACGGCCAGCGCGATCAACAGCAGCGTCCTGCGATCGCCGCGCCCGAGCAGCGCCGACGAGAGGAAGGCCACGGTCGCAAAGACGGCCGAGAATATGGTGGTCAGTTGTCCCGCGGATGCCACGGAAACGCCGAGATCACCGGCAATGGACGGCAGGATGCCGATGCAGATGTTTTCGGCAATGCCCGCCAGGAATACCGTCGCCGTCAGCAGATAGACGCGCTTGTCCAAGATCGCCTCCCGTCGTACATGGGGCCACGGCTTGCATGCCGGGCCGGGTTCGGCGGGTTTCGAGGCGGTGCTTCGGTTATCCCTGAAGGCGCAACCATACGTCAGCCGCAGCGGCGGCGCAAGCGCACCGTCCCTTCGTCTGCGGCAATAATGTCGGCGAAGTGGCGACCGATGGCGACCGTAAATGGCGACCGAAAATCGCGACCGAAAATCGCGACCGTATGCGGCAGCCACCCCACACACCATCCCGCACCCACTCGGAGGTCAATCGAGATGATCGTCAAACATGCGGCCGCACTCGCGGTTCTCGCCGGCGCATGCCAGTTCGCCAATGCCGCGGACTGCATGGAGCAGGCTGTCACCACCGTACAGATGCAGTCCTGCGCCCAGGAAACGTTCGATGCGGCCAACGCGGAATATGCACAGGAGTACCGCAAGCTGACCAAGGTGCTGAACGCCAGGGAGCGGCAGCAGTTGAACGCTTCGCAGAAGAGTTTTCTCGAATACCAGCGCCGCGCCTGCGAGCTGGAAACGGGGCGAACGGCCGGCGGCTCGATTGGCGGCGTTGCCGTGCAGCTATGCCAGGCGCGCTTGACGCAGTGGCGCACCGGCGAGCTGAAGCGTCTGACGGATTGCCAGGAGGGTGACGTCAGCTGCCGCCGGCCCTGATGCGGTCGCAGTCGATCATCCCGCCATGATCGGCGACCAGCCGCTCTCGGGCGCGTAGTCGCTGCGGCAGACGCGGCCGTCGGGCAGCACGGCGAATACCATCACCGTGTCGCCCTGCGTGATGACGGTGGCCCCGCCGGCAGGGCTGACCGCCGTGTAAGGATCGATCGCCAGCCATGGCGTCCATTCGCCGCCCGGTACCAGCGGTCGGAAGGCGGCATGCAGCAGCCCGTCGGCGCTGACGGCAACCGTCACCAGCGTATCGTCGTGCAGCAGCGCGAGGCCCAGATGGCCTTCCGCGGCGAAGGCCGGCGCCGGGCCGATCGGCACCAGCGTCTCGAACAGCAGCGGCTGCAGACCGAAGCCGCAGCAGTAGAGCAACCCGTCGCTGCCGACGGCCACTACGGCGACGCCATCGAGCGTGCCGACGATGCCGGGTTTGACACCCGGTTCCATCGGCACGTCGCACTGCGCGGCCACCGATTCGCGCCAGAACGTGGTGGTGTTGCCCTCGGGAACGATGCCGGAAATCCAGCGCAGCGCGCCGCCGTCGTCGATGGCGACGACATCGACGGTGCGCGGCTTGCGCGACAGCATCACGGGACCGGGGGTACGGCGGTAGGTGCTGAACGCATCGAGTTGCACCGCGTCGGAGAAGTCGTGATTGCCCATGACGGTCGCGTCGTACTCCACCTCCACCAACTGTCCGCTCATCTGGATCGCCGCCACCGTCGTCAGCTCGTACAACGGATGGCAAGCCGCCACGTCGTAGCCGGGGGCGAGGCTGCCGAGTTCTGTCCGCTCCCTGGCGATATCGCCGGTATTGCCAAGCGTGTCCCAGTAGTAGTACCGCAAGGACCCGTCGACGCCGGTGATCAGGACCTCGAATACCGTACGCAGCAGCGGCGCGGTCTCGAGCGAGACCAACAGAGCAGGCTGACAATCGGACAGGTCGAACGGCTTGCTGTCCGGCTGGGGCAGTTCGGGCCCCGGGCCGAACAAGCGCGACCAGATCCGCAGGCTGAGGCGGTCGTCGGCGCCAAGCCCCACCAGCAGCGCGCTGTCGCCGGCGATGGCCGCCGCTGCTGGCGCGGGCAGAATGCGCGGCCAGCCCATATGCACGGCAATCTTGCGCAGGTCCGGCATGCCGCCGATATTGCCAGGCGGGTCGGACGCGGCCGGCGTGCAAAGGGAAGGGTTGCGAAGCAGATCGCGAATGGAAGTAGGGGAGAGGCACTGCCCATCCCTGGCGGCCTGCATGCCTTGAATCGCGCAAACCACGCCGGCGATCACCGCGGAGGCTGCGGACGTGCCGCCGAATTCGCGATAGGGATAGGGGGCATGATCGTACGGGGCACGCACGCCCGCGAACGCGGCGAAGCAGTCCACCCGCGTGCCGAACGTCGAACCGCGTTGCCATGGCTGATGCACCCCCGCGACGGGTGGATCCTGTGTGGCACCGCCGACCATGATCGCGAGCGAATCGCGGAAACCGGGATGGGCGGGATGGAAGTGGTTGCATTCGTGATGCATGTCCAGGTTTTCTCCAGTGTTTCCCGCCGGCTCGATCACCGTGATGCCAAAGAATCCCAGCAGCTGGAGTGTGGTCTGGACTTTCCTCGACAGCTCGACGGGCAGCCCGGGTTCGTTATCGCCGGCCCAGGGCCGCGCGCTGCCCAGTTCGATCAGCACGACGCCGCCGGGCCGCACTGCATCGCCGGCGACCGCAATGGCGGCATCCAGCCGATGTTGTCCGTCCTGCCGCATCGATGTCACGACATGCGCATGCGCCTGCGGGGCGATACCGACGATGCCGCCGCCGTTGTCGCCTGCGACCACGATGCCGAGGGCGGACGTGCCATGGTCGATGTCTTGCTGGTTAGGGGCACCAAACATCGAGAACGGCGTGATCGGTACGCTGGCCAGATCGATATGCTGCAGATTCCAGCCATGCTCCACATCGGCAAGCGGGATGCCGCGTCCCGCGCCACCGGGCACGCGCCATGCAAAGCATGCGTCGATGCCGACCGGTGCCGCGCGCAGCTGCTTCGAAGCCAGCGCATCCTCGTTGGTCCCGTAAGCGACGCGTGCGGCGGGATAGTTCTGTATCCGCGGCTCGGCCCATTCGACGAAGGGCAGCGCATACAGCAAACCCACCAGCGCCTCCAGCTGCGCCGCTTCGCATGGCACCTCGAACCAGGCGAACGGATCGGGCGGCTCGCCGCCCAGCATCCGCCCGGCATCGACCATATGGGCCAGCAAGCCAATCTGCTCGACGGGAAAGCCCGGATCGAGCCGCAGCCCGGGATAACTCGCGGCAAGCTCGTCCCACCACGGCTTGAGCTCGCCCAGATACTGCTCGGCGCCGCTCTCGTACGGCAGTACGAAGCCGTCGAACAGCTTCACGTCGACATAGGCCTCAGCCATCGCCGTCTCCCGGGGGCACCTCATCCTCCGCCATCACGTCGAAGCGCAGATGCGAGACCGGCGGTCCGGCCAGCGGCGTGCGGCTGCGCTCGACCCACAGCACCGGGCGGCCCTCGGTATCGCGCGCCAGGCGGGCACGGCGGCGCAACGATGCGCCGCTGCTGGCAATCGCCTCGGCAGCGATCTCGTGGCCGCGCCCGAAGCCGGGCCCCGACGGTCCGCCGATCAGCCGCGATGCCGGACCCGCCCGCACGCGCGGCAGCACGCCGCCGAGATCGGCCACCAGTCCCTGTTGCCAGTCGCCATGGATGCCGTCGGGGCCGGTACGCCGATACGGATGCCAGTGCGCGGGCAGGGTCGTCATCGGCAGATAGCGGAACCGCCGCGTACCGGTGCGCGTGGTCTCGCGCGCGGCGGCCTCGCTCGTATCGTCGGCCAGCAGCACGCGGCCATCGGCGCGCAGTTCCACCGCCCATGCCACGTTCGCGTCCTCGTCGATGCCGAGCGACACGTCGTCCAGCCACGGGCCCGCATGCGGCGCGACCGCGACTGGCCAGATCAGCAACGCGCCGGCTTCCATGCCGGTGGTGCGAAACAGCGACCAGCCGTGTTGCCCGTCCACCGGCGGCGGCGCCAGCGTCCAGATATCGCCGAAGCTGTCGTGCACCACGGTCTCGCGCAGCGTCACCAGCATGCCGGACGAAGGCGGTCGTTTCCCGTTCGTCGCGGGCGGTGGCTCGGGCACCGGGAACCAGAACCAGTCGTCGGCATGGGCTAGGGCCACATCGAGCAGCAGCGCGGTGCCCAGATGCGCGCGGTCCGGCGAGAAGGCGCCCAGGTCCACCGCCTGATCCTCGATCTGCCACCAGCGCGGATGCGGCGCGCCCGGGTAGGACAGCCGGCTGACCAGCAGTTGCCGCGACGAAGGCACGGGCGCGGCCGCGCCGGCGTCCGCGCGCAGCACCGTTCCGCCCGCGTCGGCGGAGTACCAGTCCACGTCGCCGCCATCGTGGTCGCGAATCTCCAGCGCGCGCGTCCCCGCGCTGAAGCGCGCATCGTGCGTCAGGCGGCGCGACGACCAGTTGTCGGCCGGTGGCGATGGCACCTCGTTCCACAGGGCATGGCCGGCGAGCAGTCCCGCGGTGAAGATCGCGCGCCCGTCCAGTTCGTCCGACAGCGCTTCGTAGGGCGCGGGCAGCGGACCGAGGCGCAAGGTCTGCAGGCGCTGCGGCGGCAGCGCAGGCAACAGCGGCGCGGCGGCACGCCCCAGGCGGATGCGCCGGCCGATGGTCCACCAGTCTCCGGGCTCGGCCTCGACCAGCGCTTCGGCCGGTATGCGCGCCGGATCGAGATCGGGGCGGCGCGGCGCATAGCGCAACGGCTCATGCGTGACGCTGACCGCCACCGAGACCGGGCTCGACACGTCTTCGCCCTGCAGTTCGCCGAGCTGCCATTGCCGCGTCAGGAACCAGACGGGATCGGCGACGCGCGCTCGCAGGCCGCGATGGAAGTCGGTCGGCGGGCTCAGCGGTTCGAGGCGGAAATGCAGGGACATGGCGGTCTCGATCGGTGGGAGCCATCGGCGGGCGTCGCGGGCCGGTGGGCGGCCTCAGGTCCAATGGCTCCAGAACATATCCGGCAAGGAGGACAGCGCAGCCGGTGTCGCGATCCGGCTGCCCGGCCGCGGACGGCAGGCGCGGGCGCGCGCCAGCTGCCGCGTCTCCAGCACCAGCGCCACCAGTTCCGCGTCGTTCAGCCGTTGGCTGGGGTCCGGCGGCACCGCCAGCAGCACCGCCTGCGGCGCGCGCGACTTCGGGCCGTTGAAGCCAAAGGCCGCGCTGGTCGTGTGCCGGGCCGAAGGGATCGCGTCCTGCCAGGCGTCCAGCCCGGCGATCGCGACCCGGGCCAGGCTGCCGGCCAGCGCGGCCGGGTCGGGTCCATACGCGACCACCACCGGTCCCGCCGGGCTCCACGGATTGCCCGAGCCATCGCCAGTCCGTACGGCGGCGCCCCAGGGCTGCGTCGCGGGATCGAGCTGCCAGGCTTCAAGGCTCGCCAGACGCGGGCGCACGGCGGCGACGATCTCGAGCCAATCCCGATCGGTGCGCGGGCGTCCTTCGTCGTCGCGCATCGCCGCGCGCAACGGGCCCACGGCCAGCGACGGCACCAGCGGCAGCACCGGCAGGCGAGGATGGCCAACCAGGGCACGGATCGATTGCCGCAGCCCGCGCAGGCCGCCCGCACCATCGGCGCCGCTTTCCGGCATAGCCGTCAGCCGTGCCTGCAGGCGGGCGAGCGCCTGGGCCAGCGGCTCGGCGTCGTCGGCCTGCACGGCACCCCAGGCGCGGCATTGTTGCAGCGACCATGTCACCGCGGCGGGGTCGTTCAGATCCAGCGCGGCGAGCGAAGCCAGCAGCGAGGTCAGCCGGTTTCGCAGCACGCCGAGCCGGCCCGCCAGGTCGGCCATCATCGCGTCACGCAGGGGCGAGCCGGGCGCAGCATCGTCGTCGCGGCCATCGATCGCACCGGGAATCGGTGGATCGCTGTCGCCGCCGCCAAGCAGCTCGGCCAGCCGCGTGGCGCGGGCCAGCTTGCCGGCGCCGGTGCCGGAGGCGAGGGGCAGCGACGCGTCGCGCTGGCCGCGAAGGCGCTGCGCCAGTTCCGCCGGCGACAGTGCGAGCGCCTCGATCGCATGCAGGCCGAGGTCGGCCAGACTTACCGCATCGGCTCCGACGGTCCAGGTCCAGCCGCTTGCCGGGCCCAACTCCCGGTCGAGCAGGCTCGCCAACGCGGGATCGGCGAGCACGGCCGGCGGCGCGCCTGTCTGGCCGCCTGCTTGCGCCGCATCGCCGGGCGGCAGCACCGCCCACGCCGATACGCGCACGCTGGTGGCCTGCCGCGGCGTGCGTATCGCGCGCAGTTCGGGCGGCGGCCCGAGGCCCGCCGCGGCCTCCATCGCCGCGTTGCCCAGGCCGCCATGGCCGCTGACCAGCGCATGGACGCCGTCCGCCACCAGCAGATCGGCATAGGTGTCGAGCGCCGCATCGCAGGTGGCCAGGGCTTCCCGCACGCCGGCCGGCAGCGCCGGTGGCGGCGGATCGCCCGCCTGATGCCGGAACAGCAGCCGCAGCACGCGCGCCCCGTCGCAGCATCGCGTGCCCGCATGCGTGTCGCGCATCGGGTAGTCCTCGCGCAGCTTGCGCACGGTGTCCCAGTCGCCGACGATGCGCTCGACCTCGAGGCCCAGCGCCTCGTAGGGATGCACGCCGAGCCGAACCCGCTCGGCAAGCCGCATGGCGGCGCGCACCTTGGCCGAATCGATGGCGATCCGCCAGCGCGCATCGCCGGGATGGCGGACCGCCGCATCGCGCAGCAGCGCGGCCGTCATCGCCTGCGTCTGCGACGGCGCGTGCAGCAGGCCGGCGGCGGTGGGACCGGGCGGCAGGCCATGGCCGGCAGTGGCGGCATCGTAGGGCGCCGGCGCATCGACCCAGCCGTAGACGCCGAGCCGCCACGGTGCCCGTGCGTTCTGCAGCTCGCGCAGGCGCGAACTGGCAAGGCCCGTGACCCACGGGTCGACGCGATGGCTGGCCGTGTCCAGCGCGGCCAGCACGCACCCGAAGACGCCGTCTGGGTCATCGGCATAGGCCTGCACCAGCGCCACCAACGCCTCGATGCCGCGCAGGCAACGCTTGGCGACGCGCTGCGCGCCGGCGTCCGGAGAGGCGAACAGATCGTCCAGTTGCGGCTGCGACGGCGTGCCCGGATAACCGCGCCGCACCAGCCTGACCAGCGCATCGGTGCCCGCCTGCATCGGCAAGGGCGCGTGCGGGTCGACGGGCTGGCCAGTTTCGATCGACTCACGCGCCTGGCCGACGCTCGCGCGCAGCAGGCACAGCGCTTCGAAGATCAGATGTCCCAGCAGGCCCAGCTTGTGGTCCCAGCGCTGCGGGAAGATCTCGCTGTCGTCCTCCAGCAGCAGGCGCAGCGTTTCCGGGTCGTCGCTGTCGGCTTCGGGCGTGCTGGCGGGCACAGGGGCCTGCTCCGAGAAGGCGCCCAGCGGCGATAGCGGCGTCTTGCGGCCGGCCAGGATCGAGGCCGTGTCGTCTTCCCACGCGCTCGGCTGGAGCGGCGGCATTGCGCGCATCGCCCGGATCGCTTTGACCACGGGCAAGGGCGAAACCAGCCGCACGGCCCAGCGGCGCGTGGGCGTATCCTCGCCCAGCAGTTCCGCCGCCCGCTGCGCGGAGGCGCCCACCACGGTGCCGGGGTAGACCGCGGCATCGGCGGCGGCCGCATCGCGCCACGGGCCGGCCCAAGCGCGGATCTGTCCCGCCGTGATGTGTTGGCCGGTCCAGCCGGCGAGTACGGTGGCCGGCAGCAGGCCGTAGGGCTGCGAGCCGACGCGAATCGCCGGATACGGGCCCTGCGGCGCCAGCCACGCCTGCGCCCATTCGGCCAGCCGCGCCTCCTGTTCGCCGGCGCCGACGACATCGCGCAGCGCATGCCCCCACAGCACCGGCCATAACGCATGCACGACCAACGGGTCGTATCCGCTTGCGGCAACGTCGCCCCCTTGCAGCTTGATCGGTACCGCATCCGGTCCGGCCAGCGCCTGCATCACGGCGGCCGAGGCGCTGTCCGCGGCTGGCGGCGCATCGTCGATGCCTTCCCATGCGGCCGGATCGGCGCGGGCATTGGATGCGACCTCGGCGGTGGCCTCGCCGTCCACCGTATTGGTCGGCGTGCCGGGCCGCAGCACCGACAGCCGCCCGCTGGCGGCGTGCATCGCGATCAGCGGTTCCGGCGAGACGTCGCCGATGCCAGCGACCACGATGGCGTCGAGCGCGGGCGGCTGCGCGCCGGCGGGAAAGGTGATTTCGATCGCCAGTTCGACGTCCATGGCGACCTCGAACGAGGTCCACCACGTTTGCGGCAGCTCGCCGGTGGCGGCAGGATTTTCGAAGGCGGCCAAGCCCAGTTGTTCGGCGATCCGTTCGCGCTTGGGACGCATCGTACCGGCCAGCGTGGGCGTTGCTGCCTGGCCGGCTTGGCCGGCTTGAACGAACCAGACGTGGATCGCGGGCGGCAGACCGAAGGGCTGGTGCGTGTCGGGCCAGGCCAACGGATCGCGCGGCTGCGCCATGCCGCGATCGGTGCTCGGGCTCGGATCGGCCACGATGGCAACGGTCCGTCGCAGCCATAGCGCCCGTTCGACGCCCAGCCGCGCGGCCAGCATGCGCCATTGCATGCCGGCATCGGCGGGGAACTGGCGCAGCACGTCGTCGTAGAGATCGAGCTCGGCCGGCGACGGGGCGATGGGCCGGCGCGCCATCGAGAATTCGTCGGGCCAGACGCGCAGCCGCAGCAGCCAGCCGGGCCGCGCACCGTCCGGCGCGTAGAAGCGCGTCTCGATCCGCAGCGGGGCCAGCACCTCGACGGCGCTCATGCCAGCTCCAGCTTGCCGATCATCACGCGAACCGGCCGGGCGAAGGTTTCGAGGGCGTAGGCGGCGCCATCGGCGACGCTGCCAATGGGCCGGTCCTGATCGTCGTGCCGGCTGTAGAAGCGGTAGCCGGCCGGCGGCTCTTCCAGTACGACCCAATAGTTGGCCAGATCCGCGGGCGCCACGTTGAACGCGAAGAACGCGACGTCGCGGCCGATCCTGCCGGGGAACGTCGGATACTGCTTGAGCGACTCGTCCAGTGGTTCGTCCGGGTCCGGCACGGACCAATCCGCCTCGGCCTTGTACAGATAGACCACCGTGTCGGGATAGCGGCGGAACAGCGGAGTCTTGAACAGCACGACCGCCTCGCTGGCGAGCGGCGTCGGCGTCAGCGCGGCGGCGCCCAGGGCCGCATCGGCGGGCCACTGGCGGATCGGATGGATATCGAACTGGCCGCCGGTACGCTGCCAGAACTTGCGTAGCGGCGACCAGCGTGGGGCGATCGGGACATTGCGCCAGCGCAGCTCGCCCAGCGCCTGATGATTGGCGCCGACCAGCACGCCCTCGACGAAGGCGGCGTGCGTGGCCAGCCCGACCACGCGGTCCTGTTGCAGGTCGCCGATGCCCGGCAGCATCCAGTCGGGCGCGGCCTCGTTGAGGAACTGCCACAGCGGCAGGTCCAGCTCGGGTTCGATTTCGACGGGGCCGATGTCGTCGATGCCGACAAGGGTGGCCAGCACGCGATCGGCCGCCGGCGGACGCGCGGCGAACGGATTGACGGCGTCCGCAACGCGTTGGCCCAGCGTGTCCAGGTCCACCGGCCGGCAACGCGGGCGGCTCCCCGCGAGCGTGTCGACCCATTGGGCGGTGGCCGGCTCGTCGATCCGCTGTCCGGGTTCCCGCACGGCCCGAATGACCTTATCCGGGTCGACGCGGCCATCGGCATCGGGCGTCAGCGCATCGAGCGCGGCGGCCAGGCGGTTCAGGTCCGTCGTGGTTTCGCTGTCCATCAGCATCCGGAATAGGTCATCGGCCTGGCGCTCGTCGTCGAACGCGCGCCGCACCGCGTCCTTCAGCAAGGGGGCGGCGTCACCGCGCGGCCGGTGCCAGATCGCATCGGGATCGTCGGGCGGCGCCGGACAGGCGGCGGCCGCGTCGAGCAGCACGCGATGGGCAATCACGCCATCGCGCGTCAGCACCGAGCGCGCAGGGCCCGGACGCAGCGCGCGCCGCGCGGCCGACGACCAGATCGCCGGCACCATGCCGGGCGTGCGTCCGGTCAACGCCGACGACACTGTCTGCTCGGCGTTGACTGGCATCCGGCCGAGCATGGCGCCGAGCACTGCGAGCTTGTCGACGGGGTCGGGCGGCATATGGCGGAACCACAGCGAGCGCGACACCTCGACGCCGAGCGCGACGTTGCCGATGCGCTCGCGTGCAATCGCCAGATCGCCCGCACGCGTGGCGGCGGCCTTGGCGATGCGGTCCTGCCACGCAATGGCGGCCCATGCGCCGAGACCGGCCGCGCCGCGATGGCGCGGATCGGTATGAAACTGCGCGCTCCATCCGGCCGCGGGGCTGGTGCCCGGCATCGTGAACGGCGCGTGGTAGCGCGGTGCGGTCAGCAGCCAGCGGCCCGGCGGCACCGGCGGCATTGCGGTCAGCGCGGCGGTTTCCGCGGCGAGCCAGGGCGCGAGGGGCTCGCCTGGTGCGCCGACCATGCTGACCCGTTGCAGCGCGCCGCCCATCGGCAGCGCGACCGTCGTGGGCTCGCCGGCGGCGGCGGGGCCTCGCCGCTGGTATCGCAGCTTCGCGCGGCCGAAGTCCTCCTTCAGCTCGCCGTCGACCGGCGTGCGCAGCCGCTTGGCGATGTCCCGGAAATCGCCGCCTTCGCCGGTACGGAAGCCCCAGCTGTCGTAGCAGGTCACGCGCACCGGCTGCCCGGCGGCGACGGGCCATGCATCGCGCAGCGTGCCGTCGGGCTCGACCACATACGCGGGTACCAGGCAGGCGACGTACGCCGTTTGCGCTTCGAGCTTCAGCGGACTCAGGATGCGGCTGTACCAGTCGCCGTCGACTTCATGCACATGAGCCCACTGGTGCGAGTCGCCGAGCGGATGGCCGGCTTGCGCCTGCGCGGACAGCGTAACGCGGCCATCGCCGCCGGGCACGACGTCGGTGGGCAGCCCCACCACCAGTACCAGCCATGGCCGGATCGCGGCGGGCAGCCCTGGATCGGGCGAATACCGCCACGGCAGGTCCAGCGTATCCGGGTGGCTGAATTCGACCAGCGCGCGCTTGGTGTTTTCCGCATCGGACGCGCCGGGCGGCGGGTAGCGCCGGGTGATCGTCCCGGGCGCCAGCCGTTGCACGTCGCCGGGGCCGAACAGCTCGTAGGGGGCGGGCGCCGTGATCGAGCGTGGCGTACCGCCGGTGACGATCTCTTCGAGCGTCAGCGTGGCGCCGGCCTGCAGGCGTCCCGCGACCACATTGCCGTTGGCGCCGTGGCGCAGCGCGGTGACCCGCCAGGAAAGGAACTTCGCCATGCTCAGACTCCGGACAGGTCGACCGGCGACAGCAGGTCGGCCATCGGCACCGCGCCCCCGGTACTGTTGTGGCGGGCAAAGGCATGCGCGGCGGTGGCGCTGGTGTAGCTCGCGAATTCCGTCGGCGGCACCGTGGTCCACACTTCGCGGGCCGCGTGGATCAGTTGCGCCGTGTTGCCGAGCGCGGGGGGACGATGGCTGGCCGCGACCAGATGCGCGATCGCCCTGAGGTCGGTGCGCTGGGCGATCCATTCGTCCTCGAGCCCGGGCAGGATCACGACCAGGTCGACTTTCCGGTCGTCGTTCTGCGCCGCGCTGTCGTGGGGCGGGCCGCCGCTCAACACCACGCCGGCATCGAGCACGTCGAACGGCGGACGGTTCAGCTGCTCGGCCTCGTTCAGGTTGCAGTAGTGGCCCGGCGCGAAGCGTTCGAGGACCGGCTCGCCCGGCGTCAACACACGCGCGCCCCCGCGTGCAGGCAGCGGCAGGCCGTCCACGCGGTCGATCGGCAGGCCCAGCGGCGCGCGCCGTTGCGACCATTGCAGCGCGCCGGTCGGCGGCACCGCGGCGATGCCTGGGCGCGTGGGGCGCGGGGCCAGCACCACCGCGGGATCGTCGATCGACGCGGCCCGCACATTGCCGGCACGGACGATCTCCTGCTGCAGGATCGTCAGCAGCTCGCCTGGGTTCGCGGCCATGTCGGCCGGGCCGCTGCCCAGCGAGAAGGTCTCGTCCCAGGAGACGTCGAACAGGAAGGTCTCGATGGTCAGCCGGCCGCGGATCACCAGCGGGCCGGGACCGGACACGGTGCCGTCGAGCCGCACGCCGCCGAAGCTGAAGCCGCCGGCGCGCACGTCGAATCCCGCGGACGCATTGGCGACGAAGGCGAACGGGCGGAACTGCACCAGCGCGTCGATCTGCAGGAAGCCATGCGCGGTCAGCCCCATCGAGAACGTGATATCGAACCGCCCGCCCAGCTGGATCGTGTTGGTCGTGAACGCCAGATAGCCTTCGGCGCGGATCGACAGCGGCCCGCCCAGCGTTTGCATCGACAGCCCGACGCGGCGCAAGGCCGGCAACTGCGCCGGCTCCGGGTTGAAGCCCGGATAGAAGCCACCGATCGACACCACCGCATACGCCTGGCTGCCCCAGTGCAGCCGCATCGCGGCATCGCCGTACACCGAGAAGACGCCGAGCACATGGCTGTCGACCAGGCTGGCGTCGAGCGATACCAGCGCCTGCGCCGGATCGACGATGCCCAGCAGGTCCAGCCGCAACTGCACCAAGCCAGGCACGCCGGGAATGCCGGCACGCGCGACGCCGAGCAGCACGACCTTGCCGCTCGGGACCTCGGCCACCAGGCCGAGATCGAGCGACAGGAAGCTGCCCGCGCCGGCCGATAGCCACGCGAGCCGCAAGGTCGGCGCGACCAGATGGCTGCCGCGGAACGCGGGAAAGAAGCGTTGCAGCGCCTCGATCGCAAGGCTCGGGTTCGCCGGCGGGCGCGTGGCCAGCAGCGTGTCGGCCGCCGCGCCGGACCGCACGGCCAGCGCCAGCGCATCGGTATCGGCGCGACGGTGCACGCCGACCAGGCCGCCGACGCGGTCCAGCGAGAAGCCGAACGACAGCTGGATCGGCGGGACGAACGACACGCCCATCAGCGCCAGAAACGATGGCACGCCGTCGGGCATGCGCTCTAGCACGGCCGACGCGCTGACCGACACGGGTCCGAGCGGAACGTTCAGCGCGCCGCCGAACCCGGTCGCCGAAGGCAGCCGCACGATCGCGCCGCCGCCGGGCAGGCCGCCGCCGAACGGCGAGGGCAGCGAGACCGCAATGCCGGACGGTTGCCGGGGTCCGACGGCGAACGGCGGCAACGTGGTGCCGTCCGGCAGCCTGGGCTGCAGTACCAGCGCGGACGAGGACAGCGCCAGCTTCAGCGGGCCGAGCGGCAGTTCGCCATTGAGGCCGTGGGGGCTGTCCCAGTTCAGCGCGCGCACCAGGTCCTGCAGGCCCGGGATATCGGGCAAGCCTTCGAGCAGATACCGGTTCAGATGGGCCGCGAGCCTGTTGCGCGCGGCGGTCCATGCATCGACCGCCGCGGTCCAGGCGGCCGCCGACGGCGCCTGCTGCGCGAACTGGTCCAGCTGCTGTGCGGCGGCCTGCAGCGCATCCAGATCCGCGGAGGGAGCCGCCGGGCCGAGCGTGCGCCGCAGGCTGTGCCCCAATTCCACCGCGTACCGGATGACTTCGCTGCTGGCCATGCGTCGTGCCCTGGCGGACTGCGTCGATCGAGGACCGCCCGATCAGGCCGGGCGAGCAGGCGGTCCGTGCGATCCGGGTGGGGCAGTGCCGCGTGTTGCCGCGCGGCACCCCCGATGCCTCACACGATGGAAGGACAGGGACGTCTTATCTGAGGCGACAGCAACGGGGGACGCAAATGAATTCTGTGCAGGTCTGATTCTCGCGCGGTTTTATTCGTATCAGCGCTGAAACAGTGCGAGGGCGCGGGGGTATTTACGCCGTAGCGATCGAGACCGCGTTACCGGCGAGCCGCGTGCCGCCGCTCCCGCCAGATCAACGCGCCATAGACGAGTCCCGCTGCAACGCTGGTCTGCCCGCTGTAATGGACCAGGCCGAGCGCCCAGCCGCGGTGCGTGACCAGCAACCACAACGCGAGCAGCAGGCCCAGCCAGCCGGCCGCGCGCAGCAGCCGCGTGCGCGGCCGTGGCAGCAAAGCGGCAAAGATCGCTTGCTGATGGCGCTCCATCGCGAGCGCCAGCGCGCCGAAGGCGGCCAGGCACAACAGGAAGGCGAGCAGGTCCATCATGCGCCGTCCTCCGACAGCGTGGCGGTGGCCGTGGTGGTGACGGACCTCGCGCGCGTCCTTGGGGCGGGCCTGCTCTTCGGCCGATGACGCGCGGTCCGCACCGCCAGCATCGCGTGCAGTGCGGCGAAGGCCCAGATCATCAGATCGAAGCCGGCAAACACCCAGTCGCCGTCGGCGACGCTGCGCCACAGGCCCCTGTCGGTGGTCAGCGCATTGACCACGGGCAGCAGCGCCAGCAGCGCGGCGCCCAGCCACAGCAGTTCAATCCACGCCTTGCGCGCCGGACGCAGCAGCGCGTACAGCAGCGTCGCCGCCCACGCGATGAAGAACAGGTGGATCTCCGATGCGGCTCGGGCTGCGAGCTCGGCCGGCAGCAGGCGATTGCCCCACAGCATCGCCGTCATCGCGATCGACAGGCCGGCGATCGCCGCGATATTGAGCCGCTCGACCAGCCAGAAGCCGAAATACGGCCGCTCCGGATTCGGCAGCTTCTGGCGACGCTTGACGGTCCACATCACCAGCCCGGTGCCGACCATCGCCGTGCCGGCCAGGCTGACGATGAAGTAGAGCCAGCGCAGTTGCAGATCGCTGAATCGCCCCAGGTGCAGCGCATACATGACGCCGCGCACCTCGGCCGCCGGGCCGACGCTGTCGCGCGCCTCGAGCAGCTTGCCGGTGGTCCCGTTGAACACCAGGTACTGCGGGCTCATCGACACGCGCGCGGCCTCGCCGCGCAACACGGTGACGCGGGCCGAGGCATCGCCGGCATGGGCGATCGTGACGCGGCTGATGTTGTGCTGGCCCCAGCGCGCCTGCGCCAGGCGCACCATGTCGTCGATCGGGGCGAGCCGGGCCGGCACGCCGCTGGGCTTGACGGGCGGCGGGGACGCATTCATTTGCGCGGTCAGCTGTTGCCGCTCGGCCGGCGTCTTGAATGCCGCCTGCTGGCCCCACGGCATATACATCGCCATCAGCGTCACCAGGCCGGTATAGGTGATCATCAGGTGGAAGGGCAGGCCGAACACCGACAGCGCGTTATGCGCATCGAGCCAGGAGCGCTGGCCCTTGCCCCAGCGGAAGGTAAAGAAGTCGACGAAGATCTTCTTGTGGGTGATTACGCCGCTGACGATCGCCACCAGCATGAACATCGCGCAGAAGCCCGCGAGCCAGCGCCCCCACAGCACCGGCATGTAGTGGAACTGGAAGTGGAAGCGATAGAAGAACTCGCCGCCGTTGGTATCGCGCGCCGCGACCTTCTGGCCGGTGGCCGGATCGAAGGTGCCGCTGTCGAAGGCGCGCTTGCCGGACGGCGCGCCCGGCGTGCGCCAGAACGCGCTGACGACGTTGTGCCGGTCCGTGGGCATCTCCATGCCCCACAGCGGGCTGCCGGCGGCCACGGTCCCCAGCGTGTCGGCAACGCGCTGGGCCACCACCGCGGGATCGGGCACCTCGAGCTGATGGGCTAGTTCCGGCCGCATCCACTGCGAGATCTCGTCCTTGAAATAGCTGACCGTCCCGGTCAGGAACATCGCGTACAGAATCCAACCGACCAGCAGTCCGGCCCAGGTATGCAGGTCGGACATGGTCTGGCGGATACCGCGGCCCTGGGCGGCTTTGTTGTTGGGGGCCTTCGCGGTAGACGTCACGATGCACTCCCTACGGCGCCGGCATACCAGGCGGCCAGCAGCAACGGGGCGGCCGCCACCAGCAGGCCGGCCCACGCGCGCCCCGCGCTGCGTACCGCGAACACCCAGATCACGGCGCCCGCGTAGATGGCGAAACTGGCCAGCATGCCGGTCAGCACGGCCTGCGGTTTGCTGATTGGCAGCGCCAGCGCGGCGACGCTGGCCAGCGCCGCCAGCGCATAGCCGCCCAGCACCGCGGCGACGATGCGCGAAACGAGCGAGCCGATCTTCAGGGCTCGGGGCACGGCGGCTTGCATTTAGTGGCTGGCCTTCTTGGACGGTGCAGGAATGGCCGGCACGGCGGGCAGGCCGTCGGGTTTGACGTAGGTCAGCGTGCTGACATAGTCGACGCGATGGTATCGCTCGGGGCCGCCCTGGCCCTGGCGCTCGCCCGGGGTTTCGTCCTGGTGGCTGACCTCGGCGACATAGACCCCTTGCCACGGCATGTCGAAGGCGACCTTGCCTTGCTCGTCGGTCTGCTTTTCCTTGGCCCATCCCGACTGCGTGACCAGCGCGACCTTGGCCTTGGGCAGCGGCTTGCCGCTGAAAAAGACCTGCAGCTCGCCGGCCTTGCCCGCCGGCACCACGTCCAGCACCAGCTTCGGCGCCTGTGGCGCCAGCTCGGTCACCAGCCGCGCGGCGGGGAAATACCAGCCGGTCAGCTGCTGGTCGCCGCGCTTGAACGGATACAGCGGGTAGTGGGGCGCCTGGGCCACGATCGCGTCGCCGGCCTTGGCCCGGAAGGGCAGGGCATAGCCGTCGCCGGTCTTGACGCCGTCGGCGGCCCGCTCTTCCTTGGACGACAGCAGCGCGGCGCTCGGCACGCCCAGCTTGTCCAGCGTGCCCGGCGAGACCTCGCGCAGGTTCTCGGCGAACTCGCCGAAGCGGACGCTGGCGTTCTGGCCCGGCGCCTGTTCGATCCAGATCTGGTGCGACTGCGCCGCGGTGGCGAAGGCCATCAGCGCGAAGGCAAGCGATGCGGTAGGTTTCATGGAATCGTCCTTGGATAGTCCTGGATAGCCGTTAGAAGTCGAATTGCGCCGATAGCATCAGCGTGCGAGGGGCCGCCACGGTGACATAGGTGCCGCTGGCCAGCCAGTAGTTGTCGTTGAACAGGTTCAGCACATTGGCGCGCAGCACCACCGGCGTGCTGCCGATGCGGGTCCGGTAGCGGGCGCCGATATCGTAGCGGGTATAGCTGGGCAGGCTCAGCGTATTGGCCGCGTTGAAGTACATCGACGAGGTATGCAGCACGCGGCCGGACAGGCTCAGGCCCTGCACCCACGGCGTATCCCAGTCGACGCCCAGGTTGAAGGTGCGCTTGGGCACGTTGTTGGCGTCCTTGCCGTCGTTGACGCCGCCGGCGGTACGGGTCAGCTTGGCGTCGAAGAAGGTCGCGCTGGCCATCAGCCGCAGGCCGCGCATCACTTCGCCGTAGGCCGACAGTTCCAGGCCGCGGTTGCGCTGTTCGCCGTCGAAGCTGTAGATGTTGGTGGCGGGATCGGTGACGGCGCTCGGGCGTTCGATCTGGAACACCGAGACGGTGGTGGTGACGCGGCGGCTCCAGTCGACCTTGACGCCGGCCTCGTACTGCCGGGACTTGTACGGCGCGAAGACCTCGCCCGCGTTCTCGGTGCCGGCCGGCGCGACGCCGCCGCGCGTCAGGCCCGCGGTGTAGTTGCCGTAGACCGACACGTTGGACAGCGGCTTGATCACGATGCCGGCGAGCGGCGAGACCGCGCTGTCGTCGTACTTGCCCGACTGCACGCCAGCCGTGAAATTTTCCAGCGCCACGCGCTGGTGGCGCAGGCCGCCGGTGATTAGCACGCGATCGTCGGCGAAGGACAGCGTATCGGTCAGCGAGAAGCTGGTCAGTTCGGTTTCGGAGGCGCGCTGCGGTTCGTCACGGGTGCCGCGCACCGGCGGAATCGGCACGGGGTTGTAGATGCTGGACGGCACGCCGTCGCTGAGCGGATTCGCCCGATAGAAGTTGCCGGCCTCCTGATTGAGCCGCGTCGCGCTGAACGTAACGGTATGGCCGACGTTCCAGGTTGCAAAGCTTGCGCGCGCGCCGACCTCGGCGGTGCGCGTCTTGCTGTACGCGTCGTACCAGGCGTTGTTGACGGTGAAATTGCCCAGGGCATCGACTCGTCCCGACGGGAAGTCCTGATACGTCGATCCCTCGTGATAGCCCGCCGCGCCCCATACCATCAGGTTAGGCGCGAGGTCGTATTCGACCCGGCTCATCACGGCCGTGTCGTGCAGGTTCAGCTTGGTGCCGGGGTAGAAATTCCGGTGACCGGACGGCGCCTCGGGAATCGACGTGACGCCGGCCAGGAAGCCGATCTGCGGCCGGAAGTTGTCGATGCCCTCGTGCTGGCTGTAGGCATCGAGCGACCAGCGCAGCTTGCGGCCGCGATAGTCGAGCCCGATTGCGCCGACCGTCTGTTCGGCGCGGCCATCGTCCAGCGTCGTCTTGCCGTTCTGGTAGGCGCCGTTGAAGCGCACGCCCCATTCCTTGTTGTCGCCGAAGCGGCGGCCGATGTCCGCCTGCACGCCGAGCTGCGACTTGCTCTGGAAGGTGCCGGTCAGGCGGGTCAGCGGCTCGTCGCCGGCACGCTTGGTGACCACGTTGATCGCGCCGCCGATGCTGCCGTTCGGGCCGATGCCGTACATCAGCGTGCCCGGGCCCTTGAGCACCTCGACGCGCTCCATCATCAGCGCCGGCATCCGGCTCGCGGAGGCCATGCCATAGAGGCCGTTCAAGCCAACGTCGCCGCTTGACACGGTGTAGCCGCGGATCTGGAAGTCCTCGCCGAAGCCGCCGCTCGAGGTCAGCGTGCGCACCGAGGCCTCGCCGACGACCACGTCGGCCAGCGTGCGGGCTTGCGTGTCCTGCAGCATCTCGGCCGTGTAGTTGGTGGTGCTGAACGGCACGTCCATCACGTCGGCCATGCCCAATACGCCGAGGCCGCCCCCGCGCGCGACCTGGCCGCCCGCATAGGGCGCGGGCAGCCCGCCGTCGTTGGCGGAGGCGACCACGGTGGCCGTCGGCAGCGTCGCGACGCCGTCGCCGGCCTGCGCAGACCGCGGCGCGCCAGTGACGACGTAGGTGCCGTTCGCCTGCTCGACCGCCGCCAGCCCCGAACTGGCCAGCAGCGTGTCCAGCCCGCGGCGAACCGTGTAGTCGCCCTTCAGGCCGCCGCTGCTGCGGCCGGCGGTCAGTTCCGGCTTGAACGACAGCATGATGCCGGCCTCGCGGCCGAAGCGGCTGAGCGCGTATTCGAGCGTGCCGGCCGGGATGTCATAGCTGCGGCTGGCCGCGGCCGGCTGTGCGTGGGCGATGGCCGGCAAGGACAGCGCCGGCAGCACCACGGCGGCGCCGCATGCGATCTGCCGCGCCGCGCGGGCCAGCAGCTTGCGCCGGAATCGGTGAGTGGGCTGGCGCGTCGGCGCCGTGACGTGGACCCGGAGGGAAGCCATGATCTGACCTTTCTGAAGGAGGAGAAGTTGGAGTGCTCACCTCCATGACCCGCGAAAAACCAAAACGGATCAGCTCGCGGCAAATTTTTTTCAGATCTCCGGTAATGGGTCGGCCGGCAATTCTGCGTCGTCCCCGCGAAGGCGGGGACCCAGTGGCTTGCCAGGACGCTGGATTCCCGCTTTCGCGGGAATGACGTGGTGGGTTTTCGGGCATCGTCGGCATCGGGTCGCTACGCGGCAGGCTTGGGGGTCAGCCGGATCTCGCGCCTTCCCCACAGCCGTGTCACCACTTCGGTGCGCACATCCAGCGTCGTGCCCAACGCGCTCAACACCTTGCCGATGTCGTCGACCGGGAACGAGCCGGACACGCGCAGGCCCGCCAGCGCCGGGTCGCACGACAATGCGTCGTTGCTGTAGCGGCCCAGTTCCACCAGGAAATCGTCCAGCCGCATGCTGCGGGCGACGATGAACCCTTCGGCCCACGACGCGCCGGCGGTCTCGGCCGGGGCAGGGGACGTGATGCCGTCCGCGGTGTAGCTGGCGCGATAGCCGGCCGGCAGCACGATCGAGCGGCCATCATTGCCTCTGCCATTGGGGCGGATTTCGACCTTGCCCTCGAAGACGCTGACGTCGGTATCGTCGCCGCGCTGGCGCACGACATAGCGCGTGCCGAGCGCCTGCGCCGTGCCCTGCGCGGTTTCGACGAGGAAGGGCCGGGATGGCGATGCATCGTCCTTCGCCGTGGCGATCAGGATTTCACCGGCCAGCAGCCTGACGCGCCGTTGGACCGCATCGAATTCGATATCGACCGCGCTGGCGGTGTTCAACCACAGCTGCGTGCCGTCCGGCAGCATCACCACGCGCCGTTCCCCGACCGCGGTGCGATGGTCCGCGGCCCATTGGCGCCACGCTGTTTGGTCACGCGCGCTCCAGGCCAGTCCACCGGCGAACAGCGACAGCGCCAGCACCTTGATCGCGCGCCGTCGCCTGGTCGGTCCTGGGGATCCCGGCGGGGCGAGCGCGGCCCGCGCGAATTCGGCGGTCACCGGCGAGGACAGCGGCCGCAGCCGGTCCTTGACCGATTCGATCCGCTGCCAGGCCCGTTCGTGATCCGGATGCGCGGCGCGCCAGCGCTGCAAGGCCTCGACGACCTCGGGCGCCACGTCCTCGCCCTGCAGCTCGAGCAGCCATTCCAGCGCGCGCTCGGCCACGTCGGCCGGGATATTGGCCGCATCGGCGGTGGTCTGGTACCAGGTGGAGGCCAAGGCGGCGATATCCGGGTGGATGCGGTCGTTATCCGACGAACGACAGGTCGGCGAAGAAGCATCGCTGCAGCGCCTTGACGACATAGCGCTTGACCGTCGGAATCGAGATGCCCAGCGCCTGCGCGACCTGGCCGTGCGTCTGCCCGTCGAGCTGGGACAGCAGGAAGGCTTCCTTGACGATCCGCGGCAGCCCGTCGAGCAGGCAATCGAGCTCGAACAGGGTCTCGAGCAGGATCGCCCGTTCCTCCGGCGACAGTTCGGCGCGGCTTGGCGCCTGCGCCAGGGCTTCCAGATAGGCGCGTTCGAGCTTCTCGCGCCGCCAGTGGTTGGACACCAGGCGCTGCGCGACGGTGGTCAGGTAGGCGCGGGGCTCGTCCAGCCGGCTCGGTACACGGTCGCTGTTCAGCAGCCGCACGAAGGTGTCGTGCGCCAGGTCACCGGCCTGCTCGGCGCTGCCCAGGCGCCGGTGCAGCCAGCCCTTGAGCCATAGATGGTGGTCGCAATACAGCGACTCGATGCTCGTGGGTGGCAGGCAGACCGGCGTAGGCATGTTGCAGCAGGAGATTCCGCTCGACCGCCGCTCCGGCGGGGCGGAGGCGGACACGGCAGAGCGGAAGGCGGAATGGCAAGGAAAGGTGACGAAAACAGAATGATGCAAATAGTAATCATTATTAATAACAGAGTTAAACGAAATCTGTCAAGGCAGCATCGGGGCCAGCCGCAAGGACGGCGTGCGCGTCGTCCGCCGTCCGCCTGTTGCCACATTTCTGCCATGCCGCCGCCATAGTCGGCCGCGACAATGTTCGGCTTCTCCCCCAGCAAAGGAGCAGACCCGTGTCCTCACTCCAATCCAGGTTGACCAGGCTGGCGGCCCTGGCGACGGTTGCCGTGCTGGCTGCCTGCGGTTCCGATGACGACGGCGCGGGCAATCCCGGTCCGGGCACGCCGCCGCCGGCCGCGGTCGCGCCGGGCACCCGGGCCACGCTGGCCTTGCTGGAGACCGCCGATCTGCACAGCAACGTGCGCAGCTACGACTATTTCAAGCTGGCCGAAGACCAGACCATGGGCTTCGAGCGCGTCTCGACGCTGATCAAGCAGGCGCGCGCCGAATTCCCCAACACGATGCTGCTGGACAACGGCGACACGATCCAGGGCACCGCACTGGCCGATTACCAGGCGCAGGTCAGCCCGCTGTCGTGCGGCGATACGCTGGCGATGTACAAGGTGATGAACGCAGCCAGGTTCGATGGCGGCGGTATCGGCAATCACGAGTTCAACTACGGCTTGCCGTTCCTGAACCAGGTCACCGGCAACCGCTTCAACGTCGATGGGCTGCCCGAGCCGGCGGCGCAGACCGCTTGCGCCGGCCCGACGTTTCCGCAGGTGCTGGCCAACGTCTACAGCGTCAAGTCGAAGGCGCCGCTGTTCCAGCCCTACACGATCATCACGCGGCAGTTGAGCGCCACGGCGCCCGACGGCAAGGCCGTGACGGTGCCCGTCAAGGTCGGCATCATCGGCTTCGCGCCGCCGGCGATCATGACCTGGGACAAGCGCTGGCTCGACGGCAAGGTCTACACGGTCGGCGCCAGGGAAGCCGCCGAGCAATACATCCCGGAAATGCGCGCCAAGGGCGCCGACCTGGTGGTGGTGATCTCGCATGGCGGCCTCGATGCGTCGACGTATTCGCCCAACATGGAGAACGCGAGCTGGCATCTGTCCAAGGTGCCCGGCGTCGATGCGATGCTGATCGGGCATTCGCACCAGATTTTCCCCGACGCCACCAGCACCGTGGCGCAATTCAACCTGCCGGGCGTCGACAAGGCCAAGGGGCTGGTCAACGGCGTGCCGACGGTAATGGCGAACTACTGGGGCAAGCACCTTGGCGTGATCAAGCTCGAACTGGCCCATGACGGCACGCGCTGGACGGTCGACAAGAACGCGACCACGGTGCAGGCGCGCTCGATCCAGAAGGCCGACAAGAGCTATGTCGAGGCCGACCCCGAGGTCGCCGCCGCGATCGAAGCCGAGCACCAGGCCACCATCGCCTACGTGAAGACGCCGATCGGCACCACCGACTACCGGATGAACAGCTACTTTGCTGACGTTGGGGATCCGGGCGCGATCCAGATCGTCAACCAGGCGCAGGCCGCCTACGTCAAGGACTACATCGCCGCCAACCTGCCGGAGCTGGCATCGCTGCCGGTGCTGTCGGTGTCGGCGCCGTTCAAGAGCGGTTTCGGCGGGGGCAGCGACTACACCGACGTGCAGGCCGGCAACCTGGCCATCAACAACGCCGCCGATCTCTACCTGTATCCGAACACGGTCTACGCGGTGAAGGTCAACGGCGACGAGCTGAAGGCCTGGCTCGAGACCGCGGCGCGCCGCTTCAACCAGATCAGCACCACGGCCACCACCGAGCAGAAGCTGATCAGCAGCTTTCCGGGCTACAACTTCGATATGTTCACCAGCGCGGACCTGAGCTACGAGATCGACGTAACGCAGCCGGTCGGCAGCCGCATCCGCAATCTCAGCTACCTCGGCGCGCCGGTGACCGCCAGCCAGCAGTTCATCGTCGCCACCAACAACTACCGCGCCAGCGGCGGCGGCAACTTCCCGGGGCTGGACGGCAGCAAGACCGTCTACGCCTCGCCCGATGCGAACCGCGACGTGCTGATTGCCTACATCAAGAAGATCGGCACCATCACCCGTGCCGCCAACGGCTCGGCACGCAGCTGGCGTTTCACCAAGGTCGCGACCGCGGGCAAGGTGGTGTTCAGTTCCGCGCCGGGGCAGCTGCCGCAGGCGCAGGCCGCCGGTCTCACCAACATCACGCTGGAGAGCGCCGACGACGGCTCCGGCAAGAACCTGGCGAAATATGCGATCGACCTCGACAGCTGAGTGGCCGGGCGGCGGCAAGCGCTTCGCGTGGCGCCGGCTGCGTCCGTTGCCGGTCATCGGCACGATGGCGGTATTGCTGGCCGCTGCATGCGTCGCCGGTGCGGCGCTTTGGCGCCACCATGCCGCGCACCACGACGACGCGCGCCGGATGCAGCTGGCGCAATGGCAGACCTTGGCCACGGCGGCCGGCGACGTTGACGCGCTGGCCGCGCTGCGTGCCGCGGCCGAGCGCGGCGAGACCGCCGCGCAGACCGCGCTGGGCGAAGCGCTGGGGTCGCGGCCAAATGCCGCCGAGCGAGAACAGGCACGCCAGTGGCTGCAGCGCGCGGCGGCGACGGGCGACGCGCGTGCCAATTTCGTGCTCGGCAAGGCCGCGTTCCTTGGCGGTGCTGGCCGCGACGGCGGCGCGGCGATAAACGGCAAGCCCGACCATCAGGCGGCCTGGCGGCATCTGCGCGCCGCGGCAGAGGCGGGCCATGTCGGCGCGGCCTACTACCTCGGCCTGCTCCATCGCGGCGGTTACGGTGCGCAGCCGAACCCCGGGGAAGCGGCGCGCTGGTTCACGGTGGCGGCCGAGGGCGGGGTGGCGCAGGCGATGTTCATGCTGGCCAACGCCTATCGCGAGGGCAGCGGGGTAGCGCGCGACGACGCCAAGGCCGTGGCCTGGTACGAAGCTGCCGCGGAGCGCGATCATCCGGAATCGATCCAGGCACTGGCCATCGCCTACCGCCATGGCGAGCTGGGCCTCGATCCCGACGAGCGCAACTTCCGCTTCCACCTGGTCGAGACGGCGCACGCGCTCAAGCATCCGGCCCTCGAGCCCTGAAATCGCCCCGGATTGAACACCTGCCCAGTCGATCGGGTTCGCCGCTCCCGCCGCGCGACTAGGCTGGGCTGGCCGGCGGCTTGCTGCTGCCCTTGAGCAGTGTCCGGGAGAGCGCCAGGATATTGGCCTCGGCCGCATCCTTGCGCCAGATCAGCCGGGTCACCATGCGGCCTGATTTGGCGGGCAGCGGATGCAGGCTCAGCCGGGCTCGCTCGCTGTAGATGCCGACGATGCTGCGCGGTACCAGCGCAACGCCCATGCCGACCGCCACGCAGCCCAGGATCAGGTGATAGGAGCCGACTTCGACGACGCGCCGCGGCCGCGTCCGCGAGCGGGCGAACCAGTCCTCGAGGCAGCGGCGATGCGGACAGCCCCGCGGAAAGGCCAGGATCGTCTTCGAGGGGATGTCCTTGGGCGAGGCGATCGGCGGATGGCCGGCGCCGGCCACGATGACCAGTTCTTCCTCGTAGATCGGCATCGCGTTCAAGCGCTTGTCGGAGACCGGGTCGGTGGTCAGCGCCGCATCGAGCCGGCCATCGATGACCAGTTGCGCCAGCTCGGCCGGATCGCCCGACGACAGTTCCAGCGCGACGTCCGGATACATCTCGTGGAACAGGCCCAGCGGCGCAGGCAGGCGAACCGCCGCCGTGCTCTCCATCGCGCCGAGCCGCAGCGTGCCGCTGGGCCTGTCGTTGCGGGTGGCCTCGGCCGCTTCGTCGGCCAGATCGAGCAGCCGTTCCGCATAGTCCATCAGCACCTTGCCCGCCGGCGACAGCGCCAGCTTGCGTCCGTCGCGATGGAACAGCGTCACGCCGAGCTTGTCTTCCAGCTGCTGGATGCGGACGGTGATGCTCGATTGCGCACGATGCAGGGATTCCGCGGCCTTGTTGATACCGCCGGCCTGCACGACGGCGGCGAAGGTCTTCAGGTCCGACAACTCCAGCATATCGATTTCTCCGAATGATCCGTTCGGGATAATTCATTTTACGCGATGGACAGTCGATCATACAGTTTCGGTAAGGCAACTGCATCGACGAGGCTCAACGGATGACCGCATCGCGTTTCGCAATCCCGAACGGCATGGCCGCCGCAGCGGCCGGCGTGTCCGCCAACGTCGTGTTTGGCGCGTCGTCGCTGTACTGGCGGCTGCTGGCGAGCATTGCACCGATGACGCTGGTCGGCTATCGCATCTTCATTTCGCTGGCGACGTTGCTGGCCATCCTGTGGCTGACGGGGCGGCTGCGGGCCCTGCGCGGCAAGCTGGCGCCGCGCGTTCTGGCGCTGCATGTCGCCGCATCGTGCCTGGTGGTGGTCAACTGGAGCGTCTTCATCTGGAGTTCGATCTACGGCTACGTCGTCGAGACGGGGCTCGGCTATCTGACGGCGCCGTGCATCTCGATCGCGGCCGGGATCATCGTGTTTCGCGAGAAGGTGGACAAGCTCGTCGGCGGCGCGCTGCTGGTCATCGCGGCCGCGATCGCACTGCTGTTGTGGCGCAGCGGCGAACTGCAGCACTGGCTATACCTGACCGCCGCGATCAGCTGGGGTGGCTATGCCTGCCTGAAGAAGTTCACGCCGCTGGACGCGGTCAGCGGCCTGCTGATGGAGACGGCGTTCCTGTCGATCGGCTGCGGCCTGGCACTGATGTTCTCGGACATGACGCTTGCCCTGCCGGCGGATATGTCGAAGCCGCATCTGGCCGCGCTGGCCATGGCCGGGCTGGTGTCGGCGGTTCCGCTGATGTTGTTTTCCTATGCGGCCAACCACCTGTCGCTGTCGATCAGCGGCCTGCTGCAATTCATCCTGCCGACCACGCAGTTCGTCGTGGCGACGTTCGTCTACCGGCAGCCGGTATCGGCCAATACCGTGATCGCGCTGGCAATGATCTGGCTGGCGCTGATGGCCATCGCGATCCGGCCGCTGCTGTCGGGACGCCGCCCCGCGAGCGCGGGGCGGCCGTGACGATACGCTACTTCTGGTATGCCGGCACCACGAAGCCGGCAAAGCGCTGCTGCGTCACGGCCTTGAACGAGGCGGAGCGGTAGGCATCCCGGATATCGGCAACGAAGGGCTTGTTCAGATCGCTCGTTTTGACGGCCACGAGATTCATGTAGTAGTCGGGGATCTTTTCCAGCGCCAGTGCCGAGGTCAGCTTCAGCCCGGAGGCCAGCGCGAAGTTGCCGTTGACGAAGGCATAGTCGACATCGTCGAGCGAGCGGGGCAGTTGCGCCGCTTCGAGCTGCACCAGCTTGAGCTTGTGCGGATTGCCGGCGATGTCCCGCTCCGATGCACGGACCGCGTCCGTACCGGGCTTCAGCGTGATCCAGCCGATCTGCTGCAGGATCGCGATGGCGCGCGCCAGATTGGTCGGGTCGTTGGGCAGCGAGACGGTCGCGCCCGGCTTCACGTCGCTCAGCGCCTTGTGCTTGCGGCTGTAGATGCCGATCGGTGCCGTCGGCACGTGGATTACCTCGGACAGCTGCAACTTGCGGTCGGCCGAAAAGGTCTTCAGATAGACCGAGTGCTGGAAGGCATTGGCATCGAGCGCCCCGTCCGCCAGCGCCAGGTTCGGCTGCACGTAGTCACTGAATTCGACGATGGTCACCTTGTAGCCTCGGCCTTCCAGGATCGGCTTGATGCCGTAGCGGATCTGGTCGGCATAGGGGCCGGCGGTCGCACCGAAGCGGATTTCCTTCTTGTCAGGGTCCGCGGCACTGACGGACTGCATGGCGCCGGCCGCCAGCAGAAGGGCGGCCAGTATCCGGACTCGGCTTGCGACTCGCATCGAATTCTCCCGTTGGTTCTCGATTCTGTTCTGCGACTGGTTCTGCTGCGGCGCGGTTGCGCCGGGGAACATGCCGGCCCATTGTAGGGACGGGCGAGACGGGAGCGAAGCTGCAAATTGGCATGCGCATATGCGGCGGGCGCATATGCGCAACGATCGGGCTGCGTTGGGGGCGACCTACCGCGCCATCACCTTGTCCGGCGTCATCGGCGTCGTCCGCAGCCGCCTGCCGGTCGCATGGAAGATCGCGTTGCTGATCGCGGCCGCGACGCCGACGATGCCGATTTCGCCGACGCCCTTGGCGCCGATGCGGCTGACGATGCGGTCGTCCTCTTCGATGAAGACGACATCGATATCGCGGATGTCGGCGTTGGCCGCGACGTGGTACTCGGCGATGTCATGGTTCATGAAGCGGCCCAGCGCATGGTCGGCATGCGTTTCCTCGTGCAGCGCCTGGCTGATGCCCCAGACCACGCCGCCGATCACCTGGCTGCGGGCCGTCAGCGGATTGACGATGCGGCCGGCCGCCACCGCGCTGACCACGCGCATCACGCGCACCAGCCCCAGCGCCTCGTCGACGCGTACCTCGCAGAACACGGCCGAATGGACCGCTCGGACGGTCTTCTTCTGTTCCGCAAGATTGGGCACCAGCAGATAGCGCACGCCCAGCTTGTCCTTGCCGTTGGCCGACAGCAGATCGGTCAGCGGCATCGCAGCGGCGGGATCGGAGCGCAGGCAGATCATGCCGTCGCGGAATGCCACCTGTTCGAAGCCGCAGCCGTGGAAGGCGCTGTCGCGCAGTCCTCGGGCCAGGCGCCACAGCTGGCGTCGCAGGCGTTCGCAGGCACCGTCGACGGCCGAGCCGACGGTCGCCACATGCGAGGAGCCGCCCTCGATCGGCGCGAATGGCAATTCCGAATCGCCGAGGCGGAACACCACCCGTTCCAGCGGCAGGCCCATCGCGGAAGCCGCGATCTGCGTCATCGCGGTATAGGTGCCGGTGCCAATGTCGCTGGCCGCGCTGGCGACTTCGAGCATGCCGTCCGCATGCAGCGTCGCACTGGCGCGCGCGGCCATCTGCATCGCGTCCCAGGTCCCCGTGGCCATGCCCCAGCCGACCAGTTCGTGGCCGTCCCGCATCGAGCGCGGCTGCAGCGGGCGCTTGTGCCAGCCGAAGCGCCGGGCGCCCTCGTCATAGCATACGCGCAGGGACTTGGTCGAGAAGGGCAGGCCCTTGTTGCCGTCGCGCTCGGCGTAGTTGGCGAGCCGCAGCGCCAGCGGGTCGATGCCGACCGCGTACGACAGCTCGTCCATCGCCACTTCCAGCGCATGCACGCCGTGGGCCGCGCCCGGCGCGCGCATGTCCATCGGTGTGTAGTGGTCCAGATCGACCAGCCGATATTCGAGGCGAACGTTTTCGCTGGCGTAGAGCTGTCCCGACCAGTTCGCGACGACCTCGACGTAGTCCTCATGGCGCGACGTTTCCGCGGCGACCTCGTGGATCACGGCCTTCAGCCGGCCCTCGGTGTCCGCGGCCAGCCGAACGCGCTGCCAGGTTTCCGGACGATGGCCGAAGGTGAACATCTGCTGGCGGGTCAGCACCACGCGCATCGAGCGTTGCAGCTTCAGCGCGCCCATTACCGCCATCAGCAGCGGGTACTGCGGCCGCAGGCCCGAGCCGAAGGCGCCGCCGACGAACTGGTTGCGCACCACCACCTTGCGCTTGGGCAGGCCGAAGACGCGCGACACCATCCACCGGCAGTTCTGCGAGCCCTGGGTCTTGTCGTGGATCAGCAGATGGCCGCGGCTGTCGCGGATCACCGTGCTGGCGTGCATCTCCATCGGGTTGTGGTGCTCGACGCCGGCGTAGTACTCGGCATCGATCTTGACCGGCGCGGCGTCGAAGGCCGCATCGGCGTCGCCTTTCGGCTTCGGTGTTGGCGAATAGCCAGCCTTCAGCGAGGACGGCTCGTGGCTGTGCTGCAAGTTGGCCAGCAGGTTCGTTTCGTGCGGGGTGGCCTCGTACTGGACCTGGACCAGCATCGCGGCGTAGCGCGCCAGTTCGAAGGTTTCCGCCACCACCAGCGCGACCGGCTGGCCGCTGTAGTGAATCTCGTCGTCGTACAGCGGCCGGAACGGCGAGCCGGCCGGGGCCGTCATGTCCTTGTAGAACAGCCGCAGCGAGCGGACCTTGGGACGGTTCTCGTGCGTGATCACGTCGATGACCCCGGGCACCGCCAACGCCTGGCTTGCATCGATCGAAACGATGCGGCCGCGCGCAACGGTGCTGTTGACCACCACGCCGTAGGCGAGATCCGGCGCGGGATGCTCGGCCGCGTAGCGCGCGTGGCCGGTCACCTTGGCAACGCCGTCGATGCGGGGCGTCGGCGTGCCGATTCCCGACTGCCCGGAGCCGGGCAGCGCCACCGGCTGCTGATTCTCGTCGATCGGTTCGAGCACGGTCTTGGTCATGCCAGTGTCTCCTCGCGATAGGCGTCCTGACCGGTGTTGGTCAGGATGCCGGCCGCCGCCATTTCCAGCGCGCGCACGATCGCGCGCTCGGCCAGTGGAATCTTGAAGCCGTTATTTGGGCCGTTATTTGGGCCGTTATTTGGGCCGTTATTTGGGCCGTTATTTGGGCCGTTATTCGGGGCATGGTTGGTGCCGCCGTTGCGCGGGCTGTCCGGCCAGCTTTCCGGCAGCGCCGGACCGCCCCAGGCGCGCGCGTCGCGCAGCACGAAACGGGCCGCCTCGGCGAACGCTTCGGCGTCCGCCGGCTTGCCGGCCAGCAGGCCCTCGGCCTCGGTGTCGCGCCAGGGCTTGTGGGCGACGCCGCCCAGTGCGAGCCGGGCGGCGCGGATGCGGCCGTCGGCCTCCAGATCGAGAGCCGCCGCCACCGACACCAGCGCAAAGGCGTACGAGGCGCGCTCGCGGACCTTCAGATAGCAGCTGTGAGCGGCGAAGGCCTCGGCCGGCGGCAGCGACAGATGCGTGATGATCTCGTCGGGCGCCAGCGTGGTATCGATGTCCGGCCGATCGCCCGGCAGGCGATGGAATTCGCCGAACGGAATCTCGCGCGTGCCGCTGACCGATTCGACATGGACCGTCGCGTCCAACGCCGCCAACGCCACGCACATATCCGATGGGTGGGTCGCAATGCAATGCTCGGTGGCGCCGAGGATCGCGTGCTGGCGGGCCAGCCCGGTCGCGGCCGGACAACCGGTGCCCGGCGCGCGCTTGTTGCACGGCACGCCGGCATCGTAGAAGTAGTAGCAGCGCGTGCGCTGCAGCAGATTGCCGCCGTTGGTCGCCATATTGCGGATCTGCGGCGAGGCTCCGGCCAGGATCGCGGCGCGCAGCAGCGGATAGCGCTCGCGCACCAGCGGATGCTCGGCGGTGTCCGCGTTGCGCGCCATCGCGCCAAGATGCAGGCTGCCGTCGGGCTGTTCCTCGATCTCGGCCAGCGGCAGCAGGCCCAGGTCGACCAGCGTGACGGGGCGCATCACGTCGACCTTCATCAGATCGACCAGATTGGTGCCGCCCGCCAGGCAGCGTGCGGACGCATTGCCCGATGCGCGCTCGGCGGCCTCATGGATCAGTGCAAGCGCCACCGGCATGGTGTCGGCGCGTTCATAGCGGAACGGGTTCATGGCGTCTGCTCCGGTGTTGCCGATGACGGCGTTGCGCCGGCAGGAATCGCGGCGGTTTCGTCTGCGTTTTCCGTTTGGCGTGCGCCTTCGTCCCGTGCGCGGCCGTTCAGCACGACCCGGGACACCGCCTCGACGATCTGCGGATACGCGCCGCAGCGGCACAGATTGCCGCTCATCCGCTCGCGAATCTCCGGCACGTTGCGCGGCGGGGTTTCGTTCATCAAGCCAGCCGCCGAGCACAGTTGTCCTGGCGTGCAATAGCCGCACTGGAAGGCATCGCATTCGATGAAGGCCTGCTGCAGCGGATGCAGCGCATGCCCGTCGCCACCGAGCCGGGCGAGTCCTTCGACGGTCGTGATGTCGGCCTGATCGTAGGCGACCGCCAGCGCCAGGCAGGCATTGATCCGGCGGCCGTCCGCAAGAATCGTGCAGGCGCCGCACTGGCCATGGTCGCAGCCCTTCTTGGTGCCGGTCAGGTCCAGCTGCTCGCGCAACAGGTCCAGCAGCGTGACCCAGGGCTCGACGTGCAGCGTGTAATCGGCGCCATTGATGCGAAGACGTACCGGCAGCCGCGAGGGCACGGGGCGAGGCTCGTTATGCGGGGAGCGGGTGATCGGTTTGGGCTCGGGTGCCAGCATGTCGGTCCTCCGTGTGTCGCCATCAGGCCCCGACAGAAGCGGAGCACCTTGGGCGGCCACGCAAGGGCTGCGCCAATGCGGCAGGAGAGGCGGCAGAAGGCGGCTGGCGCGGCGGCTGGACGCCAAGGCGGCACCAATCCCCGGCAAACGTGCGCCGTGCTACATCCGGGAGCTGCTTTGGCGTGCGGAGGATACGGTGAGGCGATGCAATCTTGACGCGTAGTCGTTGGTAAAAACGTCAGGCATCGCAGCAGGGGTTCCCCAAGGGAAGGGCAGGGTACGGGGATGGCGGCGAGCCATCAATCGATCCAACGCGCGCCGCCCGTTCGACCTCACTTCAACTGCTGGATCCGGATCATGTTGCCGGCCGGATCGCGCACGCCGAAATCGCGCACGCCGTAAGGCTGGTCGGTCGGCTCCTGCACGATCTCCGCGTCGCGCTCCTGAAGGCGCTGGAACACGGCATCCAGGTCCCTGGCACCGAGCAGCAGCATTGCGAAGGTTCCCTTGGCCATCATCTCGGCGACGGTGCGCTTTTCGTCCTCGGTGACACCGGGCGTGGCATTGGGCGGGTACAGCACGATCGAGGTGTCGGGCTTGCCCTTCGGACCGACGGTGATCCAGCGATGGCCGCCGAAGGCGACATCCTTGCGCACCTCGAAGTCCAGGGCGTCGCGATAGAAGGCCAGCGAGACCTCCGGGTCGGTGTGGGGCAGGAAGGTCGAGTGGATGGTGATGTCCAAGATCAGGCTCCATGGTGTTTGAGGACAGGCGTCGGCCGCGCCGTCGCGGCGTGGGCTCGAAGCCATGTGAGCCAGTCTAGACGGGCTCTTTTTCCGGCGCTTCTCGATTCCTGATCGGTCGCGTGACCTGCCTGGCGACGCAGGCGGGAATGCCCTCGGCCTGGCCGGCGCAGTCGCGCCGGTAAACGCTCGGGGAGACGCCGACCAGTTCGCTGAACCGCGTGCTGAACGTGCCCAGCGACGCGCATCCGACCTCGAAGCAGACCTCGGTCACGCTCAGGTCGCCGCGGCGCAGCAGCGCCATCGCGCGCTCGATGCGCCGGGTCATCAGGTAGGAGTAGACGGATTCGCCGTACGCCAGTCGGAACTGGCGGCTCAGATGGCCGGCCGACATGTGGACGCCCCGGGCAAGCGCCTCGACGTCGAGCGGCTTGGCGTAGTCGCGATCGATGCGGTCGCGGACGCGGCGCAGGCGGGCCAGGTCTCGTAGCGTGGTGTCGGGGGCGGCGGCGGGCATCGCCGTATCGTGCCATGCGCAAGTCACGGGCTCAACCTCGGGGCAGGGCCAACCCGATTGGCACGGGGAAACCAATCACCCACACTGCGTTCGTGAACCTGACCGGAGTCGGACATGGCCAAGACCGCTGCCCTCGGATCGTTGCACCGACGTCTGAGCCTGTCGCTCGGCGGCCTGGCGCTCCTTGTCGGACTTCTGGGCGCGCTGGGCGCGTGGATCGTGGTCCGGCAGCTCGCCAGCGAGTTCAACGAGGATCTGCGGCACGCCGCCGCCGCGATCCGCGCCGCACCACCGGTCATGCCGGCGCCGTCCCAAGGCAAGCCCCCGCCGGCCCCGCCTGTGCTGGTGCAGACCTGGGGGCCGGACGACGGCGTCCGCCCTGGCCACAGCAGCGCCCCGTGGGTGCTGCTGCCGCGGATGCAGCTCGGCTTCTCCGACGTGGAAGCCGGCGGGCTCGTTTGGGACGTGTTCGCGATGCAGGCCGGCGATGCCTACATGCAGATTGCCCAGCAGCGAGCGGTCCGCGCGGCCAATGCGCGACGGGTGGCGGCGTGGGCCGCGATTCCCGTCGTGGTGTTGATGCCGGTGCTGGTATGGGCGATCCGTGTCAGCGTCAGACAGGCGCTGCGGCCATTGAGCGTGATCGGCGAGCGCGTCGCGCAGGCCGACCTCAATCATCTGGAGCCCGTCGATACCGGCACCGCGCCGGAGGAACTGCGCCCCTTCCTGGAATCGGTCAACCGGATGATGGTCCGGCTGTCCGGGCTGATCAATACGGAGCGCAGCTTTATCGCGAACGCCGCGCATGAATTGCGGTCGCCGCTGACCGCCCTGCAGCTGCAGGTCGAGAACCTGATTCTCGCGCCGCGCGACAACATCGACGAGCAACTCGAAGAACTGCGCCGCGGCATCCGGCGCACGGGAACGCTGATTACCAGATTGCTCGAACTGGCTCGCGCGGAAATCGGCACGCCGCGCGCGCTGGATAACGTGGCGGTGGCCGCTGTCGTCACCGATGTCGTGACCGACCTGTTGCCGCTTGCCATCGACCGCGGCGTCGACCTGGGCGTGGAGCGGCTGGACGACGTGCGGCTCGCCGCCACGGAGACGGATCTGCGCATGCTGATCAAGAACCTTGCAGACAATGCCATCCGGTATGGCGGCCGGGGAGGGCGGGTAGACGTGAGCGTGCGCCGCGACGAAGGCGGTGGCGGTGGCGGTGGCGGGGACAATGTCGTGATCGAAGTGGCCGACACCGGGCCGGGCATTCCCGAGGCCGCTCGCCTGCGGGTCTTCGAGCGCTTCTACCGCGGCGGCGCGACCGACGAAGAGGGCAGTGGACTCGGACTCGCCATCGTGCAGACGATTGCCGCGAACCTGGGCGGCCGCGTCGAACTGACGGGGCGCGTGGATGGCGGGCCGGGGCTCGTGGCAAGGGTGGTATTGCCGCTGCGAACCGCACCGCCCGCCGCCAGCCCCGGTCACGGCAGCCACCGCCTGATATCGATCACGTATTGCCGGCCCTCCATGGGCCGGATGTGCGATGAAACGGGCCGCGCCGAATTGGTGCGGCCCGAATTCGTTCAGCCAGCAGAAAAGACGCTATGCCGGTAGAAGACCAGCGTTTCGATAACTGTCGACCAACGCGTCGTACACAGCAATGTCGGCATGGCTTCTTGCAACGAGTTGAGCGCCCGCGATGGCGGCAAAGATCGCGCGTGCCCGCTGGCCGCTCTGAGCCGGATCGACTACGGCCGCTGCCGACAACACCTTGCTCAGCCAGGCAATATTCACGTCTTGAAAGGCCTTGACTTCGGCCTTTACCACTTCCGGCAGGTCATCCGTTTCCGCGGCCATGAAGCTGCATAGGCAAATGCGATTGCCGCTTTCGAGCGCCTTGCGAAACAACTCGGGATAGCGATGCAGGCTTGATAGCGAATCCGGCGATCTGGCGAGCAGTTCTTCAAGAGCGTCCGCTGTGCCTTGCCAATAACGCCGCGCTACGGCCGCGCCAAGATCGGCCTTGCTATCGAAATGGTGGTAGATGCTGGCGGCCTTGATGCCCACCGCCTCCGCGAGATCACGAAAATTCAAGCCGCCGTAGCCGTGCGCCTGCGCGATGCGAGTGGCCGCGGCCAGGATTCGCACCCTGGAGCCGGAGGCGGGGCCAGGGGTCTCTCTCGCGCTCGTGTGCTTTGTCATCGTTTGTGCCTCTCGGACCACAACCAGTTCTTGACGTGCCGCATTGTACCTTCTATCGTCGACCCTAACGATCGTTAGGTAGATAGACTGCGGAGGTCAACACGCCCTCCATCGGACCCGCCATTCACTTTGGAGAACGGCAATCGTGACTTCCCATTCCAACAGCATCACCGCCACAACCATATCCCCGATGCGGATCTACGATTTCCCGACCGGGCCTTATCCAACGCGCGTTCGCATTGCCTTGGCCGAAAAGAACCTTCAGTCGCGTGTCGAATTCGTGATGGTGGATCTTTACCAGGGCGAGCACAAAAGGCCGGAGTTCATTGCCACCAGGAATTACTCGGGCACACTGCCGGTGCTCGAGCTTGGCGATGGCACGTGCATTGCCGAATGTACGGCCATCACCGAATATCTGGACGCAGTCGATGGCCAACCGATTCTGACCGGCCGGACGGCGCGCGAAAAAGGCATCATCCACATGATGAACAAGCGCGCCGAACTGGAATTGCTTGATGCCATCAGTGTCTATTTCCATCACGGCACCCCGGGGTTGGGGCCGGATGTCGAAATCTATCAAAACGCGGAATGGGGCTTGCGCCAACGCGACAAGGCAGTGAGGGGCATGCACTATTTCGACTCGGTCCTCAAACGGCAGCCGTATGTCGCTGGCGAGGCTTTTTCGATGGCGGATATCGCGGTGATCGGTGGATTGATCTTTGCCGCTCTGGTCAAGCTGCCGGTGCCTCCCGAGTGCGAGGCGCTGCGAGCCTGGTACGCGAGAATGCTGCAACGCCCCACGGTCGGCAGCCAGCCGGTGTTCTCGGCGCTGTCCCGCGCATCGGCTTGAAGATCGCAGCCGTGATGGTGGAGCGCTGGCCTCGCTCCTGTGGCGAGAGTGTGCGACAGTGGCAGGGCCCGACAAGGGCCCGACAACGGCATCCGCTCGATCCGCTGGACCGGCCCACCAATGTGGACAGCGGCCGCTGCGCGAGCGCGGCGTCCGATGACGGATTCTTGACGCTCCAGGAGACACGACATGCTCAGCAAGAACACGATCTGCTTGTGGTACGACAACGACGCGCTCGATGCCGCCACCTTCTATGCCCAGACTTTTCCCGACAGCGCGGTCGGCGCCATCCACAAGGCGCCGGGCGATTATCCGTCCGGGAAGGAGGGCGATGTCCTGATGGTCGAATTCACGGTGATCGGCATTCCTTGCGTCGGATTGAACGGAGGCCCGCAGGTCAAACACAACGAGGCCTTCTCGTTTCTGATTTCCACCGACGACCAGGCCGAAACCGACCGCCTGTGGAACGCGATCGTCAGCAATGGCGGACAGGAAATCGAATGCGGGTGGTGCAGGGACCGGTGGGGATTGTCATGGCAAATCAGTCCGCGTGCCCTGACTGACGCGGTCACCGGCCCGGATCGCGCGGCGGCCAAGCGCGTATTCGACGCGATGATGACGATGAAGAAGATCGACATCGCAGCGATCGAGGCGGCACGGCTCGGTGGACAAGGCGCTTGATGTAACAGCCCTGACTCTCGTTGCGATAGCGCCCGTTCAAGTCTTGTGACCATGCCGACCGAAGACATCTCGCCAGTCACCGAACCGATTGCCAGGCTGTCCGGCAATGAGCCATTTTTCATTGTCTTCAATGGCGGCTCCGGCAGTGGCGACGCGATGGAGACGCGCGCGGCGATCGAGAAGCGACTGAGCGAAGCAGGACGCGCTCATACCATCTTCACGGTGAACCGGCCCAGGCAATTGCCACGGATCGCCGAGATGGCGGTCGAGCGCGCCAGACAGGCCAACGGCATCGTCGTCGCCGCGGGTGGCGACGGCACCTTGAACGCGGTGGCCGCAGCCGTGTTGCCGACGGGGCTGCCTTTCGGCATCCTGCCCCGCGGCACGTTCAATTACTTCGGGCGCACCTACGGCATCTCGCGGGAAACCGACGAGGCCTTGGCAAGCCTGCTGGACGCCCGCATCGAACCGGTACAGGTCGGCCTGCTCGACGGACGTCCATTCCTGGTCAATGCCAGTCTGGGGCTGTATCCGCAACTGCTGGAAGACCGCGAGGTCTACAAGAAGATGCTCGGCCGGCGGCGCTGGGTCGCGCTGCTGTCGGCGCTGGTCACACTGGCGCGTGCGCCGGCGCAGCTGACGCTCGAACTGCTGTCCCATGGCGAGCACCAGGTAATGCGAACGCCGACGCTGGTGGTCGGCAACAACAGCCTGCAGCTGGAGCAGGTCGGCATACCGGAAGTCGCGCATCTGGAAGACAACCGCCTGGTCGCCATGATCGCAAAGCCGGTCGGCACGCTCGCGCTGTATGGATTGTTGCTGATGGGCGCTATCGGCCGGCTGGGCGATACCTCCAGGGTCATCAGCTTCAGCTTTGAAACGTTGACGGTGCGCGTGCGCGGGCGCCGGCGCATCAAGGTGGCGATGGATGGCGAGATCCACTGGGCCCGCACGCCGTTGGACTTTTCGGTATCGCCGAAGCGCTTGCAGCTGCTGATCCCACGAGACCAAAGCCGCCTGGACCGTTCATGACAGTCAGCCGCGTCTTGCACCTGTCCGACACGCACTTCGGTACCGAGCAGACGCTGGTCGTCGAGGCCGTGCTGGAGTTGGCGGACAGCATGAAGCCGGATGTCGTGGTTCTGTCGGGCGATATCACGCAGCGAGCGAGAAGGGGACAATTCGCAGCGGCACGGGCCTTTATCTCGAAACTGAGTCGGCCGACCTTGGTGATACCGGGCAACCACGATATTCCGCTATTCAATGTCGCGGCTCGGATCCTGGATCCATATGGAGGCTACCGGCGCGCGATAGGCATGGACCTCGAACCGGTCTTCAGCAATGACGGTGTGCTTGCAATCGGCGTGAACACCACCAGGCCGTCACGACACAAGAATGGCGAAATCTCGCGCGAACAGGTCGACCGCGTGTGCGCGCAGTTGCGCCAAGCTCAGCCTCACCAACTGCGCATCGTCGTCGTGCATCAACCGGTGCGAGCGGTCGTCGCGTCGGATACGCGAAATCTGTTGATCGGGCGCGAAGCGGCCGTACCTGCGTGGGTCGATGCCGGCGTGGATATCGTGCTCGGCGGCCATATCCACCTTCCGTATGTGGCGCCGCTGCCGGCCCACTCCACGCGTCGCGCCTGGGCGGTACAGGCTGGCACCGCGGTCTCGCACCGGGTGCGCGGCTCCATTCCCAATTCCGTCAATCTCATCGAACATCGATTCGAAGACGGGCAAGTCAGCTGCCGGGTTCAGCGCTGGGATTACGACCGCAGCGGCAGAGCGTTTGTCGCCGTGAACAGCACCAGTCTGGAATTGAGCCGATAACGAATCCGCGAAAGGAGAGGGCAGACTTTCGCGTGGCCGAAGTGCCGGTTCGCCAGTGTCGAATTCCGGTACGGTCGCGCACCATCTATGTTGTTAGCTCGTGGCGCAACTTCCGCCCCGATGCACTGGTTCCGGTCGTCGCGCATGCAGCCGGAGCAATCGAGCGCCGAAGGTTCAATCGGGGAGACAGCCATCATGCCAAGACAACCATCGCACGAGCTCACGCCGCGCCGTCGCGCCGTGCTTGTCACCGTGCTGGCAGTGGGGCTGCTGACCAGCGCCATGACGCCCGTGCGCGCCGACACCTGGCCTGCGCGTCCGATCCAGTTGCTGATACCCTATCCGCCGGGCGGCAGCGCCGATCTGCTGGCACGTCCGGTCGCCGCCAGATTGCAGGAGCGTCTGGGGCAGCCCGTCGTTCTGGAATATCGTCCGGGCGCCGGCGGCACCATCGCGACGCAGGCGCTGGCGCGCGCGAAACCGGATGGTCACACGCTGATCATGGTGCTGGCCGCGCACGCCATCAACGCCAGTCTGTATCCCAAGCTGCCTTACGACACCCGCAAGGACTTTGCGCCAGTGTCGCTGGTCGCCAATCTGCCGCTGATCGTGGCGGGCAGTTCCTCGCTGCGCGCCAATACCATCGGCGAGCTGATCGCCGAGGCAAAGGCGGCGCCGGGGAAACTGACGTTCGGGTCGGCCGGCAACGGCAATACCGGCCACCTCGCCGGCGAGCTGTTCAATTCGATGACCGGCGTCAAGATGACCCATGTCCCCTACAAAGGCAGCGCCCAGGTCGTGACCGCCATGCTGGCCGGAGAGGTGCAGTTGACCTTCGACAGTATTTCGACTTCGATGCCGCATATACGCAGCGGCAAGCTCCGGGCGCTCGCCGTGACGAGCGGCAAGCGCGCATCGCTGGCCCCGGAGGTACCGACGCTCGCCGAGGCCGGCGTGCCCGGCTTCGACATCAACGGCTGGTACGCGATACTGGCCCCGGCCGGCACGCCAACCGCGGTGGTCGACAAGCTCAGCAAGGAAATCGCCATCGTGATCGCCGAGCCCCAACTGAAGAAACAATTGGCCGCAAATGGCTATGAACCCGTCGGCTCGACCCCGGCTGCGCTCGGTGCGCATATCGACGCCGAAATCAACCGCTGGAGCAAGGTGGTCAAGGAGTCCGGGGCACGGTTGGAGTAGGGAGCTCGGCCGGCGCCGCCAACCTGTACTGGTTCATGCTTTTCCGATACACGATATAGACTGGTCTGTCGTCGCTCCCGCGCTCCATGACGTGCGCCGGACGGCCTGACAGGTCAATTCAACATCGGAGGAAGACATGGCCAAGGGTTATTGGGTCGCGATGGTTGATGTTGCGGATATGGAAGGCTATCAGCAATACATCGCCGCCAATAAAACGGTATTCGAAAAATTCGGCGCCCGTTTCCTGGTCCGCAATGGTCAAAAGACCGTCGTCGAGGGCCACCCGCGATCGCGCGTGGTCGTGCTCGAGTTCGACAGCTACCAGCGCGCGCTGGAGTGCTACCAGTCGCCGGACTATCAGGCATTGATCGCGCTGCGAGCACCGTATTCGCAGGCGGATCTGGTGGTCATCGAGGGCTACGAATAGCATCAGTGCGATATGATTTGCGCTTGTCCCGCCGTGCTGCATAGCCATTGATGTTCGCGTCCACCTTCATTTTCCGTGCAGGCCAGTACGATGCGGAATTTCATCGCCTGGATCAGCAAATTGCCGAGGTGGCTCGATCCATTCCGGGATATCTCGGGGAAGAGACCTGGGAAAACAGCGCCGCGGGGCTGATCCAGAATGTCTACTACTGGGACACCGAAGAAGCGCTGCTCGAGCTGATTCGACATCCCGCGCACATCGAAGCGAAGGCCAAACAGGCACGCTGGCTCGACGGCTATCGCGTGGTGATCGCCGAAATCAAGCGACAGTACGGGGACGGCAAGCTGAGCGGGCCGGTGGGCTAGCGCTACGGCGGATCTTTCCGACTCCACGATCACAGCGCGGCCTGCAGGCTCAAGTCCAAGCTTTCGGCGGCCGATAAGAAGAGAGCCGGGACACCGGCATCTCGTTCCTCGATCCGCCAAGAGCAATAACAATGAGCACAATCGAACCTGTTTTGCCCGCCGTGGGCTTCGGAATCCCCGTCCCGCGCGACGCTACGAGCGCGGAGGCGTCCACCGATTCGCCAGACACCGTCAGCGCCACGGCGAGCAACTCCCGCAGCGAGAACGGCGCCCGTCAGAACTCCGTGAACGGCGTCAACGTTCGCATATCCGGTCCCGGACAAAGCCTGGCGCAGCGCAGCGCGGCCGCCTCCGGCAATCAGGATATCGAGGAAAGCGGTCTTCCTGAAACTATTCAGGACCTGCTGAAACGCATTCGTGAGCTGCGTAAGCAGTTGCAGGAGAAGCAGCAGGAACTGCAGGCGCTGATGGCCGACCAGAGTATGACGCCACAACAGCGACAGTTGCGCCAACAGGCGCTGCAGTCCGAGCTGGCCTCGATCAACGGCGCACTGACCGAAGCACTCGGCATGTTGAATCGGACCCTGCGAGAGAGCAAAACCCCGCCGGAACAGATGCAGAAGGCCGCGACACTCGCCATGCTGTGATGGCTCGCGTTGCGGCGTGCGTTGTATTCAGGAGCGGCCGGCAATCGATATAGAAGGCCCGACGGTGCCGCCCCGTGGTGGTCGGGAGTGGGTATTTTCGGTATCCGGAAAGCGCAAACGGCGACGTGCCTAAAACAGCACTTCAAATTTGTTGCCGATAATACTTCTTATGTTAAGTTGGCGGCGGCCGCATCGTCTCTGTCCCCGCTGGCGCTTGTCGGCAGTGCTCGAACTTAAAACTGTGCACTGTTCCCACCCAGTGCCAACATGAAGAGCTCTACCGGCTACTTCTCCCCGAAGTGTCAGTCGTTAGGTAAAGCCACGCAAAGCTGCACTAAGTGAAGATACTTCTTTCACTACCGAAGCATGCCGCAGATTATCCCGAACGCTGGTCAACTCCACGCCCCTGGGCTAGAGCAAGCGTGGCATGCGTATGCCGAATCCAGTGCGGACGGGCACGGCGCGGCTTCTCCGCCGCCGCGGGATGGTCGGCGCCCATGAGATCCGCTGCCAGCTTGAAGGACCGCTTCACCACATGCCATAGCCGAGTGCTCCTGATGCGGATATCGGGTTCGCCGGCGAGGTCACCTAAGAGGGCAGGTTCAGGTCGCCACAGGCTCCGACAGATCGGCAGGCCGCGCTTAGGTGGCGCTTCAACGCCCGTCGCGCCAGCGGGGGCAAGGCCACTTTGCCGCTGCGCCCGCCCTTCCCCAAGCTTCAGTCGCTCGTCGCCCTGCCCGTCGGTCTCAATCGCCGCGCCTCGCCGCGATCAGTTCGCTGGCCCGCAGTCCGGTGGCATAGCCGAAGTGAAGGCGCTGCGCGGCCTTCCCGGAGCGAATGAGAAGAGGGACAAAGTTCCGTGAGCTACGAAGGTCCATCCTCATTGTTTGCATCGGGCGAGCTGCGGAGCATGGTGTTTTCTTCCTCCGCGCTAAACGGCGGCAGCTCTGCACCTTTCACGATTGCAGGGAAAGCCCTCGCAATTTCTGACCAAAGATCCACCGCCTTATCGTGGTACTGACTTCGTATCGACGCCGACGTACCCTCGGACCTGGCCTCCGTAAGAAACATCGCCCGATTTTCTGCCGCGGCGATGGCTCCGTAGAAGGCTTGCCGAGCGTCAGGTGCAAGGTACAAGCAGTTTTCGTTGGCCCACGTACGGCATTCCTCGATAACGCTAGTGTTATCGCGCGCACTGAGCAGTCGGTGGACATGAAGGAACGCCGCCTGGTGGGCACGCATGCGTTCCTCTGCAACTAGTACTCGCAAACTGTTTCGTTGCTTCGATTGTTCAAGCAGCACATTGAAGCTGTGTTTCACCTCTTCCTGGAGCTTCGTAATCTGAGCTATATCTTCCTTCGTGGCTAGGTTCGCACCCTTCCCTTTCAGGTATGCGGGAAGGTAGTTGTTTACGATGAAGCCGAGGACGAAAGAGGTGAGTGCGACAATCTCGAAGGATAGGCTCATGCTAGTTCGACAAACTGATTTTCGTTCGACATAGCGTCGAATCATACATTTTCCGGTCGCGCTGCCATCCCTTTAAGCCCCAAAAGCTTCCGCTATCTGCCGCGCCCTTTTGACTTCATCGCTATGCAGGTAGACCGAGGTCGTCGATACGGACGCATGCCGCAAATTGTCCCGAACGCTGGTCAGCTCCACGCCGCGGGCTAAGGCATGCGTGGCGTGCGTATGCCGCATCCAGTGCGGACTGGCCCGGCGCAGCTTGTCCGCCACCGCGGGATGGTCCGCATCTATGACATCCGCGGCCAGCGTGAAGAACCGCTTCACCACATGCCATAGCCGCGTACTGGTGATGCCGATATCCGGCTCGCCGGTCAGGTCACCCACCAGTGCAATCTCCGGGCGCCACAGGCTCCGGCTGATCGGCAGTTCGCGTTCCAACAGGTAGCGCTCCAACGCCCGCCGGGCCAACGGCGGCAAGGCCACCTTGCCGCTGCGCCCGCCCTTCCCTGTCAGCTTGAGCCATTCATCCCCCTGCGCGTGGGCCTCGATATCGCCAAGCCTTGCCGCGATCAACTCGCTGGCACGCAGTCCGGTGGCATAGCCAAAGTCCAACACGAAACGCAGCCGCTGCGCGGCCGCGGCCTCCCACCCGTAGGACCACTCGAGCCCGTCGGCGATGGTGCGCACCAGCTTCCATTCGCCTTCGGTGAAGGCGTGCGAATTGTCCAGCGCCGCCGTGCGGCCCCCGCCGCGGACCTTGATCCCGGCGAACGGATTGGCGAGGACATACCGCTGCTGGACCAGCCAGCGGAACATCGCACCGAGGATCGACAACGCATGAGCGACCGAGCGTGCCGATAGTGCGCCCGTGAATGGCCGCCAGTCCGGCGACGAGCGCGGCCGTGGCGGACCGACCCACCGCTCGCGCGGCGTGGGTCGACGCAGGAAGGCGCGATAGGCGACGGCGTCCTCGGTGGTCAGCGACGACAGCGGCCGTTGCCGCTCGACAATGGCCCACAGGATCAGCCGTTCCGCTTCCTTGCGGTAGGTGCGATGGGTGGCGGGCGACTCGTGCAGGGCCAGCCAGGCCTGCACTGCCTCGTAGTCGTTGTCCGCGGTCAAGGTGCAGCCCTCGCGCGGCGCGCGAAACCGCCCTTGCGAGCCGTCGACTTCATGAGGCAGGCGCAACTGCTCCCATGGCACGACGACGCTGCGTCGCTCCTGCACGATCAACGCGCGCGCCCGTTCGGTCAGCTCGGGATGCGCGGCGAAGAACGCCTCGATCTGCCTGGCGCTGGTGGCGCCCAGCCGCGGGATGGCCGCCCACCAGCGGCGGCGCCTGGGCACGCGCACGGTCAACGCCGCCAGCGTATCGATGCCGTGGGCGCGCAAGGCAGCGACGGCGCGCGCCGGGAGCCAACGACCGATGTCGTCGGTGATCGCTGGCTGTGGCGTGGGCAGCGTGCGCAAGACCTCGATAGCACGATCGGCCGCCCTGCCCTGCTCCACGCGTTCGGACGCCGGCATCTCGAACAATGCGGCCAGGTCGTCGCGGCCGCGTTCGCGTGCCAGCGCGGCAAGCCGGCGGCGAATGCGGCCGAGCACGGCGCGCGAGGATTGGCCATGCGCCCTCTCCTCCCCCAGGTACTGTGCCACGGCTTGCCGGGAGCTCAGGCCGGCATGCCAGGCGCGAAGCGCGGCCAGCGAGGCGGCATCGGGGAACGCCGGAGAGGTGTCGGCGAGCCCGGCATTCAGGCGGGAGCTGGCAACAGGTGCAGGTAGCGGTCGGGTCAAGCGCGATTTCATGCATGCCAGTTTAGCGCAGTGAAATCGCTATTACGATAAGGATACTTATCTTAATGACACTGATTCCTTATCCGGCCAATCGACGTCAATGGTCCGCAGCCTCAGCGCATTCGCGATAACGCTCAAGGAGGACAGCGCCATCGCGGCGGCCGCGACGGCGGGCGACAGCAGTAGCCCGAAGAACGGATACAGCAGCCCGGCGGCCAACGGGATACCGGCGACGTTGTAGGCGAACGACAGGAAAAGGTTCTGCCGGATGTTACGCATGGTGGCGTGCGAAAGCATGCGCGCTCGCACGATGCCCATGAGGTCGCCCTTGAGCAACGTCACCCCCGCACTCTCCATCGCCACGTCGGTGCCCGTGCCCATCGCGATACCGACATCGGCCGCCGCGAGCGCCGGGGCGTCGTTGACGCCGTCGCCAGCCATGGCGACCACGCGGCCTTCGCTGCGAAGGCGCTGGACGATGTTGGCCTTTTCTTCGGGGTACACCTCTGCCACTACCTCGTCGATGGCAAGCTCCCGCCCTACGGCCTCGGCCGTGGTGCTGCCATCGCCTGTCAGCATCACGATTCGCACGCCAGTTTCCCGCAGGCCCTGCAGGGCCGCCGGCGTGGTGGGCTTGATGGGATCGGCGATGGCCACGAAGCCGGTGAGTCTGGCATCCATCGACACGAAGATGACGGTGGCGGACCTGGCGCGTTGCGCCTCTGCCGCCTGCAGCAGCGGCCCCACGTCGACTCCGTGCTCGGCGAGGAACTTGGCTGCCCCGCACAGCACGGCCACACCATCTACCGTCCCGAGGACGCCTTTGCCGACGGGCGAGTCGAAGTCTATGACCGGCGACAGCGGAATCTGCTGCTCCTGGGCCGCCTGAAGGATGGCCATGGCGAGCGGGTGTTCGCTCGCGCGTTCTACGCTGGCGAGCTTGCGAAGCAGTTCCTCCGCTGTGAAGCCGGCCGCCGGTTCGATATGCACGACGCTGGGACGTCCCTCCGTCAGCGTGCCAGTCTTGTCGACCACCAGCGTATCGACCTTCTCCATACGCTCCAATGCCTCCGCATCCTTGATCAACACCCCGTGCTGCGCACCGCGGCCCACGCCCACCATGATGGACATGGGAGTAGCCAGACCCAGCGCGCAGGGGCACGCAATGATCAGCACGGCCACCCCCGTGATCAATGCATAGGACAACGCTGGGCTGGGTCCCCACACCAGCCATGCGCCGAAGGTGAGCAGCGCTATCCCAATGACGACGGGGACGAACCAGGCCGATACCTGGTCCGCCATGCGCTGGATGGGCGCGCGGCTGCGCTGCGCGTCAGCCACCATGGAGACGATCTGAGCGAGCAACGTGTCGGCACCAACCTTCTCGGCGCGCATCACGAACCCGCCGGTCTGGTTCATCGTGCCGGCGGTGACCATGGAGCCTGGCACCTTGGCCACCGGCATGGGTTCGCCGGTCACCATGGACTCGTCCACCGTGCCGTTACCTTCGGTGAGCTGGCCATCTACCGGTACCCTCTCGCCCGGGCGCACCCGCAGCAAGTCCCCGACGTAAAGGGATTCGATGGGCACGGTCTGGTCCGAGCCGTCGGCCGCCACCCGCACCGCTGTCTTGGGTGCCAGGGCGAGCAGCGCTTTGATGGCGCCGGAGGTCTTCTCGCGCGCCCGAAGCTCGAGCACCTGGCCCAGCAGCACCAACACCGTGATGACGGCTGCCGCCTCGAAGTAGATCGGCACCGCTCCCTCGTGTCCCCGCAGTGGGGTGGGAAACAGTGCCGGGGCCAGCGTGCCCGCCACACTATATGCCCAGGCCGCGCCTGTTCCAAGGGCGATCAGTGTGAACATGTTCACGTTGCGGCGCTTCAGGGACGCCCAGGCTCGCTCGAAGAACGGCCAGCCGGCCCAAAGGACCACCGGTGTTCCGAAAAGCATTTGGATCCAGTTGGACGTCCGTGCGGTCAACACTTGACCGATGTCGAAGAGATGAGCCCCCATCTCGAGCCCCGCAACGGGCAGCGTGAGCGCCAGTCCGGTCCAGAAGCGCCGCGTCATGTCCCGCAGCTCGTCACCGTCGCCAGCCGTGCCCGTGGGAATGACCAGCTCCAAGGCCATCCCGCATAACGGGCAGTGCCCCGGACCGCTCTGTCTCACTTGGGGGTGCATCGGACAGGTGTACTGCTCTCCATTTGCCCGTACCGGCACAGGCGTGGGCCGTTGATCGTCGTGCTTCTTCGCGGGGCCATTTACACCATGGTCGTGGGGCCGCTGAGAGTGGCCCTGATGATGCTCGGCAGACAGCGGCCTCGGACGTTGCACGTGGCCCTCCTTCGATTTGTCGCCCACGGCAGGCAGTTCAGGCAGACTCATCGGCCTATCTCCGCAGCAGTAGCCATCTGGCCAAGCCTGCAAGACAAGCCCAGCAGAGCCAGAACATGACTCGCTCCCACCCCAGCGGCGGTGCGTCGCGGCGTTCCAGACGGGACTTCAGCGTCATGCTATCGCCGTGTACCACGAGGCCGGTGAACACAATGAGAAGCGCGTGGCCTTGCAAGATCTGGGGCGGCGAGCAGCGCCAAGCCGCCGACAAGGACGATTGCACCGATCGCCGAGGCGACTTCAACGCTCTTGATGGCGACGAAGTACTTCCCATCACGGTCCTTCGAACAGAAAAGACGAAACATCCCGGCACGATGACACGGTGGCGCAGGGCATTGCCAAGGGGCGCAGTGCCCGGGAGCCATCGCGTCGATGGCCGCACGCGTCACCGGTTAGACCGTGGAGGACAGACCAACGGGCGCCCTCAGCAAGGTTCATGGCTGCTCCCGTTCTACTTGCGGGGCATGGCGGCCTCGCGGTCCACCATCATTTGCATCATCTGCTCCATCATGGCCATGCGCCGCTCCATCTGTCGATGCATATCCATCATGCCGGCCATCCCTTGCATCTGCTGCATCGCGCCCGAGGCCGGGGGCTGTGACGGCGGCATTCCCTTGCCTCCTTGACCGCCGGGGCCACCCATTCCGCGCATTTGTCCCATCATCGCCATGCCGGACTGCATGATTTTCATATGCTCGTCCATCAAGGCCGCGCGCTCGGCCTGCGTCCTGGCCGATTGCATGCGACGGTGCATGTCCTGCATGGCGTTCATCTGCATGTCGAACCCGTCCGGTACCACGGGTGCCACCGGCGCCGGGGCCGCTCCGACCGTGGGGCTGCCGGCTGGATGGTGGGCCGAGTGATCCTCCGCGTCCTTGGGCGTTTGGGCCACGGCACATCCGGCCGCCGTCAGTACGGCAAGGGCAGAAACAAAGTTACGTAGAGGCATGGTGCTCTCCTGATGATCGACCGGTGACGGCATCCGGCCGGTGACGGCATCCGGCCATTGACGGCAATGACACGGGCCCGGAACGAGACGTTTGCCCGATTGTAGGCGCGGCCCGGAACTGTGCCTTGCGCCAGATCAAGTGATGGTCGGACCGGCGTCCTACAGTAGCAGGCAGATGGGAGCCATCCGAATCGTCGCCTTCCAGGAGGTGCCGCCGTGACGCCAGAATCTGTTTCCGGCCTGGACGCCTACACGCCCCAACAGGTCGCCGACCGGGTCAATGCATTCTGCATTGCCAAGGCGCAAATGCCACTGCTAACGTTGGCGATGCTCGGCATGCTTGCCGGCGCGTTCGTCGGGCTCGGAGCGCTGATGTTCGCGCTGGTCAGCAGCGATGCCTCGCTGGGTTTCGCGGTCAGCCGTCTATTGGGCGGGCTCGCGTTCTCGCTCGGGCTGATCCTGGTGACGGTGGCCGGCGCCGAGCTATTCACTGGCAATAACCTGCTTGCCATGGCTTGGGCTAGTGGTTGCGTCAGCACGCGCGACGTGCTGCGCAACTGGTTCGTCGTGTGCGTAACCAACTTTATCGGGGCGCTCGGACTCGCGCTGCTGGTCTGGCTCTCTGGCTACGCCGCGATGAACGATGGCGCCGTAGGTAGCACAGTCGTGGCCGTTGCGATGACCAAGGCAGGATTGCCGGCCATCGAGGCCTTTTTCCGGGGCATCCTGTGCAACGTGCTGGTGTGCATGGCGGTGTGGATGGGACTGGCGGGACGCAGCGTGGTGGACAAGGCAGTGGCCATCGTCTTCCCGATTACCGCCTTCGTGGCTGCCGGCTTCGAGCATTCCGTCGCCAATATGTATTACTTTCCCATGGCGATGCTGCTTGGAGCGCCGCTGGGCTGGGATGACGTTGCGCGCAACCTGACCGTGGTCATCGCCGGCAACCTCGTGGGTGGCAGCGTGCTGGTGGCACTGGTCTATTACTCGATCTACTTGCGGCCGGCCGCAATGAGGGCAAACGCGGTTGCCACCACGCTCGGGAAGGAACCGGGATGCTGAGCCTGACGATCGATGGCAAAGCGGTATCCGCTTCGCGCGGACAAACGGTGCTCGAAGCTGCTCGCCTTCACGGCATCGAGATTCCGACGCTGTGTCATCACCCTGATCTCTCGCCCGTCGGCTCTTGCCGACTTTGCGTGGTCGAGATAGTGGGCGACGCCCCCTTCGCGACCGCCTGCATGCTGCCCGTCCGGGAGAACATGGCGGTGCGTACGTCCACGCCTGCTATAGTCCAGGCGCGACGGGCGGTGCTGGAGATGCTGCTCGTGCGCTATGACGACGAGGTACAGCCCGAGACAAACTCCGAGTTCATGCGGTGGGTGCGGCAATACGGCGCGCGTCGCCCGGCGTTACCGCAAACTCCGGCCAGATTCGCGGCCGACACGGACCCCCACCCTTTTATCCGCGTGGACCTCAACAAGTGCATCCTCTGCACTCGCTGCGTGCGCGCCTGTGCCGAGGTACAGGGGCGTTTCGTCTGGGGCGTGGCCGGACGGGGGGAAGCCGCCCACATCGTGGCTGGGCTCGACACCACCATGTTGGAAGCCCGCTGCGAGTCATGCGGCGCTTGCGCGGCGGTCTGTCCCTCCGGAGCGCTGGCCGACAGAAATGCGCTGCAACAACAAAGCTCCGATCGAAAGGTCGCAACGATCTGCCCCTATTGCGGCGTGGGCTGTGGCATGGACCTCCATGTACGGGAAGAGAAGATCGTACGCGTGAGTTCGAATGTGCGGGCACCAGTCAACGGTATTCACCTGTGTGTAAAGGGCCGCTATGGCCATGACTTCGTACACCATGGCGGGCGGTTGCGGGAGCCGCAAGTGAGACGTTATCTGTTGGACGGCGGCATTCGGCCTCCGAACGCGCCGCGTGGGCAGTGGACTACCGTCGACTGGGACACCGCGCTCGACATCGTCGCACGGCGCTTCGCCACCGCCCGCATGGAGGCTGGTGCGGAAGGCCTGGGCGTCCTGGCCTCGGCCAAGTGCACCAACGAAGAAAACTACCTTCTGCAGAAGCTCGCGCGCCAAGTGCTGGGCACCCACAACGTCGACCATTGCGCGCGCCTGTGCCACGCATCCACGGTCGCGGGGTTGTCCATGGCGTACGGTTCCGGCGCCATGAGCAATACCCTGAAGGATGTTGCTGAAGACGCGGCCGCGGTCTTCGTGATCGGCTCGAACCCGACCGAGCAGCACCCCGTGTTCGGTACCATGCTGCGTCAAGCCGTACGCCGGCGTGGCATTCCGCTCGTGGTCGCCGCCCCCCGGGCCATTGACCTGACGGAGTTCGCGGCCGTGCACCTGCGCCATCGTCCCGGCACGAACGTGGCGCTGCTCAATGGGCTGATGCATATCATGCTGACCGAAGGCTGGCATGACCGAACGTTCATTGGGCAACGCACGGAAGGTTTCGAGGCGTGGTGCACCAGCCTGGTCGCCTATACCCCCGCGCGCGTGGCACAGATCACCGGTGTAAGCGAAGCCCAGCTGTTCCGCGCAGCATCCTTGCTGGCCCATGCCAAGCCCATGGCGGTCATCTGGGCCATGGGCATCACCCAACATACCAGTGGCGTCCTCAACGTGCTAGCGCTGGCGAACCTGCAAATGCTGTTGGGAAACCTCGGCGTACCCGGCGGTGGAGTCAATCCACTACGCGGTCAGAACAATGTGCAAGGCGCGTGCGACATGAGGGCGCTGCCCAACGTATTCCCCGGATATCAGAGTGTCGCGGATGCCGCTGCGCGGGAACTATTCGCCAGCGCTTGGGCAACAACACCCGCCCAGCGCTCAGTGTTCGCAGAGGTGCCGGGGCTCACCGTGACGGAAATGATCGGTGCAGCCGGCCAGCGCGCTCTGCGCGTGCTGTACATCGTTGGCGAGAATCCGGCTGCGACCGATCCCGACCTTAACCAGGTCAAAGCCCATCTGGATTCTGCCGAGTTCGTAGTGCTCCAGGAATTGTTCGCGTCGAACACAGCCGACTTCGCCGACGTGCTGCTGCCCGGCGCCGCATGGGCTGAGAAATGCGGGACGTTCACTAACACCGAGCGGCGGGTACAGCCGGTGCGGAAAGCCGTAAATGCGCCGGGCCATGCGAGGCCCGACTGGGACATCGTGTGCGAGTTGGCCCGGCGGACGCTTGCACTGCAGGGACGGTCCGCCACGGGACCGCACGCTGGCTGGGACTATGCCAGTCCCGATGACATCCTGATCGAGATTGGTCGGCTGTGTCCCTCCTACGCCGGGATTACGCCGGAGCGGCTGTCACGGGGTGAATCGCTGCACTGGCCCGTGCTGGACGCAAACCACCCGGGGACGCCCATCCTGCATGTAGAGCACTTCAGCCGCGGCAAGGGGAAGTTCCACGTTGCCGACCACGTGCCACCCCATGAACTGCCGGACCACGAATACCCTCTTTTGCTTACCACCGGCCGCGTCCTGCCACACTGGCACGCGGGCGAGATGACACGCCGCGTGCCGGGCCTGCTGGCGCTGTGCTCGCAGCCGCTGGTCGAGATTAGTCCCGGGGACGCCGCCCGGCTCGACATAGCGGACCACGATGCGCTGCGTCTGACTTCGCGCCGCGGCGAGGTGTGGGCCGTTGCACATGTGACAGATCGGGTGCCACCGGGAGTGGTCTTCGGCAATTTCCATTTTCCGGACGAGGCCAACGTCAACCATCTCACGCAGGCGGCGCTGGATCCCGTCGCCAAGATTCCCGAGCTCAAGGTATGCGCGGTTCGAGTGAGCCGGGTGCAGTCCTTTCCGCCTGGTCCGTTGTAAGCCGAAGTCGTCGACGCAGACCCGTGCCGCAAATCGCATAGCCTAGGAGGATGTTTCTTGCGCAGTGTAGCGGTCGCTCCTCCAGAACCATCCAGTTCCACCGTATGTTGGACACCCTGGCTCTCCTTCGCCGGCACGAATTCAGCTACGCCTCCTTCCCCGCTCCAAAAGCTCGAATAGCCCCATTCCGACGAGCATGGCTACCACGAATACCACCGTCTTGTAGTCGCGCATGCCCAAGGTGACCAGGGCCGGTCCCGGGCAGAAACCTGCGAGGCCCCAGCCGATGCCAAACAGCAGGCTGCCTCCCACGAGACGTCGGTCGACGACGGTGGCCGTCGGCATTCGCATTGGCAGTCCGAGCAGCGAGGCGCTGCGCCGGCGAGCCACGGCGAAGGCGACAACGCCGACCAGGATGGCACCGGCCATGACAAAAGCAAGCGATGGGTCCCAGTTACCGGCCAGGTCCAGGAATGCCAAGACCTTGGCTGGATTCGCCATACCCGAAAGAATCAGGCCGATGCCGAAAACAACGCCAGCCAGAAGTGCAAAGAACCCAGGCATCGTTTCCTCTCAAGCGTCAAGCAGATGGCGGGCGACGAAGACGGTAACGAATCCGGACGCCATGAAGGTGAGAGTGGCCACCAGCGAGCGCGCCGAGAGGCGCGAGATGCCGCACACGCCGTGCCCGCTCGTGCATCCCGCCCCGTAACGCGCGCCTACCCCCACGAGCAGTCCTGCCACGGTCAGTGTGCCGAAGCCGGCGTCGATTCGCGGCATCGGCAGCTGCGCGAATACTCCGTACATGAGTGGAGCGCCCATGAGTCCGGCAATGAATGCCACGCGCCAGGCGACATCGCCGCGCACCGGCGTGAGCAGTCCGCCAAGCACGCCGCTGATGCCGGCGATCCGGCCATTTAGCAGAACGAACATGGCGGCGGCGATGCCGATGATTATGCCGCCCGCCAGCGAAGCCAATGGAGTGAAGGCACTCCAGTCGATCGTCATGGGGCTATTCCTTAGGACAGTACAGCGGAAACTGGATCCGGCTCCGACACAGCGGGGCTCGTGAGCAGCGGCTCAATTATTCAGCCGATTGCCGGGAAGCGAGGGACAGCTGGGGCTGGCGGCGCGGATGCCTCCGCTCCAAGGGCATAACCCGACCGCATCCGGTGAAGACCCGGTCGGGCCCTCTCATTCCTCTCGGCCATCAGAGCCATTCCGGCGTACGCCCCTAGTGTGCGTCGTTCGAAGTTGATACCGTGGCCGGCTCCGATTTGTCAGCACGCTGAGCCGGATGGCGAACCAGCAGGACCGGACGCGTCGAGCGATGGACCACACCCTGCGCCACGCTGCCCATCAGCAATCGCTGCATCCCCCTTCGACCATGCGTGCCCATGACAATCAGGTCCGCATTCCACTCTTGCGCCTCGAGCTCGATCGTCGCCGCCACCCTTCCGGGCGCCACCGAGGTTTTTCGCAGCTTCGTACAATGCTCTACACCGGCCCCCGCCAGCGACGCCGCGGCGTCCTGCAGAACCGCTTCCCCGTAAGTCAGCAACGCCTCGGTGACGCCGCCCGGATCGTATGGGCCTATGCCGTAGTAGATATCGGTACTGTCGACAACATACAAGGCCTGGACTATCGCGCCGCAGCTCTGCGCAAGACGGGCTGCCTGCATTACTGCCAATCGGGACAATTCGCTGCCATCCACCGCTACCAGAATTCGTTTGTACATGATCATGCCCCTTCGCCACTTGTAAATGCGCGTGAGACAAGCATATGAGCGCGCACCGTCCAGCTATTGATTTGCATCAAGCTCCCTGGCTTCTCTTGCCGCTATTGTCTGACCGGACCTTGCAGCGCCAATGCTGCCGGAGCAGGCCACCTGTGTCCGTGGCAGCCACACGACCCCAAGGAGACATCCATGCAGACAACGCTTGTACCGCAGCGACATCGAACCCGTGGCAGCACTGGACCATCGAACCGTCGCGTGTACGACCAGGAGGATATGTGCCGAGTGGAAACGCTCCAGGCGGCAGGGGAGCGTTTGCGAATCGTCATTGATCGCCCTTCCCTGCCGAGAGCGCTCGTCGTGATGCTGTACGCAGGCAAAGCCTCATCGCGCATCGCATCGGCGAACTACTTCTGCCGCAAGCTGTGGAAGCTGGGGTACGCAACTGCCTTGATCGACATTGCCCCTCACCGTCACCGGCACTCGGCCGACACTTTCCACAGACATACGGATCTCGTGCACCGCGTCGCCCGCGTCGCGGAATGGCTTGAATCCGAGGCGCCGTGCGGTCCGATACCTCTGGTATGTGTAGCAGCAGGCGAGCTGGCGTCAGAGGCGACGATGGCGGTGGCCGGTCATGCTACGTTCTGCGCCTTGGTGACCCTGCGCGGTCCGCGAGACCTGGCCAGGAGCGCGAATCAGGATGCCTGCCCTATTCCTGCGTTGGCTATTGTCGGAGGCAACAGCTCGGACACCACCGCGCCAAACCGTGGCGACGGGTCGGCTGACTGTCAGTGCAGCCGGTCGTCGCTGGTGCGAACACTGGGGGGAACCTTTGACCAGCCGGCTGAACTGTCCCAAGCTGTCTCACTCTGCACCGACTGGCTTGAGACTACTATCCCACGCCAAGCGCCGTCGTCTCGGTAACCGCCGGGTAACGGGCCCTCGTTGCCGCACAGGCTTCACAGCGTGGCATCGTCGCCAAACAAGCCATGTCGAATTGCATACCGAACCAACGCCGCCTCGTTTGGCAAGCCGAGCTTCTCCATCAGACGCATCTTGTACGTGCTGATCGTCTTCGCACTGACACACAGGCCGGCGGCGATCGCCGAGACCGTTTCTCCCAGAACCAGTCTTCGGAACACCTCCATCTCGCGATCCGATAGAGAGAGATGGGGCAATTGCTCCGTCCCGCCCTGAAGCCCGGTGGCAAGCTTTTCCCCGATCGCCTGGCTGACGTAGGTGCCACCGGATGCGACCTTGCCGGTTGCGGCGACCAATTCCGTGGCGGCGCTTTCCTTGGTGAGATAGCCGGACGCGCCGGCTCGGAAAGCCCTGCGCACGTACTCTTCCTCGGCATGCATCGTCAGCACCAGTATCCGCAGCCCAGGAAACTCCGTCCGAATCTGCTTAATCAGCTCCAGCCCACTGCGCCCTGGCATGGACAGATCGAGCACGATCACATCGCTGCGGTGTTGCCGCAGCTGGCTGCACACCTGCGTCCCATCTTCGGCTTCCGCCACGACCTCGAAACCACCGGCCCGTTCAAGAATGTGCCGGACGCCGTCTCGTACGACGGCATGGTCGTCCGCGATGAAGACCTTGATCATTGTTTCCCCCCGCTCGGGATCACGTCCGACTGCGGGAAACGAACAGCCAGTCGGAAGCCGCCGCCCGGTCGATACTCCATTGTTGCAGCGCCGCCTAGCAGGCGCGCGCGCTCGCGCACCCCTACGAGCCCCATCGATCTTCCTTCGGTAGATGGCGCCGTGCGGCCGTCCCAGCCGATACCGTTGTCCTGCACCACCAGCTCGTATTGCCCGTCGACGAGTTCAAAGCGGATCTCCACATCCGATGCGCGCGAATGCCGTACCACGTTGTTCAGTGCCTCCTGGACAATGCGAAAGACGGCGACCGCAGCCTGCTCGGCAAGATCGATATCCTCACTGGCGGTCACGCTGACCGAAATGCCGTAGCGTTCGGCCGTGTTCTTGCCCAGCCAATTCAGCGCCGCGGCCGGACCGAGCTCGTCGAGCAGCGCTGGGCGCAAGTCTGAGGCGATCCGCCGTACCGAAGCCACCGTCTCGTCGATGACTTGATGCATGGCGCCGACCTGCCTCAATGCCGCCTGCGGGGCGCCGCCCTCCTCCAGATCGGCGCCCAGCATAGCCAGGTCCATCTTCAATGCGCTCAATCTCTGGCCGAGGTCATCGTGCAGCTCGCGTGCAATGCGCCGCTTCTCCTCTTCACGCGCGGTCAGCACACTGTCGGACAGCTGCTGCAATTCCTCCCGAGACTGACGCAAAGCCTGTTCGGCTCTGACACGCTCGGTGATATCGCGCAGCATCACCGTGTACAACTTGCCGGCCCGGTCGACCGTCTGCGAGATCGAGGCTTCGATCGGAAATTCGGTGCCATCGCTGCGCAGCGCATAGAGGGCACGTTGTCGCCCCATCTGTCGTTCGGAAACGCCAGTGATACCGAAACGACGGACGTGTTCCTCATGTGCCTCGCGGTACCGCGGCGGAATGAAATCGCCAAGGGGACGGCCGATGGCATTGCCCGCGTTGCAACGAAACAGCGATTCGGCCATCGGGTTGAACAGGACAATACGCTGATCACTGTCGACGGTAATAATGGCTTCCATCGACGATCGAATGATGCCGGCGAGCCGCTCTTCGCTCTCCCGGATGCGCGCCAGATTCGCGGTGGAAACGTCCCGCATGCGGCGAAGTCGCACCCAGTAAACCGCCAATACCGCGCCTGCAAGTAAACCGAAGACGGGAACAAGCGGCATGATAGTTCGCGATCCGTTGGCGGCAAGCACAAGCGAGAACGCCGCCGCAACGGTCAGGGCGACTGCCAGCCCCCCTACCCATTCCGAGCGGTCTGCATGGCGTGCGATCGAATGCTGACTGGGTCGAGGGGAAGCACCGGAAGACTGTTTGCCGCGCATATCTACCCCATCTGTTTTCGTCTAGCCGGGCTCCCGATCGTGGCAACCGGCTGACCACTGCCGTCTTCTGCCGGCCACACCGCCTGAAGGCGTCGCTTCGTGAATCTTAGTCCAATCGCGCCGAACTGGGCACAAACGCAAGCCCAGAGAGGCCCTCGTCCACCGGAATGGCGGAAGTCCCCTGTCAGCATTCCCTGACAAGTCCGGACGTCGTGCTGACGTCAATCTCAGCGAACCCTGCTTTCTACCGCTTAAGGGGCCTTCCATACTGAAGCTCATGAACACGGCCCCGTTTCCACGTCCGCTGACCATCTACCTGGTCCATGAAGGCCAATGGGTCGCAGCACGCCTGCTTAGGTTGTTCCGGCGTATCCCCAACGTCGCTTGCATCGGCGTCGGCCGCTATTCGTCCCGGACGATTGCGGCCGTCGAAGCGGTGCGGCCGGACATCGTTGTCCTGGACATTGGCGCGGGCCACCGCGATGCATTGCATCGGCTGCAGAGCCTCCGTGAAGCAGCACGGACGGCCATCGTACTGTTACTGGCGCATGGCTGTGCATGGCAGAGCCGGCAACGGTACTTGGAGGCCGGCGCAGATTACTGCTTGGACATGACGCTGCAGTTCGCGGAGTTGATGAATTGCCTGCAACAGCTGGGAAAAGCGAGCCGCTCGGATGACGAGGTGCGTCAAACACCTTTGATAGCGACACCGCCCATTGCGTAGCGTCCGCTGCGACACCGAAGCAAGTAGATCGAGATTGAGGCTATCCAACCAAGGAGATTCACGTGTTCAAAGCGATAGCAACGAGGGAATCGACGACCGACATCCCTCGGCATCCGGAATTGCCCATACGTGATGACCGCCCTTCAGGGTCGATGGCTACCGCACTGGCCGGCGAACGCGCGATGGCCCAGTGCACGCACTGTCCTCAAAGGCACCACGCTTGTGTCGCCTCATGCGTCGACGATCATTCGCTACCGAGGTTGACCACCGTCGTGCAGACCTGGCGAAGCGTCCGCCGGGGCGAATACCTCTTTCGGGCCGGAGACGCCTTCCAGAACGTCTATGCCGTCCGGTCCGGATCTTTCAAGACAGTCGTGATGCAATGGAACGGCCGTGATCACGTCACGGGGTTTCATCATGCGGGAGAGACCATTGGCCTGGACGGAATCTGTACCAACCATCATCCGTCCGACGCCGTCGCGCTGGAAGACAGCACGGTGTGCGTCATTCCTTTCCATGCCCTGGAGGCATTGTGTCGGGAAGTCAGGTCCCTGCAACAATATGTTCATCGGCTCTTCAGCGCGGAAATCGTGCGGGAATCCGGCATGATGGTAATGCTGGCGGACATGAGCGCGGAGCAGCGGCTAGCCTCGTTCCTGCTCAACTTTGCTTCGCGTATGCAATCCCATGGGTACTCCGGTACCGACCTGCGGCTGCGCATGACGCGGGCGGAGATCGGCAGCTATCTTGGCATGACGCTCGAAACGGTGAGCCGGACATTCTCGCGCTTGCAGCAAGACCGCCTGATCTCCGTCAAGGGAAAGCAGGTGACACTGACTGACAAGGACCGCCTTGATCGCCTGTAGATTGCCTGTAGAATTTTGTGCGGCACTACGGCGGCACGTCGCTACTTCGGTCGATCATGCTTCGCGCGGCGAAAGCCATGCTGGCCGGTTAGGCGCGCCCTGACCTCGCTGCTCGGTGTTCCAGTCGGCCACGAAGCCTTCCAGCGCCCCGGCTGCCGCTCCGCTCTGCACGTCGCGCTGCCGTAAGGTCAACATGGGACGCGGAGCGCGTCCGACTATGCGCCCAATCTCCTCGCCGGCACTCAGGCCGCCGCGCGAGGCCATCACGATAACAGCCGATACGCCATTGGCCAGCGTCCCACGGTCGCACAGGAAGGCTCGCATCGGCGCAGCAAGCCGGCCAAGCCAAACCGGAGCCATGACGACGAGATGTTCAGTGCCGGCAAAGCCCGGCCCCCGATAGCCGTAGGCCGGACGCCGCCGCAGCAGGACATCAAGCATGCACCTCAGGTCGCCGACCCAGCCGGCACGGCCCGACTCGTCGACCACCTCGGCAAGTGGCCACCCGGTCATTGCAGCGAGCTGTTGGGCCGCCTGGCGGGTAGTGCCAGTACGGGAGTAGTAGACAATCAGGACTTCTTCCATGGCTGCTCTCCTTCAATGATGGCCGCGCTTCGCTGCGCGATGCGTGCTATCCCAGGTCATACGATTCCCGATACTCCGGCATCGTCACGTGCCATCGCAACCGCCGCTCGATTTGCTGACGCAAGGCATCTGCAGCCGGCGGTTCGCCATGGACAATAAACGTGTTTCGCGGTGGCGCGGCGAATGTTCCCAGCCATCCCAGCAACTCTTCTGCGTCGGCGTGCGCGGACAGATTCTCGATCTCGATGACTTCGGCTTCAATTGCCACGTCGCGGCCGTGAATCCGCAGCGAGCGTGCGCCTTCGGCCAAAGCAGCGCCTCTTGTGCCGGCAGCTTGAAAGCCACACAACAGGATCGAATTGCGCGCGTCGCCTCCGAAGTGCTCGATATGGTGCACCACGCGCCCGCCGGTCGCCATGCCGCTGCCCGCGATGATGATCTTCGGCGCCCGACTCTTGTTCAGCGCGATCGACTCATCGGTGCTCTTTACGAGGATCGGCAGCTCGCAGGCGGAAGCGATCTGATCTCTGTCCAGCCGGAGATCCTCGGGATGCAATGCGAATATCTTGGTCGCATTGATGGCCAGCGGGCTATTCAGGTACACCGGCACGAATGGCAATCGGCCCTGATCACGCAGCCACTTCAGGCAATACAATATCGTCTGCGTGCGTCCGACCGCGAACGCGGGGACTATAACCGTGCCGCCACGTTCGACCGTCCGCGTGACAGCCGCTCCGAATGTGTCGCGAGGATCGTCCGAGGGATGTGCCCTGTTCCCGTACGTCGATTCGACGAGGAGGACATCGGCGTGTTCGATCGGTTCAGGCGGTCGCATCACCAGATCCTGCTGTCTGCCAAGGTCCCCCGAGAACACGATTTGACGACCGTTGACATGGAGCGTGACGACAGCCGAGCCGATGATATGGCCGGCGCGTGAAAACTCGACATCGATGTCATCGGTCACGCGTCGCCGTTGATGAAAGGAGACCAATTCGAGCCGGCGAAGCGCCCGCGCGACATCGGCTGTCTGATACAACGGCAACGCCGGTTGGTGCCGCGAGAAGTGCTTGCGATTTGCATAAGCGGCGTCCTCCTCGGCCAGATGTGCACTGTCCGGCCACAGGATGCCGCACAATTGCGCCGTCCCAGCGGTGCAGTAGACGCGCCCCCGAAAGCCGTTCTTGACCAGTAGTGGCACGTAGCCGCTGTGGTCCAGATGCGCGTGCGTCAGTACAACGGCGTCGAGGCTCGACGGCTCCACCGGCAACCGGTCCCAGTTACGCAGACGCAGCGCCTTGTAGCCTTGAAACAATCCGCAATCGACCATCACGCGCGACCGTCCTGTATCGAGTACGAATCGCGACCCGGTGACCGTATCCGTCGCTCCCAAGAATTGCAAACGCATGTCCTGAATCCTCTGTGCCCGCCCCTCTGAGAAGCGGGTCGAAATCGATCTGCGTGCAGATGCTCATTGCCGGTCAGTGGGACATCAGCACCGGTACGGTCATCGCCGCGAGCATGGTCCGCGTGACGCCACCGAGCACCATCTCGCGCAGTCTGCCGCGCCCATATGCGCCCATCACGATCATGTCGGCTCCGCAGTCCGCCGTTCGCGACAGCAGGAATTCCGCCACCGCCATATCGTCGTCACAAAGGGCAGACTCGGCGCGCGCCTGAATGCCATGGTCGCCCAGCGCTGTCAGGGCCTGTTCGACCGGGCTGGCGTCCACGTGCGGTGGTCTGAGTTCTTCCTCGACACTGATCACCGTCACGGCACCCCCGGCCAGCAATGGCACGGCGTCGTGCAGGGCACGGGCCGATTGCCCGCTGCCGTTCCATGCCAGCACCGCTCTGCGCCCGACCGTCTCGAACGTCCCCGCGTAAGGAACGACAAGCACGGGGCGCCCAGACTCCAGCACGAGGGACTCGACGAACTGCGGTGCCACATAGCTGCCCGGGTCCTCCGAATCGTACTGACCTGCGACAATCAAGTCGGCCTCGCGCGTTTCGCGCACTACTGCAGACGGCAGCACCCCTTCCACGACCCGCCATTGCGCACGCTCCAGTCCAAAAGCGTGCATGCACGCCTCGAACTGGCGCCGCACCACCTCTCTGATTTCCTGCCTGCGCCTGCGGTCGGCTTCCAGCACGATTCCGGCGCCCTCCATCAAATAGAACCAGGCCGGATCCGGCATGAAGCCTGCATACAGACCGATCAGCCTGGCACCGTGATCCCTGGCAAGGCCTGCGGCCAGCTCCAGTCGATGCATCGCACGCCGGCCGGCGTCCAGGTGGACCATGATGTTGCTGTAAGGCATGGCGATTCTCCTGACGTTACATGCCTTCACTGTATGGAAAGGATCCTCGTCCGTATTGATGCACATCAAGGCGTCACGGCGTCTTCTCGCATTTGCTGCAATGGCACGTCGATCGTTTCATTGATGGACGTCAAGGAAATTTCTGCCGCGCCACGTACAGTCGACAGTGCGGGTACCGGCACCGCGATGCCTTGCCAAAAGCGGACGCCGACGCCGACGCGAAGCAATCCCACTTGGAGCCATGGCGATGCAACAATTCGTCCCCTCTGCGCTCGCTTATGCGCCGGGTCCCAATGGCCAAGATCCATAGTCCACCAGCCATGAACACCGCGACTCGCACCACTATGCATGCCATGGTCTTCGATGGCCATTCGCCCGAGCTCGAGTTGCGCGAAGTACCCATTCCCGAACCAGGTCCTGGCGAGGTCCGGGTCGCGATATCGGCCTGCGGCGTCTGCCGGACCGATCTGCATATCGTCGATGGCGAGCTGCCGCTGCCGAAGCCCGCTTTGATTCCTGGCCATGAGATCGTCGGCCGCGTAGACATCTGTGGCCCAGGTGTGACCAGTCTCCGACCCGGAGACAGGATCGGCGTTCCTTGGCTCGGGCGCACCTGCATGCACTGCGACTACTGCCTCAACAACCAGGAGAATCTGTGCGACGCCCCGCAGTTCACGGGCTATCTCCGCGATGGCGGCTACGCCCACTACGCCGTCGCCGATGCCGCGTACTGCTTTCCGATTCCGCAGGCTTACGACGATCTGCAGGCCGCCCCGCTTTTGTGCGCGGGCCTGATCGGGCTACGCACCCTCAATATGGCTGGCCCTGCGCGCAGAATCGGCATCTATGGCTTCGGCGCAGCCGCGCATCTGGTGGCCCAGATTGCGCTCGCGCGAGGCGCGGAGATCTATGCCTTCACGCGTCCGGGCGACACCGCTGCCCAGGCGCTGGCACAGGCAAGCGGCGCCTTGTGGACTGGCGGCAGCAATGAGGTGGCGCCGGTGGCGCTCGATGCCGCGCTGATCTTCGCTCCGGTCGGGGCGCTGGTGCCGTTCGCGCTCGCCGCCGTACGCAAAGGGGGAACGGTCGTCTGCGGTGGGATCCATATGTCGGACATCCCTGGTTTTCCCTACAGCCTGCTCTGGCAGGAGCGTCGCCTGGTTTCGGTGGCGAATCTGACCCGCGCGGACGGGCACGCGATGATGCGCATTGCCGACGAAGTGTCCCTGCACATGCAGGTCACGCCGTATGCGCTGACCGATGCCAATCGGGCGCTGTCGGACCTGCGCGCTGGCCGCCTTGCCGGCGCGGCGGTCCTCAGGATCGGACCTTGATCGACGCAAAGTTGATTAAGGTCAACGGCGTTCGCGATCAAATGGCTAAGCTCGATACATCGGGATCCCGGGCGCCAGCCCAACTACGGAGGAGTGCAATCATGTACAGGAAGATCGTCCTGGCGGTGGACGGCAGCAGTTCGTCCGACCTCGCCCTGACCCAGGCCATCACGCTGGCAAAAGCGTGCGGAGCCGAAGTCGAGGCCCTGTTCATTGCCGAGAATGTCGACGTCTACTTCGATGCGGGCTACTACAACCCCGACATGCTGATGAAGGCAATCCTCGCCAACGGGCAACATGCGCTGAACGAGGCCGGGCAACGTCTGTCGCAAGCCGGCATCGAACACCAGCTGAAGCTGATCGAGCGGCCGGTGTCGCCCGGCAAGATCGCGGATACCATCGTCGCTGAAGCCGATGCGAGGAACGCCGACCTGATCGTGTTGGGCACCCATGGGCGGCGCGGCGTGCGTCGACTGGTGATGGGCAGCGTCGCGGAAGGCGTGATTCGGCAGTCCAACAAGCCGGTCCTTCTGATCCGCAGCGAGAAGGAGGATTGAGAAGATGCGGCCCGACTCTGCCCACCTGCCCCGGCGCCCGCGGCAATGAGCACGCGCAATCTGGAGCATCTGTTCCGGCCCGAGTCGATCGCCGTGATCGGGGCATCGCGCCGGCCCGGCAGCATCGGCGCCGCGATCCTCGCCAACCTGATGGAGAGTGGATTCGCCGGGCCCGTGTATCCGGTCAATCCCAAGTACGACACACTGGCAGGACGGCCCTGCTACCGCAACGTCGCTGCGCTGCCACAGGCGCCGGAACTGGGCGTCATTTGCACGCCGGCAGAGTCCGTACCGAAGCTGGTCGAGGAATTAGGCCGGAAGGGCACACGCGCGGTGGTGGTGGTAACGGCGGGCCCACCCGCGGAGGGCGGCCAGCGGGCTGCATGGCGGCAAGCCATCCTCGACGCCAGCCGGCCTTACCTGCTCCGCGTGCTGGGGCCGAATTGCGTCGGCCTGATGGTGCCGCGGATCGGCCTGCACGCCAGCTTCGCCACGGGCCCGCTCAAGAGTGGGCCGCTTGCCTTTGCCACCCAATCCGGCGCGCTTGCCACCGCGGTGCTGGATTGGTCCCGCTCGCGCGACATTGGCTTTTCGCACTTTGTCTCGCTCGGCGACAGCGCGGATATCGACGTCGCCGACGTGCTGGACTATTTGGCGACGGATGCCTCCACGCGCGCCATCCTTCTCTATGTGGAGGCCGTTCGGGACGGCCGCAAGTTTCTCAGCGCGGCCCGCGCCGCAGCAAGAAGCAAGCCGGTGGTGATCGTCAAGGCAGGGCGCGTGCCCGACGGGGCGCGTGCCGCCGCCTCGCATACCGGCGCGTTGGCTGGCGCAGACGATGTGTGGGATGCCGTCATCCGGCGCGCAGGCTTGCTGCGCGTCACCTCCACCGAGCAGCTGTTCGACGCCGTCGAGACGCTGGCTCGGGGGCGTCCGCTGGCGGGCGAGCGGCTCTGTATCATCACCAACGGTGGTGGCGCAGGCGTGCTGGCGACCGATGCCCTGGTGCTGAGCGGTGGCACCCTGGCGACTCTCGGTGTCGACACCATTGCGGCGCTGGACCGTTGCCTGCCGGCGGGATGGTCACGCGGCAACCCCGTCGACATCGTTGGCGACGCCGACGCTGGCCGGTATGCGAATGCACTGGCCGTGGTCTCGCATGCCAGCGACGTCGACGCCGTGCTCACGATCCATGCACCGACCGCACTGGTGCCCACGCGGGCCGTGGCGCAAACCATCATCGACGGCGCGGCCGGCGCGACGCACCCCTTGCTAGCGTGCTGGCTCGGTGGCGACGATGCGCGCGACGCGCGGCTGCTCTGCCAGCGAGCCGGCATCCCGGCTTACGCCATGCCGGAGCAGGCGATTCGCGGCTTTCTGCAGCTGGTCGAGTTCCAGCGCAATCAACGCATGCTGCTGCATGTGCCGAGCGCCGCCGAGGCGGACGACACGGAATGCGTCGACAGCAACGCCGCGCGGGCCGTGATCGAGGCCGCCTTGCGCGAAGGGACCACGATGCTGGACGAGGCGCGATCCAAGCGCCTGCTGAAGGCCTATGGCATACCGGTGGTCGAAACCGAGATCGCGCGCGACCCCGTCGACGCCGCCGAGGTGGCGTCGCGCATCGGCTTCCCGGTCGCGCTGAAGATACGCTCCCCAGACCTCACTCACAAATCCTCGGTCGGCGGCGTGGCACTGGATCTGGCGTCGTCGCAGGAAGTGCGCGCCGATGCGACACGGATGCTCGAGCGCATCGGTGCCATCCATCCCGGCGCGCGCCTCGACGGATTCACGGTCCAGCGTATGGCCGGCCGCCCGGGTGCACGAGAATTGATCGTCGGCATTGCCACCGATCCGGTTTTCGGCCCCGTGGTGCTGTTCGGCCAGGGCGGCACCGCGGTGGAGCGCATCGGCGACCGCTCGATCGGTCTGCCGCCTCTGAACGAGGCGCTGGCCAGCCAGATGGTTGACAGCACCAGAGTAGCGCGCGTGCTGGGCGCCTACGCCGCGGTGCCCGCCGCGGATCGCCGCGGCATCTTGCGCGTGCTGATCCGTATCGCGCGCATGGCGTGCGAGCTGCCAGAGGTGACGGAACTCGATATCAATCCTCTGATCGCCGACGAGAGCGGCGTGCTGGCGCTGGATGCCCGCGTCGGCATACGCCCTGCCAGCGGGCGACCGACCGATCGGCTATCCATCCTGCCCTACCCCACCGAACTGGTGCAGACGATCGACTGGAACGGTCACACGTTGTTGCTGCGCCCGATTCGACCCGACGACGCCGTGCGCTATGCCGCCTTCGTCGATGCGCTGAGCGAGATCGATGCGCATCGGCGATTCTTCTGCGCCATCCATCGCCCTGCCGATCCCACTCACTTCCTGCGCTGGACCCAATTGGACTATGCGCGCGACATGACATTCGTCGCGGTACTGTCGCCCGATGCTGCCCACGGGCGCGGCAACAGCGCGGGCAAGCCGGCTGTCGACGCAGGACAGATCATTGGCGAAGCTAGATTAGCGGCCGATCCGGATGGTTTGAGCGCGGAATTTGCCATCGCCGTGCGCTCGGACCTGCAGCATCGTGGGCTGGGCACCTTGCTGCTGAAAATGGCCATCGCCTATGCCCGGACGCGGGGGCTTGCCCGCCTGGTCGGCATGACATTGCCCGACAACGCCGCCATGCTGGCCCTGGCCACCGCGTGCGGTTTCACCGTCGCGCGTGCCGCTCCCGCGGCAAACGGTTGGCACCTGCGGCTGGATCTGGACTGACGATGGGGCGGCGTGCCGGCCGTCGCGCCGCCCGCCGCTCAATGCGACAGCAGCACCAGCACACGGGAGGCCCGGATCAGACTGCGAGTCGCCCCGCCCATCATCAGTTCGCGCATGCGCGAATGGCCATAGCCGCCGGCGACGATCAGATCCGCGCCCAGCGCCGTCGCCACCGCCAGCAAGGCGGGACCCGGCTGCGGCGTATCTGGTTCGTTGATGCCGCTTGCGTCCACGCCGTGGCGGCGCAGGTAGGCCAGCAAGTCCTCCAGCGGGGCGCCTTCCTCCTGCCGCTCCGGCGTCGTCATCGCGACCGCCGTCACACGGTCGGCGCGCCTGAGGAACGGCATGGCGTCGGCGACCGCCCGCGCGGCCTCTCGCCCGCCATCCCAGGCAATCATCACGTGGATGGCCGGGCACGATCGCACCCCTTCCGGCACGACGAGCAACGGCCGCCCGGCATTCAGCAGCGCATACTCGACCGGTTCGGAGGCCAATGGCGGCGTCGAAGGCGGCCACAGGGGCTGGCGCACGACGACGATGTCCGCCACCCGTCCCGTGGTCGCCAGCGCCCAGCCGGCTTCTTCCTCAACCAAGCGGTGCGAGTGGGGGACGCCTGGCGCCGCCTCCGTCAGCACACGGGTGAACTGTTCCGACGCGAGTTGCGCGTGTCGGCGCAGAGTCTGCTGCGCAGCCTCGGCATAGCGGCGGGCCTCTTCGCCGACCGAGCGGAACGGCTCCAGGCGAAAACCGGTCGCGGTCAGGCCCAGCACGTGCGACGAATAACGCCGCGCCAGATCCCCGGCCACCCGGATCCGATCAGCGCAAGCAGCATCGTCGTCCAGTTCGACCAGGATCGTTTGAAATTCCATGATTGTCTCCGAGCGTAACTCAATGTGACATCAGTACCGGCACCACGGCACGCGCCAGCACCATCCTGGTGACGCCGCCGAGCACGAATTGGCGTACCGTGCCATGCCCGTAAGCGCCCATTACCAACAGACTGGCTCCCGTATCGGCGACCGCCTCCAGCAGGCGTCGAGTTACGTCGCTGTCGCTTCGCACCGTCTCCACCCTCACATCGCGGTATACGCCGTGTTCGGCGAGAACGGCGATGGCATGATGCAGGCCGCCGCCGCCGCGCGTTGCGTCGCCCGGCTTGGCGGCATGGAAAATCGTCGCCGATCCGCCGGCGAGCAGCGGCATGGCGTCATGCAGCGCCCTGCTCGCCTCCCGGCTTCCGTCCCATGCAATGACCGCGTGAGGCGCATGCAGCGAGCATCGCCCTTGTGGTGGAATCAGCAGTACGGGCCGGCCGCTGGCCATCACCATCGTTTCGACAAAGCCTGGCGCGACAAAGGCATGCTGATCGACATCGTCAGGCAGGCCAAGAAGAAGCAGGCCTGCCTGCCGTGACGTTCGAACACAAAAGTCCAGCGGATCAGCTTCGCTCGCCAGCCACCGCGTGCCGCGCGGCAGTTCCGGCATCAACGCAGCCCATTGCCGTCGCATCTGCTCGCGAGTCCGCTGGTGCCATTGCTCAATCTCGCCGAGGTAGCGATCGCTGTCGTCGGTCCTGCGCAGCCATGCCGGATCCGGTTGGAACGTTGAATACAGACATGTCAGCGGCACATCGAGCCGCAGTGCGAGACCGGCACCGAGCTCTAGCCTGTACAACGAACGGCTCCCCGCGTCCAGATGCACCATGACGCTGGCGAAGTCATGTGAAACGTTCATGGCGTGCCTCCCCGCTGGCGACGCTCGCCCGTGTAGCGAACCTGGGCGCGCGGCGCGCCGTCGGGCCGCTTGTCCCACCACTTTTCCAGCTCCATGACGATCAGCAGCGTGGCCGCAATGGCCAACAGCAGCGCCCAGCTCGCTGGCGACACTGGTGCGATATGCAGCGTGTCGCTGACGCCGGGCAGCCACATGGCGGCGATATGCAGCCCCTGCGTCAGCAGCACGCTCGCCACCAGCAGTGGATTGCCTCGCAGCGATTGCCGGAAGATCGAATGATGCTCCGATCGGCTGAGCAACACCTGCACGTTCTCGAACAGCACAAACAGCAGCAACAGCAGATTGCGTGCCGATTCGACGCTCTCGCCGCGCCGCAGCGCCACGTAGAAGACCACAAAGCCCCCGAGCCCCATCCAAATGGCCGAATGCACAACGCGCCGGATCATTACGCGATCGAAGATCGGCTCGCCAGGCGAGCGCGGCGGATAGCGGAGCTCGTCGCCTTCGGCACGCTCCGCGGCCAGCGCCACGTCCTGAATGCCGTTCGTCACCAGATTGAGCCAGAGCAGTTGCACCGCCAGCAACGGCATCGGCAGGCCCAGCGGGATGGCGAGCGCAAACAGCAGAAGCTCCGCCGCGCCGGTCGAGCACAGCATGAAGATGACCTTGCGGATGTTGGCGTAGGCCACCCTGCCCTCGCGGATGCCGTTGACGATGGAGGCGAAGTTGTCATCGGTCAGCACGACGTCGGCACTCTCTCGTGCCACGTCGGTGCCGCCGCGGCCCATGGCGACGCCCACATGGGCCTGCCGCAATGCCGGCGCGTCGTTGATGCCGTCGCCCGTCACCGCGACCACGTTGCCCTGGCGCGCGAGCGACAGGACGATGGCGAGCTTCTGCTGAGGTTCGACGCGCGCGTAAACCACGGCGCGTTCGGTCAGCCGGTCGAGCGCCGATTCACCGGCTACTTCGGCCGCGCTCACCTCGGTTCCTGTGCAGATCTGGTCGTCGGTGAACATCAGCCCGGCTTCGCTTGCAATCGCCGCTGCGGTGCGAGGGTCGTCTCCGGTAATCATCACGACGCCGATACCGGCGCGGATGCAGTCTGCGATCGCCGCCGGCACCTCCGCCCGCACTGGATCCTGCATTCCGGCCATGCCGAGAAAGGTCAAGTCGACCAGGTGACCATGGCCATACTGACCCGACGTGTCCCGCTCTATGGTGCCGCTGGCGAATGCCAGCACCCGCAAGCCGCGTGACGCCATCTCGTCCTTCTGCCGCATCAACAAGGCGCGATCGATCGGCACCGCGTCGCCCCGCTGGTCCATGCTGTCCGCCATCTCGATCAGCGTTTCGGGTGCGCCCTTGACGTAAACATGGACACCGTCCGCTCCATGGTGAAACGACGCGGCATAGCGCAGGTCAGGCTCGTAGGGAATCCGCTGCAGCAACGGCGACGCCGCATGCAGGGCGTCTCGTGCAACGCGCGCTTTCTCGGCCAGCAATAGCAAGGCAACATCGACGGTGTCGCCGGTCCCGCGCCAAGCCCCACCATCGAGCAATAGTTCGCCTTCATTGGGCATGACCGCTGCGTACAGCAGCCGTTTCAGATCGGCCTGTGTGCTGTCGGCTGACGTTGGCACGGAATGGACGGCGCGAATCGAACAGGCGTGCGGGTCGGCCCCCGTATCGCAACGGTAGTGCGCGCCTGACGGCAGGGTCAGGTCGGTCACAGACAGTTGATTCAATGTCAGGGTACCGGTCTTGTCCGTGGCGATCAGCGTGCACGATCCGAGCGCCTCGATGGCCGGCATCCGGCGCACGATGACATTAACCCGCGCCATCTTCCGCATTGCCACGGCCAGCGCCACCGAAATGGCCACGGGCAGCCCCTCCGGGATGGCGCTGACGGCAAGACCGACCGACATCATGAACATCTCATGCCACTGCATCCCTCTCGCCCATCCGACCACAATGAGGACTGCCAGGGCCACCGCGACGACCAGCCCGATGATGCGAGAGAAGCGATCGAGCCTGGTGATCAGGGGAGCCACGTGGCCTTCGCCACCGAGCACATGCCCGGCGATCTTGCCGAGTTCAGTCGATGCGCCGGTGGCCGTCACGACGCCCCGCCCTCGCCCGCGCGTCACCATGCTGGCGGCAAACACCATGTTGGCCGGACGCTCGCCGGCGGCCTGGGCGGTGTGGGCCGACTTTGCCACCGGACGCGATTCGCCTGTCAGCAGTGATTCGTCGCACCGCAGGTCATCCGCCTCGAGCAGCCGCAAGTCCGCGGGTGCCCGGTTGCCCGGCTGCAGCAGCACCAGGTCGCCCGGCACCACGGCGAGCGCATCGATTTCCCGCTGCTTGCCATCACGGACGACGAGCGCCTTTGGCTGCTGCAGATCGCGCAAGGCATGGGCAGCCCGGTCTGCCGAGTATTCCTGGGCCGTGCCGACGGCGCCGTTGATCAACAGCACCAGTCCGATGAAGACCGCATCCCGCAGATCGCCCAACGCCAGCGATACCAGCGCGGCGATCAGCAACACATAGATCAGCGGGCTGCGGAACTGCCTGACAAAGACTGCCGCCACCGTCGGCAGCGCCGGTTGCGGCAGGGCGTTCGGCCCGTATCGCTCAAGCGCGTCGCGTGCCTGCTGCTCTGTCAGGCCGACGTCCACAGGGGTGGGTAGTGGCTCCCGCCTGGCAAGCGGCGTGGTCATATGTCGCGCCCTCCGGCATCGATCAGGGCCGGATGATCATCTTGAGCGCCTTGGTACTGGCTGCCTTGCCGAACGTATCGTAAGCAGCGAGCATCTGGTCAAGACGAAACCGATGGGTGATCAATCGGGCTGGATCGAGCTTGCCTGCTCCTACCGCCTTGAGCAGCATCGGTGTGCTCACCGTGTCCACCAGGCGCGTCGTGATCGTGATGTTCCGGTCCCAAAGACGCTCCAGGTGCAGATCCGCCTTGACCCCATGAACGCCGACGTTGGCGATCGTCCCGCCCGGCGCCACGAGCTCCTCGCACAGTTCAAAGGTCGCCGGAATACCCACGGCTTCGATAACGCAGTCGGCGCCCAGGCCATCGGTCAGCCGCCTGACTTCCTCGACCGGGTCGGCCTCGCTGTTCCGGATACATGCCGTGGCGCCGAACGCGCGGGCCACCTCCAGCCGGTTGGCATCCGGATCGATGACGATGCATTGGGACGGCGAGTAGAACTGCGCCGTCAACAGCGCCGCCAGGCCAATCGGCCCCGCGCCGACGATCGCGACAGTGCTGCCCGGCTCCACCTTGCCGTTGAGCACGCCGCATTCGAAGCCCGTCGGCAGAATGTCGGACAGCATGACCAGCGCTTCCTCGTCCATGCCGTCAGGAATCCGATGCAGGCTTGTTTCGGCATGCGGTATGCGAACGAACTCGGCCTGGGTACCGTCGATACGATGTCCGAGGACCCATCCGCCGCTCTGGCAATGTGAGTACATGCCGCGGCGGCAATATGAACACCTGCCGCACGAGGTAATGCAAGAGATCAAGACAGGATCGCCGGGCTTGAGCGTAGCGATGGCAGTGCCGACCTCCTCGACCACTCCAACGCCTTCATGGCCCAGGATTCGGCCCGGCTCGCACGTTGGCACGTCTCCCTTGAGGATATGCAGATCCGTACCGCAGATTGTGGTCGCCGTCACGCGTACGACCGCATCGGTCGGGGACTGCACCGTGGGACGGGGCCTGTCTTCCAGGCTCAGCCGACCCGGCCCCTGGTAAATCAGCGCTTTCATCTGTTGCTCCTTGCGATGGTGGCGTCTTTCCAGAGTAGACGCGGACCAGGAGCGGGACATTGACGCAGCGCAAGCTGACGGCGGGCAGCACGACAATTTTCATCGACCTGCAAGGGGCCACACCACTTTCCGAGATTCCGGACATCTGGTATCAGGTTCGCAAGAATGTCAGCGACATTCGGCGCGCGTTGCCTTCCGGCGTGGTTGGCTCCGGTTTCAACGACGACTTCGGCGACACGTTCGACATCATCCTCGACTTTACCGACGAGGGATACTCGCAGCGTGCGCTGCGCGATTACGTCGAAAGCGCCCGCTCGGTGCTGCTTGCCGTGCCTGCTGTATCGAAGATCGAGGTGCTCGGCGCTCAGGATGAACAGATCGTCATCGAGTTTTCGACCACGCGCTTGGCGACCCTCGGCCTCTACTACAACGCGCTGCTGTCGACGTTCCAGCAGCAGAACATAGTGCGGCCGTCCGGCGTGGTCCAGGCAGAGGGAGAACGCGTATTCCTGCGCGTTTCGGGAGCATCCGCCAACGAAGACCATATTCGTTCGGCGACCTTCGTCGTTGACGGGCGGCATATCCGGCTGGGCGACCTTGCGCAGGTGCGGCGCGCCTATGGCGACCCACCGCAAGCGCCATTCCGGGTGGACGGCACACCGGCGATCGGGCTGGCCATCGCGATGCGTCAGGGCGGCGACATTCTTGCACTCGGCAGAAATGTTGCGCGGGAGATGAAGCGCATCCGTGCGGATCTTCCGGTCGGTATCGAACCCACCTTGGTGGCCGACCAGTCCAGCACGATCAGCGTCGCCATCGGGGAGTTCATCGACTCGTTCTGGCACGCCATCGTTATCATTCTTATCGTGAGCTTCGTTAGCCTTGGCGTTCGCCCGGGCGCCGTGGTCGCGTGCGCAGTTCCGCTGACCCTCGCCATCGTCTTCGCGGCGATGGAACTGGTGGGGTCGATCTTCAGCGAATTTCCCTTGGCGCCCTGGTTCGCCTTCACCGGGGAGCCGGGCGTCATCAATGCCTCCAAAATGGCGATCCTGGTCGCCTCCCTGTCCGCGGGTGTGCTGGGCTTTGCTGGCTGAGGTGGTTCGGTCAACCCGCGCCATCCCATGCCGATATGGCGCCAGCCGACAGCCAGATCGATCGCGGCGTGCCATCGGATACCGGACGGCAGAGTCGCCGGGGCCGGCCAGCCAACCGCTGATTCGGCATTGCGCATCGAGCAGAGCTTGGATCGCGGCGCCTCATCGATTAGTGCGATCCTTCCTGGTCGCGCATAACCCACGTAACGAAAAGGCTTGCTTCGATTTTGTGACGGGACCAATGGCTGCCGCATACCGCGCACTCGTAGGCTTGGAATTCCGACACAAAACCCGCGCCGGTACGGCGGAGCCCCCCTCCCAACGCCGGCCGCAGTTCTTCGTGACCGTCCGCACGGCAGGCATCCGCGAGAAGTCCTTCGCATTCGTTGCATTGCTTGCCAGTCGCGCGTGCGCTTGATGTACCCGCATGAACGGCTGTCGCCAATACTATGCGGCCCTGCGGGCGGCGGGCTGCACGCGCTGTTTCGCGGGTGACTGGTATCTTGTTCTGCCTTGCATGGAGATCTTGAATGCGACGAACGACGGCATAAAAGAGAACGCGTACTGCGTCAGAATTAGCGTTGAGCACGGCCGCTCGGCAGCATGACCATTGGTGGGGCATCGTCAGACCAAACTCGACGGCGGAAGCCAGGCAGATCACCTTTCCATCACTATTGGCATCGACCATGCGTTGATCCAGAAGCGCGGTCACACAAGCGAGGAAGTCTCGGTGATTCCCTTTGGAGATCTTCGCTGCCTGTGCTGCCACCCCCCGCGTCACTCGCCGGACTTCACGATGCAATCTCGACAGCCCGGAGACGAGCTTTTCCCCAGAGTTTGTACTGCTACGCATAAACGTCCTTTGTACTTCGCTATGGCGCTCGCTTCCACACCTCCGAACCGTCCGGCGAACCGTAAAGTCAACCACCGGGGAACTTTCGCGCTCGGTGGCCGGCTCACTATGACTGCACGGTCAGAACCTATGGCGAATACCGAGCGCGACGCCGACCATGCTTGTCTTATCGCTACCAAGGTAGTATCCGTTCACGTTGTTGATCAGCTGCGTGTCGAGCGCAAGACCAGCATTCCTGGCGAACGCAGTCGTCAGATACAAATCAGTACGCTTTGAGAATACGTAGTTCGCGGCAAAGGAAATTTGCCATGGATTCTTCGGATTGGCCCCATTGAAGTTTTTCCAGTCATCGTAGTAGTACGCTAGCGTCAGGGTGATCGGTGATATTTGATAGTTGACTCCAACCCAATAGTAGTCGTCCCGCGAAATCGTCTGGCTTGCCGCGCCCTCGTTCTTTCCCCACCGATAACCGCCCATTATCTTCGCGGGACCGACTACATAGCTGGCAGCGGCACCGGCCTTCCTGTTCGAGCCTGTGGCTCCCGTGGTCGCATTGAGGGTGGGATTATATTGGTCGTAAACAAGCGCGACACCGAACAAGCCCGAGGTATAGCGAACCGCTGCGCCATAGCCTTTATCACGTCGGAACTGTCCAGGTATTTCACCATTTCCCGCGACGCCATTTCCCAACGACCAATGCGCAGCTGCCGTGAAGCCACTGAATTTCCCCACGTATTTCATGGTGTTATCCGAACGCGCATTTAAGCCGAGTTGCAGCCAGAGCGGATCATACTGGGCAGCGTACCCCTGCGGTGAGAAGTTTGCGAACGAATCGAAGATTGCGGTGTATTGTCGGCCGAACGTGATACTGCCCATCTTTTCGGCCGCCATGCCGACATAGGCCTGGCGTCCAAACAGCCGGCCGCCCTGCTGCATACTACCCGTATCTATCCCGAACCCGCCTTCCAGAACGATCAGAGCCCGTAAGCCGTTACCGAGATTCTCTACGCCACGCAAGCCCCAGCGAGAGCCAGACTGCCCACCGGAGTTCGCCCGCGCAACACTGTGGCCTGGTCCAGTTCTAAAACCATTGGCGGCGTTCGGCACAACACTGGACATGTTTGTCGCGTACTCGACGTTTGCGTCGGCGATACCATAAATCGCGATGCTTGTCTGCGCATCTGCATAATTGAACCAGAACATCGATGCCGCTGCTGGTACACACCTGACGAACCAATTCTGCCTTCCCAATAGCATAAGTCTCCTCCATGAACAATTTTATTTTTTGCTGCATCCCGCATTTGATGAGCCGAGAGAAATAGCTTCAGATTGCTCTCAACGGCATGGCATCGGATCAAATCTCATTCCCGGGGGGCACGACTTGAGAGCATTCTTGATTGGCCACGCATGGCGAGCCGACCGCGCCATTGACGCGCATTCGAGCGGCGGATATCAGCGCCGAATCTGGCGCTTGTACGGATCCTGTGTCCAGTGGCCGCCCCGACGCTATGACGTTCTTGGCTGCCGGGCCTCACGGCGCATCTGTCCCTCAATGCGGCGTACTTTTGCATGTAGTCGACGGCCCAAAACCATGACGGTCATCTGCCTGGGAGGGAGGGCCTCAACGGCAATGCCATTGTCGAGGCGTTGCCCACTCTGTTGCGGTGATATCTACATGCACTCTTCAGTAGGACCTGGGAAGGTGAAGAACTTTCTCTGCGATAAAGCACAGGATCATCTGTTCGGACACCGGTGCAAGTCGCGCAATCATGACTTCGCGCAAGAGTCGCTCCACCGTGTACTCCTTGGCATAGCCCATACCGCCGTGGGTCATGACAGCCTGAAGGCACGCTTGATAACCGGCGCGTGCACCGAGCAGCTTGGTTCCATTGGCTTCGGCACCGCACGGTTGACCAGTGTCGTAAAGATGGGCCGCACGATCAGCCATCATCAGCGCCGCCTGGAGGTTGAGCCAACATTCGGCCAGAGGATGCTGAATCCCTTGGTTCTGTCCGATCGGCCGATCGAATACGATACGTTCCTGTGCATAGCGGACAGCACGCTGCAGTGCATCCTCGCCGATGCCGATGGCCTCGACACCGACTAGGATCCGCTCCGGATTGATACCGTCGAGCAGGTACGTAAAACCCTTTCCCTCCTCCCCAATTCTGTGCTCGTCGGGAACAAACAGGTCGTCGATAAACACTGCGTTGGAGTCGACTGCGTTGCGACCATGCTTTGCGATCCGCCGCACTTCGACTTTGTTTCGGTCCAGCTCCGTGTAGAAAAGTGTAATGCCGTCGGTGGGCTTCTCCCCTTCGGATTTGGGCGCAGTGCGCGTTAGCAGCAGGATCTTATTGGCGACCTGACCTGTGGAGGTCCACATCTTTCGGCCGCTGACGCGGTAACCGCCATCGACCTTCCGCGCAAACGTCTTGATGTTGGTCGTATTCAAGCCCGCGTCCGGCTCGGTCACACCGAAGCACACTTGGTCTTCTCCTCGCACCAAACGCGGCAACCACTGCGACTTCTGCTCAGCGGATCCGTGAACGACTAGTGGATGCGGACCAAACATGTTGATATGGATGGATGAAGCGGCGGTCATACCACCACCTGAAGAGGCGACGGTGTGCATCACAATTGCCGCCTCGGTAACTCCCAGCCCAGCACCGCCGAACTCTTCAGGCATGGTCACGCCCAACCAGCCGTCCTGCGCCATGGCGCGGTGGAAATCGTGTGGAAATAGCCCTTCCCTGTCACACTCGGCCCAGTACTCATCGCCGAACCGTTGGCAGACGGCAGCGACGCCGTCGCGGATGGCGCGCTGCTCTGTTGTCAGATTGAACATTGAAATTATCCGTTTTGAACGATTAGTCGCATGGTGAACTGTTCGGCAGTCATTTCAGCGGCTGGCCGGTCGATACGCTTGATGGCTAGACTCAGATGGCGATAGGGTCGACCGGTCGAACGACACAGCCGCCGATGATGCCCCCGGCAAGCCGCGCTCGCATCGCCTGCTCTAATGACGTGAGAGGAAAGGCGCTACTAACGACTGGCGTCAGCTTGCCTTTTTGCATCCAGTCGATAATGACGGCCCGCCGGGTCTCGCGCGCACCAGGGTCGCGTTGTCCAGTAATGACCATTGGCGATCCCATCACCGTGAGCCCTTTCAGCTGCACGAGATTGGTCGGCAGCACGTCAGGCTGAAGTGACCCGCCGCGACCGCCACCGGCGGCCACGCCAGTGTTCGCGGCCCAACCAACGATCACCATGCGACCGCCAAACGACAGCGTCCGTAGCGAGTCCACTAGCCACTCCCCACCCACGCCGTCGATCACAACATCGACGCCGCGTCCGCCGGTAAGCCCTTTGACCGCATCGCGCAATGCAGTCTTGTTTTCGTGCCCGACCGTGAGCAGGTCAATAACATCATCGGCACCTTGCTTCACTGCGGCTTGCAGCCGTTCTACCCCGCGGCCAACGGCTATCACCTGTCGAGCACCAAGGAGCTTTGCCACCTGAATTGTGGCGAGACCCGCCGCTCCTGTTGCCCCCGTAACAAGCACGGTTTCGCCTTGAACCAGATTGGCGCGGTTTACCAACGCAAAGTATGCGGTCTCAACGTTAAGCAGCAGATTGCAGGCCGCGTCCGCGGACAAGTTGTTCGGCCGGCGGATCAGCGCATTGTGGGGAGCAACAGCGTATTGAGCCCAACCGCCCCAAGCTTGATGCGCGCCCGCGCTCCGTGGGCCTGTGTGCATGTAGTCACTCATTACCAGGTCCCCCGGCTTTAGCACAGAGGGCGGAACTGCAGATCCCACGCCGCGCACGACACCGGCATACTCAAGACCTGGCGTGTAAGGCAGTGGTGGACGATGGTGATACTGGCCGGTGAGCATCAGGAGGTCGACATATGCGACACAAGCGCTTTCGACTTCCACGAGGACCTCCGTTTCCGATAACGAGGCGAAATCCGGCGCTGGCTGCTCAACCAATTCGACGCCGGTAGCAAGCGCTTCTTCGCGGGTCTCCGAAAAGTGAGACACCAGCGCGCGGATGCCTGCGGGCAATGCTTTATTCATGGTTTACTCTGGTTTCAATGTCGCGCCGATCAGGTACATACCTCAGCGCTCCTGGTATTTTGCGATATAGCGATCAGACGACTCACTAACCTGACGCCTCACCTCGATCACTGCCTTGTAGCGACCGCAGCTTGCAACTATTGCCATCCCATAGGGACTCGCTCGGCGTGCCGCATGGGGTCTTGCTCGGCAATGTGTAGACGTGTCTATCCAGTGCGGTGGATCTGTCCGCGGTCAGTTTCCGCCTGGCTGCACCACAACAGTGTTCTGACGGCTACCTGCGCGGCTACGCCTCTGACGGAAACCAGGCTTGGGGGACTTGTACTGACATGGCCAGCAGAATCTGCGCCATTCCCTTGCCCAGCGCATCGTTCCGCAGCGAGGCCATTCCTCCACCGTCCAATGCCCGCTCGCACACAAAGTTGAAGGCGTCGATCCCCGGCACTTCATAGCGCGTCACGGGACCCTCGACCAGGTGCCCCAGGTAACGGCCCACGCTCTCGGCAGTCAATTGGGCGCGCAAAAGCGGCAGCCACTTCGGTTGGCGGGCGATGACACCAATGTTGGAAGTATTGCCTTTGTCGCCAGAGCGAGCCCAAGCTAGACGGATCAGTGGCACAGTGATTGACGGCAGGGACAGTTCCTCTGACTCGAGTCCAATATTGAGGTCCTCAGACGCGGGAGCGATGTCGCTAGCAGTCTGCGATGCGGGGGGGACGTGGAGCGGAACACCGTCCAAATCGACATGCGGCTCCACGCATGCCTTATCCAGGAGGAAAGCGTATTGCCGAATCATGGGCGACACTGACGCACGCCCCGAAAATCCCGTCGTGCCGGGGGCCCAGGATGTGCCTGCTGGCGCAATCTCGCGCGATAGTAGTTCGAGCGCCGCCTTGTCCGTATGGCAGGCTGACAGACGCAAGATGACTTCGCGAGTGCCAAAGGCCTGCGTATCTGGGCCAAAGCAACTCTCGGCGCCCAGCACTTCAACATGGATGCGGCTGAAAGGTTCGAGCCCCTGAACCGCGAGCATCTCACCGACACGTTCAAAAATCGCTTCGCCGGTGCGGCGCGCTTTGGCCACAGCGTCAAAGCCCACAATGGTCATTTGCGCGGAGGTCTTGAAGCCGTCCATATAGGTGGCGCAGACCTTGTAGTTGTGGGTCGGTGCGCGCCCACGGGCGCCTTGCACCAGCACACGCTGCGGGCCGTCGCGAGTCATCTGCACCTGGGTAAAGTCGCAAATCACGTCGGGCAACAGGTAAGCCGCCGGATCACCGATCTCGTAGAGCATCTGTTCAGCCACCACCTGCGGTGCGACGAGCCCCCCTGTGCGTTCTGGCTTGGTGACGACAAAACTGCCATCGGACTTACATTCGACGATGGGATAACCGATATGCGCCCAATCTGGCACGCTGTCCCAGTCGGTGTGCAGTCCGCCTGTAGCCTGGCACCCACACTCCAGGATATGACCCGCCAAGCTGCCACAGGCCAACTTGTCCCAGTCGGTGGCCGACCAGCCGAACTCGTGCATGAGAATTCCCAGGGTGACAGCTGAGTCCACGCAGCGGCCGGTGATAACGATGTCCGCCCCCGCGTCTAGCGCCGCCTTGATGCTCCCGGCACCCAGATACGCATTTGCTGTCAGCACCTTGGACGGCAGCGGCGCCCCACTTTGCAGTTCGGTCACCGGGGGCTCAGCTTCTCGCAACTGCGCCAGCTGCGGCATAACATCGTCACCCGTTACCAAGGCGATCTTGATAGAAACATTTTGCTCGGCCGCCAGGGCCCGCAAGGCATCGGCACAGCCCTGCGGATTCACGCCGCCGGCGTTGCTGACGACGCGTATGCCCTTGTCTACGACATCATGGAGAACGCTCTTCATTGCCACCGTGACAAAGTCCGTGGCATAGCCAAGTTCGGGCTTTTTAAGCCGGGCGGACGCCATGATGGACATGGTAAGTTCAGCCAGATAGTCGAACACCAGGTAGTCAACATGGCCCCTAGCCACCAACTGCGGCGCACCCACGCTGGAATCACCCCAAAATCCCGAAGCGCCCCCAATTCGTATCACTCTGTCCTGACTCATCGGCCGCTCCATTGCGGTTGCCGCCTTTCGCGAAATGCCAGCTGACCTTCGGCGGCATCTTCGGACAGCGCGAAGAGGCTTATCTGTCCTTCAGTGAACGCCACGGACTGTTCAAAGGTCATGTGTTCGACATGCTTCATGACATATAAGCCGCGACGGACTGCGGCCGGTGATTTATCCAAAATCCGAGCCAACAGTGCTTGCACGGCGCCATCCAAGTCCGTACTGACCTCGTTGACCAGGCCGTAAGCCAGCGCGGTGGGCGCATCCACGGACTCGCCGGTGATGCACATCTGGGTTAGCGCGCGCCGGCCTAGCAAGCCTTGCAGCACGCTTAATACCTGGGCTGGAAACACACCGATTTTCACTTCTGGCAGACCAAAGCGAGCATGTGGTGCGGCGATCGCCAAGTCACACATCGCTAGCAGGCCCATGCCACCAGCCATACATGCACCGTTGACACGTGCAATCAGGGGCACACGCGCAGCCTTCGCTGTACGCAGCAGATTGGCGAAAGCGTGCTGCGGTTCGGAGTAGTCGAACTTGAACGATGTGCCAGTCTGTAGATCTGCCCCAGCGCAGAATGCTTTGTCCCCCGCCCCGCTGACCACGATTGCGCGCAGTTCGCGATCGGTGCGGGCGCGCTCCATCGCTTCGGTCAGCCCAGCAATGACGTTTGGGCTCATGGCGTTGCGCCGCTCTTGGCGGTCTATGGTCAGCCACAGCACACCGTCTTCCTTACGACTGTGAAGCTCAACGGTTGTTTTTTCCGCATTCATGCCGCTTGCTCCGATCCGAGGTTCGACGTAGCACAAGCTACGCGAGCAGCGCCCTTGGCTATGAAATCCGCGATTTCTTCGTCGTTAAACCCGGCTTCTCGCAGCACCTCGGTTGTGTGCTCGCCCAGCATTGGCACTGGCCGGTGGTTGGCCGGCGGGGTACCAGACCATTCGCTGGGGACAGCGGTCTCCACAATTTGACCTACCACTGGGTGCATGGTCTTCCTGAAGAAGCCGGTGGCCCTCAGATGCTCGTCCTCCAGTAGCGTGTCGAAGGTGTGCATGGGGAAGATGGGAATCTCATTGACGGGCAGCAGCTCAAACACCTCCGCAGTAGTGCGCCGCTCGAGCTCGTCGGAGATCAACTGGTAGAGCGCATCAATGGATTCTGTGCGCGAGCGAATATCCCTGAAGCGCGCGTCAGTCTTTAGCCAGTCGCCCTTCCCTACGGCATGCAGGAATATGTCCCATTGCCTGTCGGTATAGATGATGCAGCACACATAGCCATCCAGGGTCTTGAAGGGACGCCGGTTCGGAGTCATCACGCGCGGGTAGCCACATTCGCCCTTAGCGGGCACAAAGGTTCTTCCATAAAGGTGATCGCCGAGCAGAAAGGGCACCATGGTTTCGAACATCGGGACTTCAATGAACTGACCCTGCCCGGTGCGCTCGCGTGCGTATAGGGCCGTGGTGATCACTCCAAAGGCGTACAGCCCCACGGAGCGATCTACAACGGTGCTGGGCACATAGCGCGGGACGCCTCCTTGAACCTCTCCCACGGCCGCGGCCAAGCCAGTGGCAGCCTGGATCAGGTCGTCATACGCTGCCTTCGCGGCATAGGGCCCGCGCTGAGAAAAGCCAACTAGACTGACATAGATCAAGCGCGGATTGATCGCCATGAGGCGGTCATAGCCCAAGCCCAATCGCCCCATGGCCGCGGGTCGCACATTCGTGACAAATACATCCGCCTCTTTGACCAACCGCAGCAGCGCTCGAATAGCCTCAGGTGTCTTCAAATCCAGCGCCAGGCTGCGCTTGTTGCGGTTCAGACCGAGAAAGATGGGGCCCAACCCGATTTCGCCAGACGGCCCGATGCCGCGTGTGGAATCGCCTTGGGGTGCTTCGATTTTGATGACATCCGCGCCCAGGTCCCCCAGCATCTGGGTTGCGGAAGGCCCCATGAACACGGTGGTCAAATCCAGCACCCGCACGCCTTGGAGCGGGCCCGAAACGTTGCTCAAAATACAGGTCATAATGAAACTGATATTCCTTCGCTCATTGGGTTGGGATGCCGCTTGCGGAAAAGTCCGGGGGACTGCACGCATCAATGCGTCCGTCAGTCCTGAATCCAGGATTTGGCAAGGGTGCCCTGTCGAGGGCGACGTCTTACGTACTCACGGAAAAAAGTCAGGTGTCATTCCGGCTGGATTCCGGCAGCTCGAATCACCTTCCCCCATTTTTCGGTTTCCCGAAGCTGGAGATTCGCCAACCCTTGTGAAGTGGTCGTGTAGGGTGCCAGTCCAGCGTTGCTGAAGACGGTGCCGATCGCCGGGGTCTTAGCACCGGCAACGAACACTTCATTCAACCGCTGGATTACATCTCGTGCCGTACCTTGCGGTGCGTACACCGCGACCCAGTAGTAGAGTTCATAGCCTTTAATGCCCGATTCCATAAGCGTCGGCACACTGGGTAAGGCCTCAGAACGCGTGGCGCCGGCATAGCCAATGGCCCTGAGTTTTCCGGCCCTTACCATGGGCGTGGCAGTCGGAGCATCGGCAAACATAAAGTCGACCTGTCCACCCATGAGGTCGGTCATAGCTTGGGGGCTGCTCTTATAAGGCACGTACAGAACCTTCGCTCCCGTCATCTGACTGAGCATCTCTGCACTCACACGGCCGGACGAATTGGCGGCGGCATAGCTCAATTCGTGCTTCTTTCCTGCTTCTATTAGCTCCGCCACCGTCTTGTAGGGACTCGACGGGGGCACCACCAGCACAGTAGAACCGCGTGCCAGCGCCGCTATGGGAGCGAAATCGGCGACCGGGTCATAGGGCAGCTTCTTGAACAGGTGTGGGTTGGCCGACTGGGTAGTGTTCGTCGTCACAAACAACGTGTAGCCGTCAGGTGCTGCCTTGGCTACGGCCAGTGCGGCGATGAAGCCGTTTGCACCAGGTCTGTTATCGACGACTACCGGCGTTCCCGGCCAGGCAGTTTGCATTGAGGTAGCCATCGCGCGGGCCACTTGATCGGTACCAGAGCCGGCGGCAAACGGAACCACAAGTGTGATCGGTTTGCTGGGATAGTTGTCAGCCAAAGCTGGGGCGGATGTGACCAGTACCGCCGCCATGGCGCAGGCAAGGCGCCGCAAGAATGATTCCTTCACCTTTGTCTCCAATGTCCCGCTTGTGCTGCGGTTCCAGGTATTGTGCGGAAACCCGAGCAAGAGAAGAAGTAGAATAATCAGATGGAATCGATAACAAGGTGGTATAGATGCGGACGAGTCTCACCCTAAAGCAGCTGGAGGCCATCCTGGCCATTGCGAAGCATGGCAACTTCACAGCGGCGGCGGAACACCTACACGTTTCTCAACCAGCACTCAGCCGGATCGTACGCCTTGCGGAAGAAAGCCTCGGAACGCGGATCTTCGACCGCGACACTCGCAGCGTGACACTTACGCCGGAGGGCGAGGAGTTGATTCCCATTGCCACTCGGGTGTTGGATGAGTTCAATGAATCCACGGGAGAGCTGTACCAGTTCATGGAAGGTAAGCGGGGACGGGTACGGGTTTCTGCCCTGCCGTCCATTGCCCAATACCTTCTCCTGGATTCCGTCAAGCGCTACTGCACCGACTATCCGGGAGTTGGATTCACCCTGAGGGTAGATACAGCGGATCAAATCCTAGCTCTGCTGGAGCGCCGCGAAATCGATGTCGGGCTGGGCGTGCAACCTCCGCCGGACGGTCGATTCAACTATCGCCACCTGTACGATGACCATTTCGTGCTGGTGTGTCCTCGAGACGACGCATTGAACGATCACAAGACGCGCGACCGGGCATTGAGCTGGCGGGTCTTCGCTAGCCGCCCATTCATCGCTGTTACACCCGGCACCAGTACCCGCGCAGCAACGGATGCCGCATTTATAGAAGCCGGAGTTACGATCCGCCCGGTGTTGGAAGTTGCGAGCATGGACTTGCAGTTCATCGGAGGGCTCGTTGCCTCGGGTTTAGGTTTGACGGCTCTGCCTCGAAGTACCTTCACCCATCTGGGACAGGCGGGCTTGGCAGCGCGTTCTTTAAACGATCCAGTCATGCAACGTCGCATTGGTATTTTGAGCCTAGCGGGGCGCAGTATGTCGACCGCCGTGGAGCGCTTTTGCTCATATGTTGAGCAAAATGCGCTGTCCCATGTTGTTGGGGATTAAAGTTTGGAGCGAGAGCTGTGCAGCGCAGCAGCCATGCGGTGCGAGGCGGTAGCAATGACACCACCCTTACCGAAGCGATTAACGCCATCCACTAGGCTGAGCTGATTCATCTACGCACTGCCGAAACCACGCGTGAATCCCTCGAGCCAGCCAGCAGGGTGGCGGCCGGGTTCGATCACCACTCTACTGACGGAACCGCTCGGCTATGTTTCGCCTCGCAAAAAACCGGAGGCAAACTACTATCGGGAGCTAAAAAATCCTGTTGCCGGACCGCGCCCAACTTAACCCGGCAGCCTCCACGATTGTCCGGCCATTTCACTTACCTGAGCACCTTGGCAGGATCCTCGCCATAGGGAGGGGAGTAAATCACCAGCAGCCTAAGCACGCCGCTGGTAACCTTGACGGAATGGAAAACACCCTCGGGAAAGAACAGTACATCGCCACTGGACACCTCATGTTCCGTACCGTCAATTGTGGCAACTCCAGATCCTTCCAGTATGTAAGCGGCTTGCTCCAGACCCGGGTGGGCATGCGGCAAGGCACTTCCTCCGGCCGTAATTTCGCCCAGCAACATTTCCAAGTGACGCGCGCCCGTATCGGCCCCAATTAGTCTAATGTTCTTGGTACCATGATGGTTGGCCGGACTGTAGACCGATAACTGCGAAGGCCGTATAACACAGCCACGAGCACGTTTAGTTTCCATTTGCTTCACCGCCTTTCTCGCTCTTGTAACAGCAAAGAGGCTAACAGAGACCTCGTGGATCAGGAAATAGCAAAGTCGGAACGATTCGATAACGAAAGTGAATCGACAGGCAATACCCCGGGCTGCGACTAAACAGAAAAGGCAGCACTCACAAATAGGTCTCTACGTAAGTCTGCGGTTATATGGCGATATTTTCCTTTGAGCATGTGCATGCCTTCCTGATTGAGCACTCTTGTTGACCTCGGCCGTCACGTACGTTCCAGCCGGCGCCGGTGGATTCTGTTGCGGCGTCCTCCAGGCGTGCTGCACCACAGCTCGAGGTACGGGTCAGAACAGATCCTGGCCGCCATGAGGTGCAGGACCTGCAGAGTTTGGCGCTCCACAGAGAGGCAGTTCGACTGATCGAGGCCAATCCTGCCCTATTGTTCCGGGCACAGGATGGCGCGCAAAGGGGGACTACCGGTCCGATTCACTGTGGTCAGAGTGGGAATCGATCCTTGCCAAGCGATCCTGGCGCAAAGCGCTTGGCCGGACCCGGCGTGCCCAGGAGCTCCGTCAAGCCTCTCCTCTGCCCACGGTGTTACCAGACGCCGTGCGGGACCAGGTACTGGCCCAGGTTCGAGCATTGAAGACGGGCGTTGTGCTCGGAGCCCCGGCATGAATCGGGAAGACCTCGAGCACATCATCGGGCTGCGGCCGAAATAACGAACGAGTATGCTGCCCGAGGGCGACCCTCGTGCCCGCATCAAGCGCTGGACGAGGGCCTTGCGCGACCAAGGCCATGCGATTTCCAGCGACGACACAGGGTAGGTTCGTACAAGCGTAGGGTTCTGCCCTCTCGCTCAGCCAGGCCTCGGCGTGCAAACGTTCCGTTGACATCGTCCTACCTCTGCCCTGCCCGACGTGCCGACGTCCGCGACAACGCCGCCCAGTCCAGATGGCCTTCATCGTGCGCGAGGCTTTCGATGTGGGCGTCGCGCAATGCGCTTGCCAACGGCAGCGGTACGTTGACCTCCTCCGCTGCCGCCAGCGCAAGACGTATGTCCTTGAGGCCAAGTGCCAGCTTGAACCCGGCCGGCTCGAAGCGCTCCTCGGCGATCGCCTTTCCGTAGCCCTTGTAGACCGGTGCGGCAAATACTGTTGATGTGACCAGTTCAAGAAACTCGGCCTTGTCCACGCCATGTCCTTGCGCCAGCGCGACCGCCTCGCCCATGGTGCCGATCGCGCTGCCGATCATGAAGTTCACCGCGAGCTTGGCGGCATTGGCCTGCTCGGGCCGCTCGCCCAGGTACCAGGTCTTTTGGCCCAGCACGTCGAACAGCGGTTGCACTGCCGCTACCGTCGCGGCAGCGCCGGCAGCCAGGATATTGAGCTCGCCCGCTTCGGCGACATTCACGCGGCCAAGCACCGGCGCGGCGACGTAAGCAACGCCCTGCTGCTGGTGCAGCGCTGCCAGTTCGGCGGCCAGGGCGACCGATACCGTGGCCATGTTGACGTGGATTGCATCGGGCTTGAGGGCGGCCAGCGTTCCCGCCTCGAGCACGGCGGCGCGTGTGGCAGCGTCGTCGGCCAGCATCGAGATCACGACATCGGCATCGGCGGCGGCTTCCCGCGGTGTGGCAGCGCTTTGCGCGCCGAACTCCGCCAACTTCGTCATCGGTGCTGGCGAGCGGTTCCAGCCCCGCACCGCGTGGCCTGCCCTGACCAGATTGACTGCCATCGGCAGGCCCATCGTGCCGAGGCCGAGAAATGCGACTTTCATATGGGATTCTCCTTGCTCAAATGGAATCGATCATTTCCTAAATAGACAAAAAAAATCAGGCCAGCGCCCTGAGCGCGGCCTCTACCACCGCATGCATGTCTTCGCGGCTGCGGCGGGTTTTGCCGACCACGCGCATGCCTTGCGTCAGGCACAACAGCATCCGCGCGGTGGCCTCGACATTGACGTGGGCAGCAATGGATCCATCGTCTTGGCCCTGACGGATCAGATCGGCGAGGAATGCTTCGTTGCGTGCCAGCGCCGTGCAGACGTGGTCGGCCAGTGGTTTCTCGAACGCCGACAGCGCCGCCGTGCTGCCGACGACAAGGCATCCTTGCCGGCCCATCGCCCCCTGAGAGGATTCGGCATAAAAGGCCAGCGTCTTGCGCAGCCGTTCCAGTCCAGTACCGCCCTCGCCAATGGCATGGCGCAGCTTCTCCATCCGCTGCGCGCGATACCGGTCAAACGCCGCCAGGAAAAGCTGCTGTTTGTCCTTGAACGCCTTGTAGAGACTGCCCTGTGCCAGATGCATGGCCTGCGTCAGATCGGAGATCGAGGCACCGTGGTAGCCGCGTTCGCTGAATACCCGCACGGCCCGGTCGAGCGCCTGATCGACGTTGAATTCACGCGGTCGGCCTGGGCTGCGGGAGCGGGGGCCGGAGGGGGCTTGCGGTTGGGAGGCCATGCTCAGGATATCGTTTATTTTGGAATCGATCGTTTTCTAATATAGCACGGGTAACTCGCCAGCGTTAATCGCCAAGACTGCGGTGCCTCCTGTGCCAGGATCGCCCCGCGCCCTCCGCTCCCGAGCTGGACCCGCGAACGAATCACCAGCCCCGCTCGTCCTCCTCCTGCCATCGCCGGCGCTGACGCTGGAGCCGCCTCAATGCCGGGATGCCGAGCCGCCATGCACGCCGGACTTGCGGTCCCGTATGGGGATCGACCAGCAGGCTCAGCGCACGCGCGTAGTCGCGCACCAGGCCCGGCGTCCATGCCATCGTCTTCGCGCGTTTGCGGATCTGCGCAGCAAGCCAAAGTTCCGGCGTCAGCATCGTCGTCAGCAGCAGGCCCCAGCTGTGCCGATTGCCACGCCGGCGCATCAGCGCGCCCTCCACTGCTGCCTCCAGCCCGCGCGCCACGCTGACCGCGCAATTGCGATACGTCAGGTTGTAGGTCGTATCCGAGCACCAGGCATCCCGGAATCGCTCGAGCCGCGCCGGATCGTAGTTGCGCAGGTGCACGCGCGCGGTGGAATCGCCCCGGCGGGCCGACTCCGTTCGATAGTCAGGTTCGAAGTGCCCCTCCACATCGTTGTCGCTGGACGCGCGCAGTGCTTGCGCGACGCTGTCGGGCGTACGGTTCAATGGCGTGGCCGGGTCGAAGCTGATGTAGATGCCTTCCGGCGATTCCAGCGCGGCATGGCCGGTCCAGATCGCGCCGTTGGCGTCGACCGCGGCGATATAGCGGTCGACCAGCGGACGGCGCCGTAGCGGACGCTGTACCGACCCCGACGGCGTCCAGACATGGACCGTCAGAGCCCGGCCATCCTTGGCGGGGAGCGTCGTGGATGGTTCGGGCTGCGGAAACAGCAGCGTCTTCGTGACCTTGTGCACGGGCTCTTGCGCCGTGCCAGTACGAAACGGCGGAGAACCGGCGTCCGCGGCGCCGCCCTTCTCTGCCCCGCCGCGCCGCCGTCGCGGACCGTGCATCAGGCTTTCGATCGTTGTCGTCTCGGGAACCCGCATCGCGCGGTAGGCCAGCATGACCATGCCCCAGCCGCCGAACAACATCCACAGCGACAACGCGTAAGGCACCGTGCCCCGATAGTCCGTCGGATAAGGCTGGAAGAAAAACATCGCAATCAGGATTTCCAGCGCGCCCATACCAACGGCGAGGCGCCAGCGCGGGAACCGGACCACGCTCGCCGATATGCATTGCAGCAAGCCATCGAGCAGGAACAGCGTGCCGAAGATCATCGACAGCCAGAAGTGGCCGTGATGGTGTCCAGCCAGGATCAGCGATGCCGCGAGCATCAGCGAGAGTCCCTTGAACACGCGCATGGTCCGCATGCCGCCCGCGCCGACGAACGCGACGACCAGCGTACCGATGCCGCCAGCCATCAGCAGCACCGCAAAGAGTTCGAGCGGAAAATAGACCGCGCCGTCCAGTCCATCGATGAACAACACGATGCCGGCCAGTAAAAAGGCGATGCCAAGCCAGAACATTCCGCGTGCCCGTTGGCGCAGATAGTCGAATCCCAACAGGATCAACGCGAGCCGGATCATCGTTTCCCCAGGGCGATGTCTTCCACGCGGATTCTAGTCACAATGTTGCGCCCGCGCGACCTTGTACTACTATCGTCATCGACGCATGGCGGCCGCGCGGGCGGTTCGCTCCGGCAGGAATTCGGATCGATGGGGGATACCGATGCAGTCTGCAGGCACCCGCTTCATCGTCGTGGCGATCCTGATCGCCGTTGTTTATCTGGCCGTCGGCGTGCTGTCGCGCGCCATGGCCGCCAGCGATACGCAAGCGGTCGCCGTGTGGCTGGCCTGCGGCGTCAGCTTCGGCGCCTGGCTGGTGAGTCCGCCCGGCATGCGGGCGGCGGTGCTGGCCGGCACCGTGGTTGCCGCGGCGATCTGGGGCGTGGCCGGACACGCCCTGCCCTTCGGCGCCGCGCTTGCATTCGCGTTGATCGAGGCAGCCAGCATTGCGATCGGCGCCTGGATCGCCTCGCATCGCCAGCAGGCCGCACGGCCGCTGACCGCGGCGGCACTGCTCGTGGCAGGCGCCATCGTCACCAGTGTGGTGGGCGCGACGCTGGCCGTGGAGTTCTGGCGCTGGCTGCAACCGGAGCGCGCGATCGACCTATCCCGCGAATGGCGCGCCTGGGCGTTTTCCACGATCGTCGGCATCCTGCTCGTCGCACCCGTGATCGTCGGCTTCAAGGGATTTGCGGTCAAGCGCTCCGGCGGCATGCCAATGAAGCAGTTCGGCGCCGGCGCGGCCATGTTCGCGTTGTTCCTGCTGACGACCCTGATCGTCTTCGACAGCAGCGTGCATCAGCGCTTTGGCGACGTCGCGGCGACGCTTACTTACCTGCCGATGCCGTTCCTGCTGCTGGCCTCGATGTTCTGGGGCCCGCGCGGCGGTGCCGTTGCCACGATGGTGGGCGCGCTGCTGATCATCTGGCTGACCGCGCATGGCGGCGGACCGTTTGCGATCCGCGAAGGTTTCCCGGGCGAGTCGGTGATCGAAGTGCAGGCCTATGTCTGGGTCTGGGCCGTGCTGCTTCTGGCCGGCCGCGCGCTCAACGAGGCGCGACGAATTGCACTGGCCAAGGCACGTGAATGGCAGCTGCGCTACGAACGGACGCTGCAGGCCAATGGCGTGGCGAGCGTCGAGTTCGATGCCGTCACCGGCGTCGCGTGGTGGGGAGAATCGGCCGAAGCCGTACTCGGCGCCGAGGCGGCGCAGCTGCGCAATATCCGCGACTGGCTCGACCGCGTCGACGATGCGGACCGGCCGCTGGCGCAGGCCGGCTGGGAAGCTGTGTCCGCCGGACATCGCGATATGAGCACCGATGCGTATGACATCCGGCTTGACGGCCGCGATCTGCATGTGCAGGCGCGTCTGGCTCCGGTACGGGGACCAGATGGCGCGGTCGAACGCGTGGCATGCCTGCTGCGTCTGGTTTCGCCGGTCGGCGCGGAACGCCATGCGTGAGCCCGGCGTCTTCCTGATACACGGGCTGGGCGGCACGCAGTACGACCTGGGCTCGATGCACAAGCGGCTCAAGAACGCGGGGTTTGTCACGCATTCGCTGACCTTGCCCGGTCACGGCACGACGCCGGAGGACCTGGTCGACGTGCGCGCGGAGGACTGGCTCGAAGCGGTACGGGCCAAGTACCACGAAATCATCGATCAGCACGACGTGCTGCACCTGATGGGGATGTGCATGGGCTCGCTGCTGGCGGTGGAAACCGCCAAGCGCGAACGCCATGCCAAGGGCAAGCTGGTGGTGCTGGCGCCGCCGGTCTATATCGATGGCTGGGCAACGCCTTGGTATCGGGGCGCACGCAGCCTTCTCTATCGGCTGCCGGGTGTGCCCGCGCGGATGAAGGTCATGGAAGAAGACCCGTACGGCATCAAGAACGAGCAGCTGCGCGCCATCGTCAAGGCCAAGTTCGAGCGCGGCGAGAACTTCCACTATGGATGGGTACCGCTCGCTTGCATCCGCGAAGTAGACCGCTTGCGCGCGTTCGTCATGACGGCGCTGGACCGAATCGTGTGCCCGACCCTGGTCGTCCATGCGCGCGAGGACGAGCTGACCAGCCTGCGTTCGGCGACTTACCTGGTCGAACACATCGGCGGCAGGAAGCGCGCCGGGCTGGCCCGCATGGTGGTGCTCGAGGACAGCTACCACATGGTCTGCGTGGACAACGACCGCGAAATCGTCGCCCGCAACGTGCTGGAATTCTTCGATGTCACGGCCGCGGCCTCTCTGGGCATGGGACCAGTGGATGCGGCCATGGCGCCCGCCGATGTGCTGTCGCTGCTCGAATCCGTGCGGCGCCTTCTCGAATCTGGGGACTTCGCCGGTCTCTACGCCTCCGGCATTCCCGACTTTGCATGGCTGCAACCGGGCTCGAACCGCGCGACAGGCGTCTACCGCGGCGCCAAGGGCCTGGCCCGGCTCAAGGGCTGGGCGATGGGTCAGCCGCCATTGCGCTTCGGCGCCTTCGGCATGCCGAGCTTGAACGCCGGCGTGGCGGTGTTGCCGGCCACGCTGATGGCCGGCAATGCGCTCGCTTCGCCGGGCGTACTGGCACTCGCGATGCGCGCCGGCAAGCTGCTCGAGGCACGCTGGTTTCCCGACGACGTCACGCTGGAAGACCACTTCTTCGGCGGCGAGCCGGTTCCCGAAGGGCCGAGCCCGCAGGAAAAGGCGTTCGCCGAAGCCGCGGCGCTGTCGAAGACGCTGCGCCAGGCGCCAGACAACGACACGCTGCTGGCCCTCTACGCGCTCTACAAGCAAGGCAGCATTGGCGATGTGGTAGGCGAGCGCCCGGGCGTCATGGATGTCGTTGGCCGCGCCAAGTACGATGCCTGGGCGGCACGCAAAGGCATGACGACGCAGGCGGCGATGCAGGCCTACGTCAGCCTGGTGCAGGAGCTGCGGGCGAGAGAGGAAGCGGCGGTGCCTTAGCGGTATATCCTTACCCCCAAGCGACCTCCCGCGTCGTACGTCGGCACCGTGTTGCGCGGGTACGGGAATACCGCCTACCGGTTCAATGCTTCGCGTCGTCTCTTAAAACGGGCTCACCCGTGCGAGGATTGGTCAGGGTGACATTCTCGAGCGCCTTGATTCGCCATTCGCCCGCCTGTCGCGTCAGCACGGCGAGGATCAGCGTGTCGACAGCATGCGGGCCCGCGGGGTGAGCCGTTCCGACTGTCAGCCGGCTCCAGAAATGCATGACCGCCGCATCAGTACCGATTGCCACCACGTCTATCAATTCGTTCTCGAGCGTGGAATCACTGTAGATGGTTGCGTGAATCGGGGCGTGCATCTCGATGATCGCCTCGACGCCGCGAACGTATCGCCCAAACCGGTTCACGAACGTCGCATCCTCATGGAACAAGGCTCCAAGGGATTCCATATCGTGTTGGTTCCAGGCATTCTGAAAAGCTTGCAACGCTTCTTCGGGATGTTTCATATCGCTGGTATCGCAGAAAGTCGCATTTGGCTTGGCAAATTCAATGATAACAAGCGGCAGAAAATCAGGATCTGATCGCTCGATCCCATTCAACGCGGAGCCACCCCGCCCTTTCCCTGCCCAGCAGCCTCCAGCACCTCGCGCACCGCGTTCGCCGCATCGATAGCCCGCGGAAAGCCGGCGGTGACCGTGGTCAGGTAGACCACCTCCTTCAATTCTTCTGGCGTCACGCCCAGGCGCAGCGCGTAGCCGGCGTGGATCTTCAGGACCTGCAGGTTCCCCTGCGCCGCGAAAGCGGCGATGGCGGCGAGCTGGCGGGTGCGGTCGTCCAGCCCGGGCCGGGACCAGACATCGCCAAGGGAGTAGTCGACGATGGCGTCCGCCAGCGGTGGGAAGTCCCTGCGCAACGCGTTCAGCACGGGTTGGCCCGCCCCGCCGGAAAGCTTGTCCATGGTGGCGTTGCCGCGCTCGCGCGGCGTGCCTTGCGCCGGCTGGTTACCGGTGACCCCTTGGGCGTACGCCACGCTGAACGTAGCGCTGACGTAGATTGCGGCGAGCACGAGGGCGGGATCGGCGGAACGAAGACGGGAAAGGAAAGCGAAGCGATGGCGATCTGGCATGACAGGCCCCTCGGCGGTGGTGTTGTCTGACCGTGTCATTGTCCAGCTGCGGCCGGCAGGCGCGAATGCCTATTGGTCCGCGATGCTTGCCCGATTCTCTTGGCAGTCTCCGTCCCATCGGTCGGGACGCTGCGCCTGGCCTCCGGCGCGGTCAGACGGCGCCCGATACCGCATCTCTGCGGCTCGGCGTACAACGGAATGCAAGCCAAGCACTGACAGGAGGCGACCATGGCAGGAAATGTCCACGTTGTGCCGACCGACGGCGGTAAATGGGCGGTGCAGATCGAGGGAACGGACGGCACCGGCCCTACCTACGCGACACAACAGGAGGCGATTGCCTCCGCGACCGAAGCGGCGCAACAGGCAAAGGTCGAGTTGTTCATCCATGGCGCCGACGGCCGGATTCGCGAGCGCAACAGCTTCGGCAACGACCCTCGCGACATCAAGGGGTAGCGAAGATCCCGGCACGCCTCCCCCCGGGCCCTCTCGTGCCAAACCGTTCCCCGGAGCATGTCTTGCAGTGGATTCTCGACCACAGCCAGTTGATTTCCGCGTTCACGGGCGTGGGAACCTTGCTGGTATGGGTCATCTATCTGCAGGTGTTCGTCAGCAGTTACCGGCGGCAACTGCGCGCCACGCTGTTGATCACGCGCGGCCCGGGGGACGGCCTTGCCGCGCGCTGTTTCGTGACGAACATGAGCTGGGGCCCGCTTTATGTGCAAAGCGTCCTCATTGCGCTGGAGACGCCAGACAGAACGATCGTCATGCCGGCGACCGAAACTCAGGACGAAGAACAGCGGGCCTACTCGCGGCCATTGGAGCGCACGCGGCAAGGGCCGCTGCAGCCGGCGGCGATCCGGGACATCGGCTCGTTCGAACATCTGATGGCGCCCGCACTGCGGGAGCTGCCTGAAGGGGCTGCGGCGGTGCAGGCCGTGACGATCGTTGTCCTCGGCGTCTACGGTTCCGAGGATCTTCCGGTCGGTGCGCGGCGTCGATTCGTCGTGACGCCCGCGGCAGACAGGCTGCGCTTGCATGGCGCTACCCTGGATACGGAACAGATCAGGAAGAAGGGCGAACGCCGGAAGCTGCTCGCCGACCTGCAACGCGACCAATAGCCCCGGCAGGCCGCGAATGGCCGGCCATGCCGTGTCACTGGCCTGCGGGCTCCAGCCCCGTGATGCGGACGATGGGTGCAGCGGCAGGCGACGCCAGGAACTGGATCAGCTGCCGGGCTGCCTCGGGTTCACGCGCGTCGGCCGTCAGGCCGGCCGAAAAGAACACGCGCTGCTGTGCTTCGGCCGCGATCGGGCCGAGGAAATCCAGCTGGGTGAACGGCAGCAGTTCGCTGACCTGCTGGAAACCGAGATCGGCATCGCCTCGCAGCACGACGGCGCCCACACGTTCGCTCAGAATGCGGTGCGCCTTGCCTTTGACCTGTTCGGCGACACCGAGACGCTGAAACAGCTCGGTCGACAGATAGGTGCCGCTGGCACTGGCGGAGTACGCGATCGACCTGGCATCGAGCAAGGCCTGCCGCAAGCCTTCCACGGTACTGACATCGGGCCGCGGCTCGGTGCCCTTTCTGACCACCGCGCCAATCAGCGAGCGACCCAGGTCAACCCGTGAATCCGGTTGGACCCGCCCTTCGCGCTGCAGCGCTGCAAGGCCGCTATCGGCCAGAATCACGATATCGAATCGCTCGCCACGCGCGAGCCGGTTGGGGATGGCGTCGGCCGCGTTGCCCATCGAAGCGCCATAGGCGCTGATCACGCGATGACCGGTCGCCTGTTCGAACAAGGGCACCAGCAGCTTGTACGCTGCCGTGAAGCCGCCCGAGGTCACGACATGAATATCGGCCGCCAACGCCTGGCCGGACCAGATCAGCACAGCAAAGGCAAACGCCAGTGCGCGGTGCCATGGTGCCATCAACAGGGACATCGCCAATCTCCTCTGGAACGTTCCAGGCCTTACGCCGCTTGCCTGCGCACACTGCGCAACCGCCGGACAAGAAACGGTGCAATCAGCATCGTGATCGACGCCGCCAGCAAGCCCGCCGAAATCGGGCTCGACCACAGCACCGCCACGTCGCCATTCGAAATCGACAGCGCGCGGCGCAGGTTCTGTTCCAGCATTTCGCCCAGCACGAAGCCGAGGATCAGCGCGGACATCGGGAAATCCATCTTGCGCAGGATGTAGCCGAACACGCCGAGCACCGTCATCAACACCAGATCGAAGGTGGTCGCATGCACGGCGTAGACGCCGATGGCGCTGATGGCCGCGATGGCCGGCACCAGCATCCACATCGGCGTGGAAAGTGCCCGCGCAAACAGATTGACCAGCGGGATGTTCAGCACCAGCAGCATCACGTTGCCGATAAACAGCGACGCAATCAGGCCCCAGACGATATCCGGCTGCTGTGTAAACAGCATCGGGCCGGGCGTGATGTTGTACAGCGTCAGCGCGCCCATCATCACCGCGGTCGTACCGGAGCCCGGCACGCCAAGCGTCAGCATCGGCACGAAGGAGCCGGTCGCCGAGGCGTTGTTGGCGGCTTCGGGTGCTGCCACGCCGCGAATATCGCCATGACCGAACGTCCCGTTGCCGCCGTAGATGCGCTTCTCGGTCATATAGGTGATCGCGCTGGCAATGGTGGCACCCGCCCCCGGCAGCACGCCGACGAAAAAGCCGATGACCGACGAACGTACCGTGCACCACCAGGTCTGCGCGGCTTCACGGGCGTTGAACATCATGCGGCCGGTGTTCTTGACCAGTTGCTGTCCCGTTTCGGTATGCTGCTCGAGCATCAACATCAACTCACTGACCGAGAAGAAGCCGATGACCACGACGATGAACTGGATGCCGTCGGACAGGTGCACGTTGTCGAAGGTGAAACGGTACACGCCGCTATTGGCGTCCACGCCGACGGTGGCCAGAGTCAGACCGATCAATGCCGCCAGCAGCGTGCGCACCGGCTTGTCGCCGACCATGCCGGCCAGGCACGCGATGGCAAATACCATCAGGGCGCAGTACTCGGCGGGACCGAAGGCGACTGCCCAGTCGGCCAGCACCGGCGCAAATATCACCAGGCCGATGGTGGCAATCACCGATCCCACGAAAGAACTCCACGCCGAGATGGACAGCGCCACGCCGGCCAGCCCCTTGCGCGCCATCGGGTAGCCGTCGATCGCGGTCATGATCGCACCCGCGTCGCCCGGCACATTCAGCAGGATCGACGAAATGCGGCCGCCATACTCGCATCCCATGTAAACCGCCGCGAGAAGAATCAGCGCGGTCTCCGGGGGCAGCTTCATCGCATACGCCAGCGGCAGCAGAATGGCGACCCCGTTGATCGGGCCCAGCCCCGGCAGCATGCCGACTAGCGTTCCGATAAAGGCGCCGATGGCCGCGACCAGCAGGTTCGACCATTGCGACGCGATGCCGAAGCCATGCAGCAGATGTTCGAACGCACTCATAGCAGACCCTCGATCAGGGAGCCGATCGGCAGCGTGACTTCCAGCCAGCGATCGAACAGGAAGAACAGGCTGATGCCCATGACGGCGCCCGTTGCCACGCAGGCCCGCCAGCCGCCGCCGAACAGCCGGCCCAGCACGATCGTCAGCAAGGCGGTGGCAATGGCGAAGCCAAGCCACTGGAACACCAGCGCATACGCCAGCAAGGTCAGCACCATGATGGCGAGCCGGATGACGCCGCGGCGCTCTGGCCAGGCCACCCTGGGTCCTGGGAAGAGCAGTAACCAGACGCTGCACAGTGCCATCAGCACGCACAGCAACAGCGGAAATGCCCGCGGGCCGACCGGCTCGTAACTGAACTCGGCGGTAAAGCCGGTGGCCACCCACGCGGCGGCGGCGCTCAGCAGCAGCCACGCGATGGCGAAAACGCGATCACTATTCATCGATGTCTCGGCGTATTGGAAGGGCCGCGAACGCGACGCCAGGAGGAATGCCAGGAGGAATGCCGGGCGGCATGCGCCCGGCACAGGCCGCTTGCCGGCCTACTTCAGCAGGCCAAATTCACGCGCCAGGGTCTGATAACGGGACACCTCGGCCCTGACATAGGCGTCCAGCTCCGGACCGGTCTTGGCGAACGGGAACAAGCCACGCGCGTCGATCGCCTCGCCAAATTGGCGGGAAGCCAGCAAGGTCCGGAACGCGGTGCTCCACCATTGGAATTCAGCGTCCGGCACCTTCGGCCCCATATAGAAGCCGCGCACGATCGGCCATTGCACATCGAACCCCTGCTCTTTCGCGGTCGGAATGCCCGACAGCTTGCCCGGCAGCCGCTTGTCCGACAGCACCGCAAGCACGCGGATCTTGCCGGCCTCGAGCATGCCGGCGACTTCGCCGATATCGCCGGGCACGACCTGCACGTGGTTACCGAGCAACGCGGTGATGGCCTCTCCGCCGCCTTCGAATGCGACGTAACGCATCGCGCGATGTTCGACGCCGGCCTGCTTGGCCACCAGTGCCGCCTTCATCCAGTCCTGGCTGCCGACCGAGCCGCCGGCGCCAAACACCACCTTCTGCGGATCGGCCTTCATCGCGGCCATCAACTCTTTCAACGTCTTGTATGGCGAGTTGGCCGCGACCGCGACCATGCCGTAGTCCGTGCCGATGGCGGCCAGCCACTTGACGTCGTCAGGGCCGTACTTGCCAAACTTGCCATGCGCAAGATTCAGCAACGAGCCGCTGGAGAACGCGACGATGGCCTGGCCATCGGCCGGCCGCTGCGCCACCACGGCGTTATAGGCGACCGCACCGATGCCGCCCGGCATATAGGTGACGCGCATTGGGGACTTCAGCTGCCCGGCGTCCTGCAACGCGCTCTGTGCGAGCTTGCAGGTCAGGTCAAATCCGCCTCCCGGCTTGGCGGGCGCAATGCATTCCGGTCGCGATGGCTGGGCTTGCGCGCTGGTCGATAGCAGCAAACCGGTCGCGAGCACGGCGGCAACAAGCTTGGGAATGGCGGTCATAGGGTCTCCTGGTCCGGTCGTTGTGGTCGTTGTTATGGCGCGCGAACACGAATTGACTTCCGCGCGATTGGCCGTATCGTAGAGCCCGATCCTGTCGCAAGCCTGTCATTGCGACTGTCACGGCCTAGCGTTTACCCTATTCCATGCGTTTATTGCTGATCGAGGACCATCAGGAGCTGGCAGCCTGGATGGTCAAATCCCTGCGGGCGGACGGATTCGATATCGATCATGTCCCCGATGGCGAAACGGCTCTGTCGATGCTGCAGGACCAACCTTATGGCCTGATCCTGCTCGACCTGTCATTGCCCGGCATCGATGGCCTGGAGGTACTGCGTATTGCGAGGGCTCGCGGCATCGGCGCGCCCATTCTGATTCTGACGGCCCGCACCGAAGTTGCCGATCGCATCAAGGGCCTGGACCTGGGCGCGGACGACTATATCGCCAAGCCCTTCGACCTCGGTGAATTGAGCGCGCGTATCAAGGCGCAGTTGCGTCGCACCCATGGTGGCCAGCCCGTGACGCGCTTCGGCGACCTCGCCTTCGACTCGGTCGAGCGCGCCTTTCTGCTGCGCGATGAACCGCTGACGCTGTCGCGGCGAGAGCATGCGGTGCTGGAGGCGCTGTTCATTCGCGCGGGCCGGGTCGTGACCCGCGAAAGCCTGCTGGGACGGGTGTTCTCGCTCGACGATGAAGTCAATCCCGAGGCCATCGAGCTCTACGTGTCGCGCGTGCGCAAGAAGCTGCGCAATGGCAAAACGACGATTACCGCCGTCCGGGGTATCGGTTACCTGCTCGAAGCGAACCATGGCGACGGCTGACAGGCGGCACAGTCTGCGCCGGCGTCTGCTGTGGCGCCTGACCATTCCACTGGTGGCGGTAGGACTCTTTACCGCCTTCACGTCGTATCGCACGGCATTGGCCGAAGCGAACCAGGCCCATGACCGCACGCTGCTGGCCTCCGCGCGCGCGATCGCCGAACGGCTGGATTATCGCAACGAGCAACTGGTGGTCGACGTTCCCTACGTTGCGCTGGATACCTTCCAGGTCGATACGCGCGGCCGCATCTATTACCGGGTGCGAGATCCGGCGGGGCGTTTTGTCTCCGGCGATCGCGATCTACCCGCGATGCCCAACGATGTGCCGCGCAGCGACGACTACCCTGCTCTCGTGCATTTCTACAATACCGACTATCTCGGCACGCCCTTGCGTGTCGCGGCGTTGTGGCAACCGGTGGCAGGCGCTGGCGATGGCGGTATCGCTCTGGTCGAGGTCGGCGAAACGCTGGAAATGCGCGACGATATGGCGATGCGGCTGCTGGCGACCACGCTGTGGCAGCAAGCGCTGCTGATTGCCGCCTCGATTGCGCTGATCGCGCTGGCCGTACATGTCGCGCTTCGACCGCTGAAGAACATCGAGGAAACGCTGCGCGCCCGCGGCACCGACAGTCTGGACCCCATCGACGTCCCCGAGCTGCCGCGCGAAGTCCATCCCCTGCTCGCGTCGCTGAACGGCTATCTGCACAGCCTGCGCGCCATGATCTCGCGGCAATCGCAATTCCTCGACGACGCCTCGCATCAATTGCGCACCGCGCTGGCACTGGTCAGAACTCAGGCAGACCATGCCGTGCGCACCTATCAGGCCAAGCCGGAATGGCGCGAGATCAGGGACGCAATCGACCGCACCATCAGGCTGACCAACCAGCTGCTGACGCTGGCACGTAGCGATGCCCAGCCGCCGCATTCTGCCGCTGGCGCCGCGGCACATCCGCTCGACCTGACGGCGCTATGCAGGACGGTGTCGGCCGAGTGGTATCTGGCCGCACGCGACCGGCAGCTGGACTTTGGCCTGATCGCCCGCGACGAGGCGCAGGCCTACGTCAATGGCGACGAGGGCATGCTGCGCGAGATGCTCGCCAACGTTCTGGACAACGCCGTGCAATACACGCCAGCGGGCGGACGGGTGGAAGTGACGGTGATTGCCGGCACCGCCACGCACCTGGTTCTGGTGGACGACAGCGGCATGGGGATTGCACCGGCGCTGCGGGACAAGGCCTTCGATCGATTCGCGCGCCTGGGTAACGTGGCACAGCCGGGCAGTGGTCTGGGCCTGGCTATCGTGCGCCAGATTTGCGAGGCGCATGGCGGGCGGGTACTGCTGGAGGACGGGCCCGATGGACGAGGACTTCGGGTTCGGATCGAATTGCCCGCCGCGCCCGCGCCCGGCATTGCGTCTATCGCCCAACTTCGCCTAAGTTGATTGGGTGCGGATAGCTGCGTACGGGCGAGTCGAATATTGCGCCCGGCGTTGGCGAACCGGCTTGGCCGGGAGGTCACGATGTTCGCGATCTGGGCGCTGGTAATCGGTGGGCTGATGGTAACGATGGGCCTCATCGGCTCGGTTGTGAAACGGATGCCGATCGCCCCCTCGGCGCTATACCTGCTGTTTGGCGTGGCGCTCGGACCGGTTGGCGCCGGGCTTATCTTGCTCGATCTCCACGATCCGGACCACGTCGCCGCGCTGGAGATCGTCACTGAAATCGCCGTGCTGATCTCGCTGTTCGGCGTCGGGCTGCGCTTGCGCGTGCGCATGTCATATCGGATATGGCGATTGCCGGTCCAGCTTGCCAGTGTGGCGATGCTGCTCACCATCGCCGGGGTATGCGCGGTAGGGGTCGGTTGGCTCGGCCTGCCGCTCGGCGTCGCGGTCCTTGCCGGCGCCATCCTTGCGCCCACGGATCCCGTGCTCGCCTCCGACGTGCAAATGGAGGACACCGAAGACCGGGACATCGTTCGTTTCAGCCTGACCGGGGAAGGCGGCCTCAACGATGGCACGGCATTTCCCTTCGTGATGCTTGGCCTGGGCCTGCTCGGCCATCACCAGCTGGGCCCCGGTTTGACGCGATGGATTGCCGTCGACCTGATCTGGGCAACGGTAGGGGGCCTCGCGATCGGCGCCGCGCTGGGCCTGCTGGCCAGCAAGACGATTCTTGCCTTGCGCATGCGCTTTCATGAGGCTGTCGGGCTAGAGAGCTTCTTCACGTTGGGACTGATCGGCGTCTCCTATGGCGCCGCGTTATCGGCGAGCACCTATGGCTTCCTGGCGGTGTTTGCGGCCGGTGTGGCAATGCGCCAGGTGGAACGCGACGAAAACCCGAACACGCCGCCGGACGAAGTGCTCGGTACCGTCCCCATAAAGGGTCTCGAACAGGTCGCCACTCACGAGCACAAGGCCGCGGCGTATCTCACGCAGACCGTATCCGCGTTCTCCCTGGACGTGGAGCGTTTGGCGGAGCTTTGCGTCACGCTTCTGATCGGGGCCATGCTGACTCGGGCGACGTTCAGCGTTCCGGCGCTGGGCTGCGCCCTGCTGCTCATCCTGTTGATCCGGCCGCTCTCGGTCTATCTCTCCACGGCCGGCATGGGCTTGCGGCCGGCGCAACGGCGGCTTACCGCATGGTTCGGCATCCGTGGCATCGGCTCGCTGTACTACCTGGCCTATTCGCTCGCCCATGCCCCGGAAATGGCGCAGGCCGACCTACTGCTGCAGATCACCTTGTGCACGGTCGTCGTGTCGATAGTGCTGCATGGTTCGACCGCCACGCCACTGATGGCGATGTACCAGCGGGTCCGGAGGTGACAGGGCTCTGCGTGCTTCGGCGGGTCCGGCTGCGCGCAACTCTCCCGGCAGTGCTGGAGGGCGCAGAATGGCTTGCATTGACGCTGCCCGCTTAGCAAGTAGCGCATCAAGGCGCCTCCAAAGCGATGCGACATCGGTATTCATTGGTTGGGAACCCTGCTAAGTTTTCCGTGGCCATTTATCCCCAGACGGTCCATTCAGGATGCAATCCCACCATTCCTTCCCTGACAGGCGTAGCCAGTCGTGCTCAAGTGCATCGGCCATATCGGATAGATAAGCAGCAAGGCTTGGGGCCACGACAAGTTGTGCATTCGCATTGTTGTCTTGTTCCCATACGACCAGTTGACCGACCCTACCCGCGGGACCAGGCGCCAAATCAATAAAAAGCCTCACTCCTGTAACACTTTTCGCAATAGGAATCCACTTGGGGTTCCAGTAGTCAAAACGTACGCATTGATGTGCCGCAATCGAATCGTTAGGCTGGAACCACATATCAGCATTGCCATCCGCTGCAATGCCCTCCTCACGGAACGTCGACAGGAACTTCGTGTCCTCCCTTATGCGATCCAAGTCATGCCAATAGAGGAATGGGAAGAAGGCGAGCGAATTCCAGTCTTGGAAATGCTGGCCACCGTGACACATGTAACATTGGCGTGCGTCATCGGGCAACCTTAACCTCAAGGTGTGCTCAAGCGCGTCGATATCGGCAGACTGTGCTGGCGGCTTCAAGATGGCGTACATCGGCTCCGCCCTTTCCAGGAGCAGCGTATCCAGGCGCTTCCATAGCTGTACCACGGTGGCATCCATTGCTATCTCACTGAGTTACATGCACCCAGAACGCGTCACCGCCATACTCACGAACGAACGCTGGATAAGGATCTACACGGGTTCCAGGCTGTCCGGTTTCATAGGAGCGATCAATGACGCGTTGCTGTCGATAGAATGTTAGCAAGTCATTTCCACCTTTTGCATTGTGAGCGGACAAGATGTACTTGGCTGAAGTGGTCGATGGCAATTCGAATGCCCCCTGGTACGTGCTTGCGAAGGGATATTCGTCACATTGGCACGTAGCCACACCGCCAGTTGGTGAACAAGAGGCGCTGGCCTTGGGATTCTGACTGATAAGCGAGCTCGAACTACCACACGATGCGTATCGGTTGGCGTCCCTCATTATCTCGATTTGCGTGCGCTGCAGTTCAAGACCGTTCCCTCTTACAGAATCATCGGCAATCGCTCGAAAGCCGGGTTTCATCTGGAACTTGCCCGGCGCACCGGCTGCCTGGGCTTCCATGATGTGAGCTGCATATTCCTCCGCGCCGGCAGGAGATACGGTAAGCACCGCAGCGGCTTGGGGAAAGACGCAGCCGTTTTCCCCACCGTGCGCCACCCCGCGGTCGCAGCGTACAAGGATCCCGGACGAATCGAGCCGCGGATAGAACGAGATGGTCTGCCCATAGGCGCTCTGGAACGATGCACCATCGGGCGCAAAGGCGAACGTGTCGAACTTGACCGGGAAAGTCAGCGCGTCCCGCTTCAATTCGGCGGTCTGAACCCAATTGAAGGTGATCGTGTACTCGCTACTGACCTCCCCGCCATTCAAGGGAACGCTCAGAGGGCTGCCAGCCACGGTGCATTCCGGCGTGTAGCCCGAGACCTCCTGGGATTCGCCGCAGGCAAAGATCGGCATGACCTTGATGAGTGGCTGCTTGACGGGTCCCTTGTACTCAAGGTTAGGGTTGAATCCCTCCGCCTTGACGCTCACGGCCACGCGCTTGCTGAGGCGGTTGTAGGGACCATAGACGCTCATCTTGGTACGAAAGCGAACCGTTCCGATCGAATCGCTGACGACGTCACCGGTTCCATCGACCTGTGGATTGGCGTAGCTGTAGACGCCGTCCTTTTCCTTGAGCTCGACGTAGAGGTCGAACTGGTCGCTCAGGCCCGAACGGCAGTCCACATGCCGGTTCACCAATGCAAGCTGCTGATTGTCGCTCGAGGTGTCCTCGCTCATGAAAATGTAGTCAGCGTCGTTCTGGCACTTGTCCTGAGTGATGGCGGGCACGTCGACCTGGACTACCGCAGCGGGTCGGAGCATCGGCTCCTGCGTGGAAAGGGTTGACTTGGCGTCCGGTGCACCGTCTCCTCCGCAGCCGGCAATCAAAGCAACAAGGGTAGCCGCAGCAAGCGTTGCGGCGCGGGAATCAAAAGCAAACCATTGGCTCCGTGAGCGCATGAGCTGTTTTCCAAATTCGTTTTATCCCCACGGCCGTCGTGCACACAACCGTTCCTGACCACAGACTTGGCACCAAATGCGGCGCAAGAATATCACTGGATAATTTGGAATCGCTCGAAGCAACGGATGAAATAAATTTCCATCTGGATTAAAAGAATGGCTTGCCGATGTATTTGATCAAAGGCATCTTCTCGTATTTATGCTAATTTTCTCCTAACTTTTTCCGTCAACTGAAATTCAGCAAACGGAATCCATTCCCATACGAAAGAGGGATATAAATGCAATCCTTTATCGTGTAGCGATGTTTCGGTCAGATCACTGGAGCCGGCGCCCGGATCAGCCGCACCGCGACGCGACGGCCTTGTTCCCCGCCGGGAGGAGAATGAAACTACGTCGGCAATAAGAAACTGTCTTTTGCCAAATGCCCCTTCTGAAGACTCCGCGTGGGTCGCGATCTGGAATTCGCATGTGCGGTGCATTGTCCACAATTCGTGGATAGTCCATCCCAACGCGCCCTCTCAATTTCCCACCGTTTGCTGCCTACACTGGTCCCCTCGACACGCACGGGAGACCGCAATGGCAGACCATTCGATCCGGAACAAGACCGTCCTGATTGCGGGCGGCGCAAAGAACCTTGGCGGCTTGATTGCCCGCGACCTCGCCGAGCAAGGCGCGAAGGCGGTGGCCATCCACTACCACAGCGCGGCCAGTCAGGCCGATGCCGAAGCGACACTGGCGGCGATCGAGCGCGCCGGAGCCCGGGCCGTTGCGTTCCAGGGCGATCTCGGCAGTGCGACTGCGGTCGGCAAACTGTTCGCCGATACGGTGGCCGCAGTGGGCAGGCCGGACATCGCCATCAATACGGTGGGCAAGGTATTGAAAAAGCCGATCCTCGAGGTCAGCGAAGCCGAATACGATGAGATGGCCGCGGTCAACGCGAAGTCCGCTTTCTTCTTTCTGAAGGAGGCCGGTCGGCACGTCAACGACAACGGCAAGATCGTGACGCTGGTGACTTCGCTGCTGGGCGCATTTACACCCTTCTATTCCGCCTATGCCGGCACCAAGGCGCCAGTCGAGCATTTCACGCGGGCCGCCGCCAAGGAGTTCGGCGCGCGCGGTATCTCGGTAACCGCGGTTGGGCCGGGGCCGATGGATACCCCGTTCTTCTATCCCGCAGAGGGCGAAGACGCGGTCGCCTATCACAAGACCGCGGCGGCGCTGTCCCCGTTCTCGGCGACCGGCCTGACCGATATCGAAGACGTGGTTCCCTTTATCCGCCATCTCGTCAGTGACGGCTGGTGGATCACCGGTCAGACCCTGTTGATCAATGGCGGCTACACCACGAAGTAAGCGGTCGGCGGTCTGACGACGTTCTCCGCGGATTCCCCCTGATTCCCCCTACCCCCATTTACGGCCTGCTCGCGCCCGGTTCCATCGGCGCATGAGCGGGCCGTTTTCTTGCGCCCCGGCTCCCGGTACGACGGCCGATGCCGTAGCATGGCGGCAACGGAAGAAATCGTATGGACCGATTGGATCAATACCGCGTCTTTGTCCGCGTGGCGGAAATGGGCAGCTTCATCAAGGCGGCGCATGCGCTGGATCTGCCGCGTACCACGGTGTCGGCGGCCATCCAGCAGCTGGAACAGGGCATTGGCGTCCGCCTTCTGCACCGGACCACGCGGCAGGTGCAATTGACCGCCGACGGCATGCTGCTGCTCGATCGCGTTCGCCCGCTTCTTGACGAGGCCGACGACATCGGCCAGATGTTTCGCGCCAGCCAGCGCGCCGTCTCGGGACGGCTGCATGTAGACATGCCGAGCCGCATCGCACGGCGTCTGGTTGCGCCGGCGTTGCGCAACCTGTTGCGGCGCTATCCCAGGCTTCAATTGGTGATGGGGTCGACCGACCGCGCGATCGACCTGGTACGTGAAGGCGTCGATTGCGCGATCCGGGTCGGGATGCTGCAGGACAGCAGCCTGGTGGCGCATCGGCTCGGCATGCTGACCCTGATCAACTGCGCCAGCGCCGACTATCTGCACGAATACGGCATGCCGGCGCATCCCGGCGATCTTTCGCAAGGCCACTGGGCGGTGGGCTATGCCTCGCCGACCACCGGACGCGAGTTGCCATGGGAATACATGTCGCACGGCACGCTGCATCATGCGACGATTCCGAGCCGCCTCGTCGTCAACAATGCCGAAAGCTATGTCGCCTGCTGCACCGCCGGAATTGGCCTGATCCAGATCCCGCGTTTCGACGTACAGCACCTGCTGGACCGAGGCAGGCTCGTGGAAGTCATGCCCGAATTCCGCCCGCCTCCGATGCCGATTTCGCTGATCTATCCGCATCGCGGCCATCGATCGCGCCGCGTCGGCGCGTTTATCGAGTGGTTCGAGGAATTGATCCATCCGCATCTCCAGGCCTGATACCAGAGAAGCGCCACGATCGCGCCGCGAACCACCTGCACCCGCACCTGCATCGCCTCACTTTTTCACGGTCGAGGAAACGCCCTCCCCTTTTTCGGCCCCATAGGTCTTGACGAGGTAATCGACAATCGCCGGTATGTCCTCGTCTTTCAGCGGGGCGCCGAACGGCTTCTTCATCTTCTTGACGGTGGCTTCCCAGTAGGTCCGCGACGAAGTCACGGGCTGCGTCGAGACATATTGCGCGGAATGGCAGGTCATGCAATTTTGCAGCGCAAGCGCGTATCCCGGCAGGGTACTGGGCTGGTACATGGCCGTTTCCTGAGGGAGCTGGACTTCGAGCGCTGTCGCACTCGATGTTGTTGCGAAGGCAATGAGCGCAGCAACGATGGAAGGCAATGTCGTTCTTTTCATGGTCCCTCACCTGACGATGATGCGCGTGGATTCCACCACGTTGCGCATGTATCCAGCCGGATTCCAGTTCGCCGTCAGTGGCTGCGTCTCGCCAGACCGGCTTTTCGCCCGAACCCGCAGGTCATAGGTGCCCTTCCTGTTCGGACGGAACGCAATGGTCCACTCCCGGAACGAATACCGGCCCAGGTCCTTGCCAAGCGATGCCGCGCGCCAGCTGGCGCCGCCATCGTCGGAAAATGCGACGTCCTGGATGCCGTGCCCGCCGTCGAACGCAATGCCCTTGACGATGACGTCCCGGCCCATCGGGACGACACTGTCCTGCATATGGCTCGTAATAAAGGAGCGCACATTGAATCGGCCAATCGGAACGGTGCTGCTGGGCGCGGTGCCTGGCGTGACGCAAGCGCAGTCGTTCGCCGGAATCCGATAGGCGGCGTTCATCCAGAATCCGTCGAACGGCTTATCCAGTACCTGGATGTGGGACAGATGCTTGACCCAATACGTACCGTAGTGCCCAGGCACGACGAGGCGCAATGGGTAGCCGTTCAGCATGGGCAGGTCCTTGCCGTTCATCGCCCAGGCCAGCATGACTTCGCCATCCATCGCGTGGTCGGCGGTCAGCGTCTTGACGAAGTCGGGTCCTGTTTCCAACGGAGGGCGGTCCAGTCCATCGAAACTGACCTGCACCGCGCCGGGCTTGATGCCTGCCTTTTCCAGCAGCGCCCGCAGCGGAATGCCGGTCCAGCGGGCATTGCCCATCGCGCCATTGCCAAGCTGACCGCCATTGACGCGTGGATCGGAGAATCCCCGGCTATTTCCCGAGCATTGGTTGACGGCGACCAATTCGACGGGATCGGCAATCTTGCGCAATTCCCGCAGCGACAGCTCCATCGCGTTGCCGACATGGCCGTCGATCTTCAGGCGATAGCTGGCGGGATCGATATCCGTGGGAATGCCGCTCCAGTGATAGCGCACGAAGAATGCGTCATTGGGAGTGATCACGCCTTCGCGAAACACTTCAAACGGTGTTTCCAGCTGCGGTGGCCGGCTTGTCAGCAGAATCAGCGGACGCTTCTGCGGAAATGCCACCAGCTCGCGATGGCCGTTGTCGAACGGCATTTCCCTGGTCCGCGTCGCTCCGAACACGCTCGGTGCCACCAGGCCGAGCGTTCCCTGAACCGCTAGCGCCGCACCGCTTTTGATGACGGTGCGGCGGCTTGGATCGGTAACGCTGCGCTTATGCTGGTCCCCCATTCAAGTCTCCTCGTCTTTCGAATATTGAATGGCGACCAGCGTAAAAGATCGGGGAATACAAGTAAAACCGGTAATTTTGATATCGCTTACCGGGAAATCAAATGCCTTTCGCCGTTCCCTGAAGCCTTATCGCCTATCGAACCGCCGCTCCCGGCCTCTTGAGCCTCAAGGTCTGGCCCATAGCGCTTGGTTGACATGCAAACCATCTACCCGGCAAAATAGTTTGCATGCCACCCATTCCGCCGTCCCAGCCCCCCGATCTCTCCGCCGTCGAACAATCCCCCGCACGTCTCGGCCGTCTGGTCGGCGCCGTCTATCGCCGCTGGCGAAAAGCCGTCGACCAGAGCTTTCGCGAGCTCGGGCTGACCGATGCTTCGCGCGCGCCGCTGGTGGCGCTCTATGAATCGTCGGCGCCGAGCATGCGCCAGGGCGAGCTCGCCGAATACCTGGCGCTCGACAAGTCGTCGTTGGTCAGGGTGTTGTCGCAGTTGCGCGAGATGGGTCTGGTCGAATGGGAGGCGGACGAGTCCGACCGGCGCGCCAAGAGCATTCGCCTGACGACGAAAGGCCGGGCGATGGCCAAACGCATGCTGGGCAAGAGTCTGGAAATCGAAGCGCAGATCCTGCAGGCGCTGTCGCCCGAAGAATTGCGCACGACCCGTGCCGCCCTCGAGAAAATCGCACGCCGCCTGACCGAAGTCTGAAGCGGCCCCGATCATGCAGTCCTCACAACAAGCGATTCCCCCTTCCGTCCGTGCCCCGATGTGGTTGCTGGTGTTGGTGACGCTCAGCGGCACCATGGCCATGCATATCTTCGTGCCGGCGCTGCCGCTCGCCGGCGCCGATCTGCACGCCAGCACCGCGGGCATGCAGCAGACCATCACGTACTACGTATTGGGACTGGCCTTTGGCCAACTGATCTATGGGCCGGTCTCGGACACGATCGGGCGGCGGCCCACGCTGCTGATCGGGCTGGCTCTATACCTGTGCGCCAGCATCCTGGCCCTGTTCGCAACGTCGCTGACCTGGCTGCTGTTCGCGCGGATGGCGCAGGCGCTCGGCGGCGCTGCGGGCATCACGCTGGGCCGATCGATCGTGCGCGACACCGCCGCGCCTGACCGTGTGACCAGCGAACTGGCGCTGCTGAACCTGCTGACGCTGGTAGGCCCGGGCCTGTCGCCGGTCGTGGGATCGTTTCTCGCGGACCAGTTCGGCTGGCGTGCGATCTATGTATTCCTGGTCGCCATTGCCGGGGTGATGGTGTACTGCGCCTGGCGGCTGCTGCCCGAGACGAATCCGGAGCGCCGATCGCTGCAGGTGTTGACGATCGCGCGAGACTACCGCCGCCTGCTGCGCAATCGGCGCTATCTCGGCTTCATGGTGGGCGGGTCCTGTTCGACGACCGCGCTCTACCCGTATCTGGCGACCTCGCCGTACATCGTCCATGACCAGCTGGGTCTGCCGGTCTGGCAGATCGGCTGGTTTGCCACGGTCACGATCGTCGGCGCCAGTGTGGGAACGATGATCACCAAGCGCCTGGCGGGCCAGCTCAGGCCGGAGGTCTTCCTGAATGCCGGCGCGGGGCTGAGCCTGTCGATGGCATCGGCGTTGCTGCTGGTGCAGCTTGGCGGCTGGCTCACCGCCCCGCTGCTGATCGCCATCACCTTCATGCTGACGGTCGGGGCGGGACTGGCCAGCCCCGCGGCATTGTCGCGTTCGATCTCGGCGGTGCCCGGACTGACCGGCGCGGCCGCCGGCCTCTACGGCTGCGGGCAAATGGCGATCGGCGCGTTGGGCACCAGGCTGGTCGGATTCGGCTCGACGCCGGCGACGGCCTGCGCCATCGTGCAGATCGCGATCACCGGCGCGGCGCTGTGCGCATACCGCGTCGCCGCGCGCGCCGATACTGACTGACGGTCTTACTCCGCCGCGATCTTCATCGTCTTGACGTCCCGCTCCCAGCGCACCAGCTCGTCGTTGATGCGGGCGCGGAATGCCGCCGGCGTGCTGCTCTCCGGTTCGACGCCCTGCTGCGCCAGCGCGGCGACCACGTCGGGCTTGGCCAGCGCCTTGGCGGTTTCGCGCGCCAATTGCTCGACGATCGCCGGATCGGTGCCGCCGGTGGTGAACAGCCCGTACCAGCTGGAGAAGTCGTAGCCCGGCACGCCGGCTTCGGCCATGGTCGGCACATTGGGCAGCGACGGGATGCGCTTCTTCGTGGTGACCGCCAGGATCTTCGCCTTGCCGGTCTTCAGCGCCGCCATCGCCACCGGGACCGAGCCGAACACCATGTCGACGTTGCCGGCGTACAGGTCGTTCATCGCGGGGCCGTTGCCCTTGTAGGGGATGTGCAGCAGGTCGATGCCGCCCAGCTTTTCCATCAGCGCACCGGAGACATGCAGCGTGGTGCCATTGCCCGACGAGCCGTAGGTATAGGCGCCGGGCTTCTGCTTCGCGCCGGCCAGCAGTTCCTTGACATTGTTGAACGGCAGACCGGTCCTGACCATCAGCACATTGGCCGCCTCCGCAACCAGCGACACCGGAGCCAGGCCGGTGCGCGGATCGTAGGGCATCTTGCGGGTCAGTGCCGGCATGATGGTCTGCGCGCCGGCGCTGCCGAGCAGCAGCGTGTAGCCGTCGGGGGTCGCCTTGGCGACCATGTCGGAGCCGATCAGGCCGCCGGCGCCGCCGCGGTTTTCGACCACGACCGACTGGCCCATGCTCTGCTGCAGTTCCTTGGCCAGGATGCGGGCGATGGTGTCGTTCGCCCCGCCCGCCGCGAAGGCAACCACCATGCGGATCGGCTTGGATGGGTACTTGTCCGCGGCGACTGTCAGCGAAGGCATCGCGCACAACGCGGCGACGGCGAGCAAGGTACGGCGGCGAACGGGGTTGCAAACGGGGTTGCGAACGGTGTTGCGAACGGCGGGCATGGCAGGCTTCTCCTCTTATGGTCGCCCGATGTTACTGGCCCGCTCAAATAAAGAAAATTAAGACTTTATTTGCCGTCTCCCAAGAAAAACTTAAGGCCAATGCCCGCCCCAAAACGGATCCCCAAGGTGTTACCCAACGGGGCATCCGAAGCACTATGTCGGGGAACGTTGCCCCACTGTGGACGCGTCGGCCTCCTGCGTCCGCTCGCTCGACCAGCCGCCGCCGAGGGCCCTGAACAGGGCGGCCAGCGCGCTTTGCCGCTGCGCGGCCACGTCGATCAGCGCCGTTTGCGCGGCATAGTGGCTGCGCTGCGCCTCCAGATAGCGCAGATGGTCGTCGACGCCGGCGCGGTAGCGCGCCTCGGACAGGCGCAACGTCTGCTCGCTGGTCTGCGCAACGGCGCGGCGGGCCACTTCTTCGCGGCGCAGCGTGTCGGTCGCCGCCAGCGCGTCCGAGACTTCGCGGAACGCGGTCTGGATCGTCTTCTCGTAGTTGGCCACCGCGATGTCCTTGCGCACATGGGCCAGATCGAGGTTCGCGAGATTGCGGCCACCGGAGAAGATCGGCAGCGTCAGTTGCGGGGCGAACGACCATACCGTCTGGCCCGCGCCGAACAGGTTGGACAACTCGCCGCTGGCGCTGCCGAACATGCCGGTCAACGTGATGCGCGGAAAGAACGCCGCGCGTGCCGCGCCGATGTCGGCATGGCGTCCGCGCAGCCGCTGTTCCGCGGCGAGGATGTCCGGCCGGTGAATCAGCAGCTCGGACGGCGTGCCGGGCGCCAGTGTCTGCACCAGCAGCACGTCGTCGCGCGGCGCTTGCGGCAATTGCGCGGCGATGTCCGGCACGCCGACCAGCAGCGCGAGCGCATTGGTGGCCTGGCGAAACTCGCGGTCGGTCCGTTCGAGGTCGGCGCGCGCCTGGTCGGTCAGCCCGCTCGCCTCGTAGAAATCGAGCGCGGTCGCCGTGCCGGCCTGGCGGCGCTGGGCAATCAGCCGCAGCGACGCTTCGCGCGTCTGCAGCGTCTGCGTGGTCAGCAGATGGCGCCGCTGGGCGCTGTCCCGCGCCAGATACGCCTGGATGACCTCGGCGACCAGGCTGATCCGCGCGCTGCGTGCGGCCTCCTCGGTCGCGAAGTATTCCCGCAGCGCGGCTTCGGACAGGTCGCGCACGCGGCCGAACAGGTCGAGCTCGAACGCCGGCACCGCGATGCTGGCCTGCACGGTCTGCTGGACAGAACCCATGCCCGGCTGGCGCAGGTCCTCGGCCACGCGTTGCCGCGTGCCGCCCGCCTCAGCCTGCAGCCCCGGCACACGGTCGGCACGTTGCACGCGATACATCGCGCGCGCCGCCTCGATGTTCAGCACCGCCTGCCGCAGGTCGCGATTGTTCTCGAGCGCCAGCGCGACCAGCTCGCGCAACTTGTCGTCGACGATGAAGCGGTCCCATTGCAGCACGGCGGCCGATGAGGGCGCGGCCTGTGCTTCGCCGGCCGCCATCCCGGCCATCTGCGTCATCGGGCCGGACGTCCATTGCGTGGGCACTGGCGCCGCCGGCCGCTCATAGACCGGCGCCAACGAGCAACCGGTCAGGGCTGCAGTGACGCTCAACAGCAGGCACGGCAACGTCGTGCGGTATCGAATCGATTTCATTGCGCGCCCTCCGTCGTCGTGGTTGCAGTCGGCGTCGTGGTTCGTGCGCTGTCCCCTGCATTGTCCCGATACCGCTTGAAGCGCGACAGCACCCAGACAAAGAACACCGGGGCAAACACCACACCCAGCGTAGTCGCGGTCAGCATGCCGCCGATCACGCCGGTGCCGATCGCGCGCTGGCTGGCCGCGCCGGCGCCGGTCGCGATGGCCAGCGGCACGACGCCCAGAATGAAGGCCATCGACGTCATCACGATCGGGCGGAACCGCAGCCGCGACGCCTCCAGCGCGGCGTCGATCAGCGGCATGCCCTGCTCGCGCAGCGACTTGGCGAATTCCACGATCAGGATCGCGTTCTTGGCCGCCAGACCGATGATCGTGATCAGCCCCACCTTGAAATAGACGTCGTTCGGCATGCCAAGGGCATTGACCGCCAGCACCGATCCCAGCGCACCGATCGGCACGATCAGCATCACCGAGGCGGCAATCGCCCAGCTCTCGTACAGCGCGACCAGCAGCAGGAACACCACCAGGAAGGACAACCCGAGCAGCAGCGGCGCCTGCGCGCCGGCCTGCCGTTCCTGGTACGACAGCCCAGTCCATTCGTAGCCGATGCCTGCCGGCAGCCTGGCGGCGATCCGTTCGATCTCGGCCATGGCCTCGCCGGTACTGAAACCGGGCGCGGCGTCGCCCATGATCTTGATCGTCGGATAGCCGTTGTAGCGCGACACCTGCACCGGGCCGATCTCCCACTCCGGCGTGGCGAACGCGCTCAGCGGCACCTGTTCGCCGCGCACGTTCGGCACGTTCAGCGACAGCAGCGCTTCGGGCGTCATGCGGTCGCGCACGTCGGCCTGCACGACGACCCGCTGCAGCCGCCCGACGTTGGCGAAGTCGGCCACCGTCGCGGAACCATAGGCGCTGGAAATCGCGGTGTTGATCGCCTCGAAGCCGACGCCCAGCGCCTCGGCCTTGTCGCGATCGATATCGAGGCGAAGCTGCGGCGCGTCCTCCAGACCCTCCATCATCGCGTACGCCAGCACCGGCGAGGCGCTGGCCTCCTTCAGCAGCGTATCGCGCGCCGCCACCAGCGCGGCGCGTCCCAGGCCGCCGCGATCCTGCAGGCGCAGCGCGAAGCCGCTGGCATTGCCCAGCCCTTCGATCGGCGGCGGATCGACCGCCATCACGCGCGCCTCCTTCAGCCCCGCAAACTGCGCGTTGAAGGCGGCCACCTCGTCGCTGGCATGCTGGCCGCTGCCCCGCTCCGACCAGTCGGTCAGCGTCGGAAAGCCCAGCGCCGCGTTCTGGCCGCTGCCCGAGAAGCTGAAGCCCAGCACCATCGTGGTCGACTCCATCGCCTTGCGGCCGAGCAGCCAGCTCTCCAGTTCCTTGACCACGGCCTCGGTGCGCTGGTTGGTCGCGCCCGGGGGCAGTTGCACGTCGACCACGAAGTAGCCCTGATCCTCGATGGGCACGAACGATTCCGGCAGCCGCGTGTACAGCAGCGCCAGCAGCGCCACCACCATGCCGTAGACGATCATGCAGCGGCCGGCGCGGCGCAGCAGCTTCGAGTTCAGCGCGGTGAAACGCTCGGTCAGCCGGCTGAACCGGCGGTTGAACCAGCCGAAGAAGCCCCGCTTCTCTTCATGATGGCCTTGCGGAATCGGCTTGAGCAGCGTCGCGCAAAGCGCGGGCGTCAAGGTCAGCGCGAGAAAGCCCGAGAACAGGATCGACACGGCCAGCGACAGCGAGAACTGCCGGTAGATGACGCCGACCGATCCCGACATGAAGGCCAGCGGGAAGAACACCGCCGCCAGCACCAGCGTGATGCCGATGATGGCGCCCGACACCTGGCTCATCGCCTTGGCGGTCGCCTCGACAGGCCCAAGCCCTTCCTCGGCCATGATGCGCTCGACGTTCTCGACCACGACGATGGCGTCGTCGACCAGGATGCCGATTGCCAGCACCATGCCGAACATCGTCATCATGTTGACGGAGAAGCCGATCGCATACATCACCGCCAGCGTGCCGGCCAGGCAGACCGGCACGACGATGGTCGGAATCAGCGTGTAGCGCAGGTTCTGCAGGAACAGCAGCATCACCAGGAACACCAGCACCACCGCTTCGACCAGCGTATGGATGACCTTCTCGATCGCGACCTCGACGAAGCGCGAGGTGTCGTAGGGGACCGAGTACTCGATGTCGTCGGGGAAGGACCTGGACAACTCCTCGAGCTTGGCGCGGACCGCACGGGCGGTCTCCAGCGCGTTCGCGCCCGGGCGCAGTTGCACCGCGGCGCCGACCGCGCGCTTGCCGCTGGTCAGCATGTCGAAGTTGTAGTCCTGCAGGCCGACCTCGAGGCGAGCAACGTCGGCGAGCGTCACCTTCGAGCCGTCGGGATTGGCGCGCAGCACGATCGCGCCGAATTCCTCGGTGGTCGTCAGCATGCCCTTGACGGCGATGGTCGCGCTGAGCTCCTGGTCCGCGCTGCCCGGCGGGCTGCCGAAGCTGCCGGCGGGCACCTGCACGTTCTGCGCGGCGATCGCCTCGTTGACATCGGCGACCGACAGGCCGAAGCCGAGCAGCTTCTGCGGGTCGATCCACACGCGCATCGCGGCCTCGGCGCCGAAGAACTGCACCTTGCCGACGCCCGGCACGCGGCGGATCTCGTTGTTGATCCGGCGCGCCGCGTAGTCGGCCAGCGTGACCATGTCCTTGCCAGCGTCGTCGCCCTTGAAGTTGATCGAGTAGACCAGCAGGAAGCCCGCGCTGACCTGCTCGGTACGCAGGCCCTGGCGGGTGACCGCGGCCGGCAGGCGTGCCTCGGCCTGCTTGATCCGGTTCTGCACGTCGACCTGCGCCAGATCGGGATCGACGCCCGGCGCGAACGTCACGGTGATTTCCGCGATGCCGGCCGAGCTGCTGGACGAGTCGTAGTACAGCATCCCCTTGGCGCCGTTCAGTTCCTCCTCGATGACGCTGGTCACCGAATCGACCAGCGTGGTCGCGGACGCGCCCGGGTAGACCGCCGAGATGGCGATCTGCGGCGGCGCGACGGTGGGATATTGCGACACCGGCAACGATGGCATCGCGAGCAGGCCCGCCAGCACGATGAAGATCGCCAGCACCCAGGCAAAGTTGGGGCGATGAATGAAGAATCTTGGCAGCATGATGTCTGTTCAGTGGCGCGGCGCCTGCGCGCCTAGCCTCGTTCCGCCGCAGGAGGGTTCGAGGGGCCGGACTGTCCGGCTTCCCCGGTCTGCCTGGCTGGCGCCGCGGGGGCGATGGTGACCTTCTGCCCGGGACTGGCTTCGCCGCCGACCACGATGCGGTCGCCCGGCTTCACGCCCTCGAGGATCTGCCACTCGGCGCCCTGCATCGGGCCGGTGCGGACCTGGCGGGTCTCCGCCACGTCGCCCTTGCCGACGACCAGCAACTGGGCCTTGCCGTCGGGACTGCGGCGCACCGCCCGCTGCGGCACCAGCATCGCGGCGGGATCGACCGCGTGCGTGACATGCACGCGTACGTACATGCCCGGCAGCAGCAGGCTGTCGGCATTGGGCAACTGGCCGCGCAGCGACACCTGTCCGGTGCCGCGCTCGACCGAGATGTCCGAGAACAGCAGCCGCCCTTCGCGCTTCTTGTCGGTGCCTTCGATGGTCACGACGATCGGCACACCGCCTTCCGGCTCCCGCTGCAGCCGGCCCTGCTCCAGCGCCTCACGCATGCGCAGCACATCGGCGACCGGCTGCTTGAAGTCGACGTAGACCGGGTCGAGCTGCTGGATGGTCGCCATCGGCGTCGCCTCGCCCTGCCCGACCAGCGCGCCTTCGGTGACCAGCGCGCGGCCGATCCGGCCGGAAATCGGCGCCCGCACCGTTGCATACTCCAGATTGAGCCGCGCGGTTTTGACTTCGGCGGCCGCGCTGCGGCGGGCGGCCTGCGCGCTCTTGAGCGTGGCCTGCGCCGCATCGAAATCCTGCCGGCTGACCGCCTCGATCTCGACCAGCGGCGCATAGCGGCGCACCACCGCGTCGGCGTCAGCCAGTACCGCCTCGGCACGCGCCAACTCGCCTTCGGCGCGCGACAGCGCCGCCTGCAACGGGGCCGGATCGATCTGGAACAGCGGATCGCCGGCCTTGACGTCGCTGCCTTCCTTGAAGTTGCGCTTGAGCACGATGCCGGCGACCCGTGCCCGCACCTCGGCGACACGAACCGGCTCGATGCGGCCCGGCAGCTCGCTGCTGACGGCCATCGGCCGCGGCTGCACCGTCAGCACATCGACCGAGGGCGCCGCCGGGGCGGCCGCCTGTTCCGCATTGCCGCATGCCGCCGTGACGATGACCGCGGCGGCTACCGCCAGCGTGCGCCATCCCCGCGTTGGGAAGTGATTCATGTCTACCTTCTTCAGTGTTCGGCAAAGGAGCGCATGCTACGCTCATTCATCATATGAATCAATAAAGATTCATATGGTATGGGAGTTGCCTGTTTTGCCGGATAATCCGGGACCGACGCGCTGCGTCCCCGCAAACGCCACAGAAAGTGCTTCTTGAGATACAAAGAATGGATTTCACCTTGTCATGACCGCCGTCCCCGCATCGAACGAAGACAACAGCCGCCTGCTGGCCGCGCTCGCGCTTGCGCTGGTCGACCAGCCGCGCGGCACGCTGCAGGACCTGGCAAAAGCCGTCGGCATCAGCAAGGCCACGCTGTACCGGTTCTGCCGGACACGCGACGAACTGATTTCCCGCCTGATCGACTATGGCGTGCGCGTGCTGGCCGACGTCGTCCAGTGCGCCGAACTGGACGACCCCTCTCCCCTTGACGCACTGCGACGCCTGAATGCGAACATGATCGAGCAACGCGAGGTGGCGGCGTTCCTGATCTATTACTGGCGGGAGGTGGTTTCCGGCGTCTCGTCGGATTGGCAGACCGACTGGGAGGGCAAGCTGGACGCCTTCTTTCTGCGCGGCCAGCAGCAAGGTGTGTTTCGGATCGACATTACCGCGCAGGCACTGACCGAAATCTGGGCATCGGTGCTGATCGGCCTGCTCGACGGGGAGCGGCGCGGGCGGATTGCCCGCGCCGGGCTGGCGGGTCTGGCGGAGCGGGCTTTCCTGCAGGGGGCCGGGGTGGCCGCGACCGCCGGTTGATTGGCGAATGTCAGGACGCGGTCGGCGTCATCCCCCGCAGATGCCCGGCAGCAGCCCGTCGAGCAACAGCATCACGTGGGCCGACGCGTACAGGCCAAGGCCGAATACCGCATGGGTGACGAGGCTGCGCAAGCGGGCGACGCCGGGCTTGGGCGTGCGGCGGGCCGCGATGCCGGCGCCCATGCCGGGTTGCATCAGCAGGAAGGGAAACACCACGCTGGCGAGCCCGACGATCAGCGCGGGGCCGAGGGTCGGACGGCAGGCCCACTGCGGTCCCCAGATGGCCAGCAGCGCCGCCGCGAACAGGATGCCGGTCACGTAGTGCGCAGTCCAGCCGATCCAGCGTTCGGCCGGAATCGCCGGCGACTGACCGATTGCCTCGTGTCGAAAACGGCCGCGTGGCATATGGCCCAGCCAACGGCCAACCATGCCGTAGTCCAGCGGCTTCATGCCGAGCCCGACCCGTTGAATCTCGGCCCAAAGGTCCATCGTCAGCGTTGCGCCGGCGCCGATGGCGACGGCCAGCAGCGGCAGCTTGTCATGCATGGCCGTGCTCCTCGCGCGAGCCCGCCGTCGCCTCGACCATCCAGCACGCCGAGGTAAACCGGACCTCGCCGCCGTCGACGTAGGGTGCGAAGGCCCGCAGCACCGTCGCGACGACGGTGTCCCGCACGTTGGCATCCAGCGTCCCGAACACTCGCCCCAGCGGCCCCACGCTGGTTACGTATCGCTGCAGTTCGCTCGCGGCAAAGGTGCATGCCAGATCGACCGGACGGATGCCGATACCGGCCCATCCGGCGGCCGACAGGATGCCGCCGACCTTGTCGGCATCGGCAAACGCGAATTGCCCGGGCCCGTCGGACGCGCGCGCCGGCAGCGCGGGCAGCAACGGCGCGGCCGCCTTCTCCGCGGTCGTCATGAATCGGTTCTCGTCAGCGCCGCGCCAGGCAATGAAGCGCAGTGTGGCACCGTCGCGCGCGGCGCGGCGCAGATTGGCGAAGGCGGCGACGGGATCGTCGAAGAACATCACACCGATCCGCGAGATCACCGTATCGAAGCTCGCCCGCGGGAACGCGTATCGCTGCGCATCCGCGCAGAGGAAGCGCGCCGTGGCGCCCTCCCGCTTGGCGCGATGCCGGGCCGCTTCGATCATCGGCTCCGACAGGTCGATGCCGGTGCACCGCCCGCGCTCGCCCAGGTCGCGCGCGACGGCCAGCGTGGTGGCGCCGGTGCCGCAGCCGACGTCCAGCACCTCGGTGCCGCCGCTGTCGCGGACGGCCTGCACGAGCAGCGCCTCCATCGGCTCGAACATCCGGTCCAGCACGTGCTGCGCCGTTACCCATCCCTGTCCGGCCGCACCGTTCCATAGTGCAGCCTGTTCGTCGTAAGCCTGCCGTTTTCCGTCCATCGTCGGCTCCTCGCAGTTGCATTGACCGTTGCATCGATCGTTGCATTGATCGTCCATGCGAGCCATCATGGCACTTCAAGTCAACTTGAAGTCAAGGGCTGCCGACATGGACATTGCAGAAGTGGCGCAACGATCTGGCGTTCCCGCCTCCACGCTGCGCTTCTATGAGGAAAAGGGACTGATCGCGTCGGTCGGCAGGCGCGGATTGCGCCGGCTGTTCGAGCCGGCCGTGCTGGATCGGCTGGCGCTGATCGCGCTGGGCCGTGCCGCCGGGTTCTCGCTGGATGAGATTTCGCTGATGTTCGCCAGCGACGGCCGGCCACGGATCGACCGCGCGCGGCTCGCCGCCAAGGCGGACGAGCTGGATCGCACGATCCGCCGGCTGACCGCGATGCGCGACGGGCTGCGGCATGCCGCGGTGTGCCCGGCGCCGAGCCACCTGGAGTGTCCGACGTTCCGGCGCATGCTGCGCGCGGCGGCGGCCGGTGCGCTGGGGGGCAGCACAGCGGAAGGTCCGGCGCGCGGGCGGGCCGCCGCCATGCGAACCGGGATCGCTAAACCCCGGACATCCGGGCGCCGGAAGGATGCTTGAATCGATTCAATGCGCCCGCCTGGCCAGCACCTCGTCGCGCGGGCCGGCATCGACGACCTTTCCGCCCTCCATTACGACGACGGAATCGAACCGCGCCAGCAGGCTCGGCCGATGGACCGAGGCGACGATGCAGGCCGACGGAAAGGCGGCGTGCATGCGGTCGAACACGCGAGCCTCGGCCTGCGGGTCGAGCGCGCTGGTCGGCTCGTCAAGCAGCAGCAGCGAGCTTCCCTGCGCCGCGAGCGCGCCGCGGGCGAGCGCCAGCCGCTGCCGCTGACCGCCCGACAGGTTGCCGCCGCGCTCGTTGATGGCGCTGGCGAGGCCATCGGGAAGGCGGTGCAATACCTCGTCGAATCCGCCCGTATGCACGGCGCCGCCCAGCGCCGACGCATCGACCGGCAGGCCGAAGGTCAGATTCTCCTCGACGCTCGCCTCGAATACCTCGGCCTCCTGCGGAATCAGCGTGGCCAGCGTACGCAGCTCGGTCCAGCCGACTGCCGCGCCGTCGCGCCGCAGTTCGCCGTGCTGCGGTTGATAGAGACCGGCGAGCGTCCGCAGCAGCGTGCTCTTGCCTCCGCCGCTTGGGCCGATCAGGGCCACGCGCGCGCCACGCCGCAGCACCAGGTCGATGCCGTGCAGTCCACCGCGGGAACCGTCGGCATAGTGCACGGTGGCGCCGCGCAATTCCAGCGTCTGCCACGGCGCATCGGGCACCACGGCCGGCACCACGGCGTCCGGATCGCCGGGGGCGTCCCAGATCGGCTCGGCGCTGCCGTAGTCGGTGTGCATCCGCGCGAAGCTCTGGAAGTTCGCGGCCATCGAACCGACGACCGAGGCGGCCTGCTGCGCGTACTGGTAGATCATGAAGACGGTGCCCAGCGCCACCGCCTGCCCCGGCGAGCGCTCCTGCAGCACGTACATCACCACCAGGATCCAGGTCAGTCCCATGCCGAGCAGGTCCACGGCGAACCACTTGCCTTCGTTGACCATGACCGCACGACGCAGCGGCGCCATCACGGCCGCCATCCTGCGGCCGAGCAACTTGCGCGAGGCCGCCTGCAGGCGCAGCCCGATCACCGTGCCGGCGTTGCCGACAAAGTCGAGCAACGCCGCGGCATAGCGGCGCTCGGCATCGTTCTCGGCGCGGGCCAGCTGCATCAGCGTGCGGTCGAAGCGCAGGATGATCAGCGCGATCACCACGTAGCCGGTGACGGCGATCAGGCCGCTGGTGCGCGAGAGCAACGTCAGCGCGACCAGCGGACCGACGAAATTGAAGGCGTTCTGCAGGTAGACGAACTGGTTCTGCGCGAAGTCCGACAACGCGCGGCTGGATTGCACCACGCGGTGCTGCAACTCGCCCGAATGCCGGCCATCGCGCCAGGCCAGCGGCGCCGCGGCGATGCGCGCATAGAGTTGATCGCCCAGCCGCTCGCGTACGCGCACCCCGACGTTGCGCTCGAGCACGCGGCCCGGGCCGTGCAGCAGCCAGGAAAGCAGATAGACGCCGATCAGATAAAGGATCCAGCGGCCGGCCGTGGCGAGGCTGTCCTGCTGCAGCGCGTTGATCGCCTGGGCGGCCAGCCATGGCATCGTCAGCCGCAGCAGCTGCGCGGCGGCGAGCAGCGCCGTCGCGCCGATCAAATGAAGCCGCACGCCGCGCGCATGACGCCACAGCGCGCGATACAGGTCGCGCGCCGCGCCTGCGAGGCCGATGGCCGGTGGTCGGGAGGTGGAGTTCGACTCCGTCATGCAGTCCTCATCGTCTTGTTCGGTGTCTTCAACGTCTTCAGATGCGACGCCGCCTGATCGGCGGCCCGGACGAAGGATACCGCCGCGCATTTGCCGAAGCACGCATGACCCTTGACCCCGGCGCAAGAATCATTTGCCGGTCACCGGGTTTTTCCGAACGGACGCGTTGCCCACAATGGCCTCATCGCGGCATAGGCATGGCCCACCGCCACGCCGATCCGCAACCGTAACCGAGAGGAACCCATGCTGTTTACACCCTATCGCCTTGGCAAGCTGACCACCGAAAACCGTATCGTGATGCCGCCGATGACGCGTTCGCGCGCCGGCGATGGCGGCGTGGCGACCGACCTGATGGCCGAGTACTACCGGCAGCGCGCCTCGGCCGGCCTGATCATTTCCGAAGGCACGCAGATCAGCCAGCAGGGCCAGGGCTACGCGTGGACGCCGGGCGTCCACACGCCGGAACAGGTGGCCGGCTGGCGCAAGGTCACCGACGCGGTGCACGCCGCCGGCGGCATCATGTTCGCCCAGCTCTGGCACGTCGGCCGCGTGTCGCACACCTCGCTGCAGCCTGGCAATGCGGCTCCCGTGTCCTCGTCCGCGCTGGTGGCCGAAGGGGTCAAGGTATTCGTCGATGTGGAAGGCAAGGGGCCGGCCGGCGGCGCCGGCGAGATGGTGCAGCACTCCGCGCCGCGCGCGCTGACGGTCCCCGAGATCCACGGCATCGTTGCCGACTACGCGCAAGCTGCGCGAAACGCGCTGGAGGCTGGCTTCGACGGCGTCGAGCTGCACGGGGCCAATGGCTACCTGATCAATCAGTTCATCGATTCGCAGGCCAACGCGCGCACCGACGAATACGGCGGCTCGCTGCACAACCGGCTGCGCTTTCTGAAGGAGGTCGCGCAGGCCGTCACCGATGTCGTCGGCAAGGACCGCATCGGCGTGCGCCTGGCCCCGCTGACGACGCTGCAGGGCGCGGTCGACGATACGCCCGAGGCCACCTATCTGGCGGCCGCCCACGCGCTCGGCAAAATCGGCGTCGCGTACATCCACATCGCCGAGGCCGACTGGGAAGACGCGCCTGTGATGCCTGCCGCGTTCAAGGAGGCGCTGCGCGAGGTCTATCCCGGCACGCTGATCTATTCGGGCAACTACGACAAGGCGCGCGCCGAGGAAGCGCTTGCCAGGGGCTGGGCCGACCTGATCGGGTTTGGCCGCAGCTTTATCGGCAATCCCGACCTGCCCTACCGCCTGCGCCACGACCTGCCGCTCAACCCGGGCAATCGGGCCCACTACTTCGGCGGTGGCGCCGCGGGCTATACCGATTACCCGAAATACGAGGTCAGCGCGGTCAGCACGGTCAGCGCGGCCACCTGACCCGGCGGCCCTTCTTCGACTCAGCATGGAAGGCGGGCCCGCATGCCCGCCTGGAGGATCTGCCATGTCGGCATTGCACACACTGACCGCAGGCGGCTTCAGCATCGGCGTGGAGCTGCCCCTGGACAACGACTGGTCGCCGGCGGGCCAGGTGGCGCGCCAGCGCGACGGACGTCTGCCGGGTGAACCCGATCTGTCGGAGCACCGCGCGCTGGCCCAACTGGCGGATCGCGCCGGCTTTCGCGCGCTGTGGGTGCGCGACGTGCCGCTGTACGATCCCCACTTCGGCGACGCCGCGCAGGTCTTCGAGGCCTTCTCCTATCTCGGCTACCTGGCCGGCATCACCGAGCGCATCCTGCTCGGCACGGCGGCCATCGTGCTGCCGCTGCGAGACCCGCATCTGACGCTGAAGTCCGCGACGACGATCGACCGGCTGAGCAACGGCCGGCTGCTGCTCGGCGTGGCCAGCGGCGATCGGCCCGTGGAGTATCCGATCTTCGGCCGCGACTTCGATCAGCGCGGCGAACACTTCCGCGAGCACGTGGCGCTGCTGCGCGACGGCGCCGCCGGACTGCCGAACGGCATCGCGTTATTGCCGCGCGCCACCGGTCCGCTGCCCTTGCTGGTCGCCGGACTCGCGCAGCAGACGCCGAGCTGGGCCGGAGAGCATATGGACGGCTGGCTGGCCTATCCCGGGACGCCGCAGGACCATGTCCGCCGCAGCGCGCGATGGCGCGAGGTTGCCGGCGACAAGCCGTACATCAGCTTCATCCATCTGGATCTGCTGGCCGACCCGGATGCCCCGATGCAGCGGCACCGCTTTGGCGGTGCGGTCGGCCGCCATGGCCTGATCGAGGAGCTGCACGCGATGCGCGAGGCCGGCGTCCACCATGTCGGCCTGCATTTCCGGCGCAACCAGCGGCCGGTACGCGACGCGATGGAGGAAATTGCCGCCTACGTGCTGCCGCATTTCCATGCGGACGCCGAGCGGCCGGTCACCGACGCAAAGGCGGCATGACGCGACCGCAGCCGGGCCGTGCAAGCCCGCTCAGGCAATCTCGGCCAGCCGCGCGCCCGCGGCCAGGAACGTCCCGGCGTCCGCCTGCCACACGACACGTCCGTCGCGATGCGCGTGGACCTGCATCTCCATCTTCATCGCTTCCATCACGGCGATCAGATCGCCTTCCTTGACCTCGTCGCCGAGCGCGACCTTCCACGCCTGCACCGTGCCGGCGATGGGCGATGGCAGTTCGGCGGGGTTGCTCGCGGACACCTGGGCCCCCGCGGTACCTTCGGCAGCGGAGCCGGCTGGCGCGTCTGCCAGACCGCGCAGCAGTTGGGCCGGCAAGCCCAGCACCATGCGGCGGCCGTCGACCTCGATAGCCGTGCGCAGCAGGCCGTCGTCCTGCTGCGGTTCGGCACGCGCCGCCGCGGCCAGCGGCTCGGCGAAGTCCGACTCGATCCAGCGCGTATGGACGTTGAAGCCGTCGCTGCCGACGAAATCGGCATGATCGATCACGGCGCGATGGAACGGCAGCACCGATGCCACGCCCTCGATGCGGAATTCGCGCAGCGCGCGGCGGGCACGCGCCAGCGCCTGTTCGCGCGTGGCACCGGTCACGATCAGCTTGGCCATCAGCGAATCGAAGGTCCCCGGCACCACCGAGCCGGCCTGCACGCCGGAATCGACGCGCACGCCCGGGCCGGACGGCGCGTCGAAGCGCCGCACCGGCCCAGGCGTGGGCAGGAAGCCGCGGCCCACGTCCTCGGCATTGATGCGGAACTCGATCGCATGGCCGAGCGGCGCGGGCGTTGCGGTGATCGACAGCGGCAGGCCATCGGCCACGCGCAATTGCTCGACCACCAGGTCGACGCCGGTGGTCTGTTCGGTCACCGGGTGTTCGACCTGCAGCCGCGTGTTGACCTCGAGGAACGAGATCGCGCCGCTGGCGCTGAGCAGGAATTCCACCGTACCGGCGCTGGTGTATTCCGCGGCCGCGCAGATGTCGCGCGCCGCGGCGTGGATGCGCTCGCGTTGCTCATCGCTGAGGAACGGCGCCGGGGCCTCCTCAACCAGCTTCTGGTTCCGGCGCTGCAGCGAGCAGTCGCGCGTGCCGAGCACGACCACATTGCCATGCCGATCGGCGAGGACCTGCGCCTCGATATGGCGCGGCCTGTCGAGGAACTGCTCGACGAAACACTCGCCGCGGCCGAAGGCGGTGACCGCCTCGCGCACCGCTGAGGCATAGAGTTCCTCGACCTCGTCCATGCGCCAGGCGATCTTCATGCCGCGGCCACCGCCGCCGAACGCCGCCTTGATGATGATCGGCAGGCCGTGCTGCTCGGCAAACGCCAGCACCTCGTTGGCGTCGGCGACCGGCTCGGGCGTGCCGGCGACCAGCGGTGCGCCGACGCGCAGCGCGATCTTGCGCGCTTCGACCTTGTCGCCGAGCCGCGCAATCGTGGCCGGCGACGGGCCGATCCAGGTCAGGCCGGCATCGATGACGGCCTGCGCGAAGGCCTCGCTTTCCGACAGGAAGCCGTAGCCGGGATGCACGGCATCGGCGCCGCTGCGGCGCGCGATGTCGAGCAGCTTGGCGATGTTCAGATAGGTATCGGCGGGACGGTCGCCGTCGAGGCCGTAAGCCTCGTCGGCCAGGCGCGCGTGCATCGCGTCGATATCGGCGTTGGCATACACCGCCACCGAGCCGACACCGTAGTCGGCGCAGGCGCGGATGATGCGGACGGCAATCTCGCCACGGTTGGCAATCAGGACTTTCTTCATCGCGAGTTTCGGTAAAAGGCGCCGGCTCAGTCGGCGGATGGTGGCAGTTCCTGGAACGGGCCGATCGGGTTGAAGCGCAGCCAGGCGCCGACCGGAATCTGACCGGCACGGTCCAGATGGTGAGGCGCCACGGCGCCGATCACCGGATAGCCGCCGGTCAGCGGATGGTCGGCCAGGAACAGGATCGGCTGCCCGCTGGGCGGCACCTGCAGCGCGCCCAGGGCGGTGCCTTCGCTGGGCAGTTCGCCGGTGATGGCGCGCTCGAGCGGCACCTCGCCGGCCAGCCGCAGGCCGACGCGGTTGGACTGCGGCGTGACCTGCCAACGCTGCGCGGCCAGCCGCGCGACGGACTCGGGGGTGAACCAGTCGGTGCGCGGGCCCAGCACGACGTCGAGCACCACGTCGTGTTCGACCGTCGGCAGATCGGCCGCGGGCTCTTCCGGCATGCCGACCACGGCGCCCGGCGGCGCGGGCAGGACACCCAGCCGATCGCCGACGGCCAACGGCGCGGGACCGATGCCGGCCAACGTGTCGGTCGCGCAGCTGCCAAGCACCGGCGCCATGGCAAAGCCACCACGTACCGCCACATAACAGCGGGCGCCGGCGACCGGCTGGCCGACGCTCAACGTGTCGCCATCGGCCAGGGCCACGGCCTGATGCGTCGGCACCCGCCACTGGCGGCCATCGGCCGCCCGCACGGTCAGCGGCGCATCGGCACCGGTCACGGCCAGCACGGTCTCGCCCTGGCTCTGCAGCTGCAGGCCGCCGCCGACGGTTTCCAGCGCGGCGACGTCGCTGCGATTGCCGACCAGACGGTTGGCCATCCTCAGTGCGGTCTGGTCCAATGCGCCCGAGGCCGACACGCCCTGCCCGGCCTGGCCGGGGCGGCCGAGGTCCTGGAATACGGTCTGCAATCCGGTGCCCTTGACCTTCAGCGCCGCGGCGCGAGCGCATTCGCGTTGCGAGCCCTGCAAGCCCTCCGGGCCCTGCGCCCCTGAAGCGGGTGCGGGGTCGTGCAGGGACGTCATGCGGCTCTGCGCGGCATCGTCCAGCGTCGCGATATCGACAAAGCGCACCCGATATCCGGGCTGCAGCAGCGCGGGCGGCTCTCGATCAAGATTCCACATCGCCACCGGCGTGGTGCCGATGATCTGCCAGCCGCCGGGACTGGCCTTCGGGTAGACGCCGCTGAAGGTCCCGGCCAGACCCACGGCCCCGGCCGGAATCCACGTGCGCGGCGTATGGCGGCGCGGCACGTCCAGCGACGGATGGCCGCCGCTCAGGTAGGCGAAGCCCGGCGCGAAGCCGGTGAACGCGACCGTGTATTCGCTGCCGGTATGGCGGCGCACGACCTCGTCGGTGGTGATGCCAAGCCGCTGCGCGACCTCGGCCAGGTCCTCGCCGTCATAGCGGACCGGGATCTCGATCAGCGTACGGCTGCGCGCGACGCGCCGCGACAGGTCGCGCGCGGCGATCGCGCGGACCAGCGCGGCGGCGTTGGTGGCCCAGGGGCGGTAGTGCACGAGAATCGTGCGCGCGGCCGGCACCAGCTCGGCCACGCCTTGCAACGGATCGCGCTGCAGCGAGGCCAGCAGCGCCAGCGTCTGCTCCAGGCCGGCCAGCTCGACCAGCAGCGCATTCGTGGAAACGGGCAGGAAACGCAAGATGATCTCCGGATGCGATCCGCGCTCAGGCGAACGCGGACACCTTCACGCCATCGCGTTCCAGCGCCTCGCGCACGGCGCGTGCCATCTCCAGCGCGCCCTCGCTGTCGCCATGCACGCAGATCGACTGCGCCTCGACGCGCGCCACGCTGCCGTCGATGGCGACCACCGTGCCTTCCCGCACCAGGCGCAACATCCGCTGTGCGACCTCGCCGGCATCGTGCAGCACCGCGCCCGGTTCCCGGCGGGAGACCAACGTGCCCTGCGGCGTATAGGCGCGATCGGCGAAGGCCTCCGCGACGACGCGCAGGCCGGCATCGCGCGCCCAGCCCACCAGCGGCGAGCCGGCCAGCGCGACCAGCACCAGTTCGGGGTCGACCGCGCGGATGGCTGCGATCACGTCGCGCGCCTGGCGCTCGTCGCTGGCGATGGTGTTGTACAGCGCGCCATGCGGCTTGACGTAGCGCACCGTCGTGCCGACCGTCGCCGCCATGCCCGCCAGCGCACCGATCTGATAGATGACGTCGGCAATCAGGTCCTCGCTCGCCACGTCCATGTTGCGGCGGCCGAAGCCCTGCAGGTCGGGATACGAGACATGCGCGCCCACCGCGACACCGCGCGCCGCGGCGGCCTTCAGCGTGCGCAGGATGCCGGCCGGATCGCCGGCGTGGAAGCCGCAGGCCACGTTGGCGCTGCTGACGATGTCGAGCATCGCCGCATCGTTGCCCATGCGCCAGGCGCCGAAGCTCTCGCCGAGATCGCTGTTCAGATCGATTTGCATGGCGTCGGACCTCAATGCGCGGGCTCGGCTTCGCCGACCAGTTCGCGTCCTTGCGTCTCGGGCAGCAGCAGGCAGGCGAGCACGACCAGTCCATAGGCGCCGGCCGCCAGATAGCCGATCGCGACACCGAGCGACATCGTGGCCCCCATATGTCCGATCAGCGCCGGGAACACGGAGCCGACCGCACGCCCGAAGTTGTAGCAGAAGCCCTGTCCGGAACCGCGGATATGGCTCGGATAGAGCTCCGTCAGGTAAGCGCCCATGCCGGAGAAGATGCCCGACAGGAAGAAGCCCAGCGGAAAGCCCAGCAACAGCATCGCCGCATCGGTAATCGGCAACTGCGTGTAGCAGATCACCAGGATGGCCGCGCTGACCGCGAACAGCATGAAGCACCGGCGGCGGCCCAGGTGATCGGACAGCCAGGCGCTGGTCAGGTAACCGGCGAAGGAGCCGGCGATCAGCACCATCAGGTAGCCGCTGGTGTTCAGCACCGACAGGTTGCGCTCCATCTTCAGGTAAGTCGGCAGCCAGGTCGTCACCGAGTAGTAGGCGCCCTGCATGCCGGTGGCCAGCAGGCTCGCCAGCACGGTCACGCGCAGCACGCCCGGCTTGAAGATCAGCATGAAGTTGTTGCTCTGTCCGGTGGCGGCGAGCTTCGCCTTGGTCTCGCGATACACCTCGGGCTCGCTGATATTGCGGCGGATATAGAGGATGAAGACCGCCGGCAGCACGCCGATCCAGAACAGCACGCGCCAGGCGTATTGCTGCTCGAAGACCGCGTAGACCGCCCAGAAGGCGATGGCCGACAGGCCCCAGCCGACCGCCCAGCTGCTCTGCACCAGACCGACGGCCTTGCCGCGATGGCGGGCGCGGATCATCTCGGCGATCAGCACCGAGCCGACCGACCATTCGCCGCCAAAGCCCAGGCCCTGCAGCATCCGGGTCACGAACAGCTGCTCGGACGACTGCGTGAAGCCGCTGAGGAAGGTGAAGAAGCTGAACCACAGCACGGTCAGCTGCAGCACGCGCACGCGGCCGTACTTGTCGGCCAGGATGCCGGCCAGCCAGCCGCCGATCGCCGAACTGATCAGCGCGCCGGTCGCGATATAGCCGGCCTCGGCCTTGGTCATGCCCCACACCAGGATGAAGGTGGGGATCATGAACGTGTAGATCATGTAGTCGAAGGCATCGACCCCATAGCCGACGAAGGCGGCAAAGAGCGTCTTGCGCTCTGCCTGCGTTGTTTCTTTAAGCCACATGGTTGCGCTCACTCGGGATAACGGCGAAACGTGGGATGCTCGTCGCGCTGTCTTCACGACCCTGCCGCGACGGCGTCGAGGCAGTGAGCGGACCATCGAAACAGCCGCCCCTCCACCGCAGCGCTGTTTAGGAAGGCACGTGCCATGTTGATATATATGCACGTATTACTCAACCACCGTGGATAGATTGTTCAACAATCATCCAACAGGATCGATTCTGGTATACACCTAGCCGCACGCAAGCCCGCGGCGCAGCACCAATCAGGGGCATTTTGTTGAACAAAGGTGGGGTAACATCGCGCGAAATCCCGGCCACGCGTGCGGCGGGGTGCGGGCGCGCCCCGCCGCGCCTCCCGATTCCCCAGCCGGACGACCGGTCCCTTGCAGCCAACATGACAACCAGTTCCGACGTAAAAAACCTGGCCGAGCGGGTCACCGAGCAGATTCGCCAGCGCATCCTGCATGGCGACTTCGCGCCGGGGCAGCGGCTGTCCGAGGCCGCGCTGAGCGAAAGCCTGCAGATCTCCCGCAACACGCTGCGCGAGACGTTCCGCGTGCTGACCAAGGAAGGCCTGCTCAAGCACGAGCCGAACCGCGGCGTCGCGGTGGCCATTCCGAGCATCGCGGCGATCATCGACATCTACCGGGTTCGCCGCCTGATCGAATGCCAGGCAATCGCGCAGGCCTACCCCAGCCATCCGGCGCGCAAGCACATGCGGCAAGCGGTCGAAACGGGGTTGCAATGCCGCGACCGCGGCGACTGGCAGGGGGCAGGCACCGCCAACATGGAGTTCCACATGGCCATCGTGGAACTGGCCGACAGCGAACGGCTGAACGTGATGTTCTCCCACCTGCTGGCGGAGCTGCGGCTGGCGTTCGGCATGCTGCAAGATCCGGAATTCCTGCACGGCCCTTACGTCGAGATGAACCAGCAGATCCTGCAGCTGTTCGAGTCGGGCAAGCTTGCCGAGTGCGCGACGGCGCTGAACGACTATCTGGTGCAGTCCGAGCGCATCGTGCTGTCGGCCTGCGCCCGGCATCCGATCTTCAAGGGGCGCTGAAGGTGCGCCGATGGCGCAGCCGCGCCGCTACATCACGCGCCCGAACCACCACAGCGACAGCAGCGCCGCGCCGGCGGCCAGCACCGCGCCGAGCGCGGCGAACAGCGCGGTGATTTCCGCCTGCTCGGTCTTGCCGAGCGTCAGCTTCGCGTTGATCGCGCGATAGACCTGCTTCAGCCTGGCGGCATCCTCGAGCCGGAAGTATTCGGCCCCGGTGATATTGGCGACCTCCTTCAGTACCGCCTCGTCCAGCTTGACGCGTGCCGACCAGCCGTCGGCGGACAGTACGACGCCCTGGGTCGTGCCCACGCCCACGGTAAAGACGCGCACGCCGTAGGTGGCCGCCAGCTCGGCGGCCTGCACCGCGGTCGGGCCGGCGTTGCTTTCCCCATCGGAGAACACGACGATCGCGCCGGCCGCATAGGACCCCGGACCAGCGGGGGCCTCGGGGTCGGCGGAATTCGCCGCCCCCTGCGCAGGACCCGGCGCGCCGAACGGGCTGCCCGGTGGGCCGCCCTTTTTCAGCGGCGAGGCGTCGCCCTCCATCAGGCGCGCGGCATCCTCGGTCGCCTGCGGGCGCAGCGCCGTCAGCGCGATCAGCAGCCCGTTGCCCAGCGCGGTGCCGCCCTGCGGCTGCAAGCGGTCGATCGCCGTGGCCACGTCCTGCTTCCTGCGGCTCGGCGCCTGGGCGACGGCCGATGTCCCCGCCATCGCGACAAGGCCAACGCTGACGCCCGCAGGCTTGGCCTCCAGCAGCCCTTTGGCGGCGTGCTGAGCGGCGCGCAACCGGTTCGGCTGAACGTCCTTCGCGCGCATGCTGCCCGACAGGTCGATGATCAGCATCACAGTCTCGATGCGGGACGGCAGCACCATCAGCGCATGCGGGCGGGAGATCGCAACGATCAATGCCGTCAGCGCAAGCAGGATCAGCACCGGGGACACGTGCCGGCGCCAGCCCGCGACACTGCGGTTGGCGAAGCCGACCGTCTTCAGCGCCGGATAGTGGACCGCCGTTCGCCGCCGGCGCGCGTCCAGCCACAGGTAGGCCAGGGCCAGCAATGGAATCAGCGCGAGCAACCACAGCATCCTGGGCCACAGGAAGCTGATAGCGGGCAGCCGGCTGATCGCGTCGCTTACGCCGTCCATGCGGCCCCCTGCTTCACTGCCGCCTTCGATGCACCCTTCACCGTCCCCTTCGCCGTGCCCTTCGCCGTGCCCCGCCGGTGACGGCGCTGCCGGGAAAAATCCAGCAGCGCCAGGTCCAGGCGCGCGTCGGTCGACAGCGTCAGGCAATCGACGCCGGCGCGTGCGAACCCCAGCCGCAGTTCTTCCTCGCGCGCCTGCGCGGCCGCCAGGAAGCGCTTGCGAAAGGCCGGATCATGCGTATCGACGAACATCTGCTCGCCGGTCTCGGCGTCCTGCAGCACCAGCAAACCCAGGTCGGGCAAGGCTTGCTCCAGTGGATCGACCAGCCGTACAGCGATGACCTCATGACGCCTGGCCAGCATCGCCAGCGAAGCCTGCCAGCCCGGGTCGCTGATGAAATCCGAGACGACGAACAGAACCGAACGGCGCCGGGCCACCGCCCGCGCATGGTCGAGCAGCCCGCGCAGCCGGGTGTGGCCGGGCGAGGCGGCGGGCGTCGCATGCATGCGGTCGAGCAGATGCAGCAGCTGCCGGCGACCGGCGCGCGCCGGCACCACCGACGCCGTCATGTCGGCCGCGCCGTTGTAGAGCACGGCGCCGACGCGGTTGCCATAGCGCGTCAGCAGCAGCGCCATCACGGTGGTGAAGTCGCTCAGCAGATCGCGCTTGCGGACCTCGCCCGAGCCGAACTCGACGGAGCCGCTCAGATCGAGCAGAAACCAGACCGCGATCTCGCGATCCTCCTGGAACATGCGCACATGCGGCGTCTGCAGCCGCGCGGTCACGTTCCAGTCGATGTGGCGGACGTCGTCGCCGGCCTGGTACTCGCGCAGGTCGGCCAGGTCCAGTCCGAAGCCGCGAAACAGCGTCCGGTAGTCGCCCTGCAGCATGCCGTCGAGGCGCCGCACGACGGTCCACTCCATCCGGCGCAGCAAGGCGTCGGTACGGCTGGCGGCGACCCCGCGCGGCGCGCCCCGCGTGGTGGCCTTGTCGGAGGCGGGGTCCGGGCCGGACCGGCGCCTAGCGCGCAGCCGCCCGAACATGGGATTCCAGCGGACGCTCGGGCACCGGCATCGCCTGCACGATGCGGCCGATCAACGCATCGGCGGTGACGCCGTCGGACATGGCCTCGTAGGACAGCGACAGCCGGTGGCGCAACACGTCCGGCACCAGGTCGATGACGTCTTCCGGCACCGCATAGTGCCGGCCGCGCAGCAGCGCCAGCGCACGCGCGCCTTCGATCAGGCCGATGGTCGCGCGCGGACTGGCACCGAAGGTCACGTAGCGGTCCAGATCGTCGAGCCCGTAGCTGGCCGGCCGGCGCGTGGCCGACACCACGCGCACCGCGTACTGGATCAGTCCCGGATCGACATAGACGTTGCGGCATTCCTGCTGCAGCTCGGCCAGCTGCTCGGGCGTGGCGACCGGGCTTACGTCGATCCGCGGACCGGTGACGCGATTGACGATCACGACCTCCTCGTCCTCGCTCGGATAGCCGACCAGCACCTTCATCATGAAGCGGTCGACCTGCGCCTCCGGCAGCGGATAGGTGCCCTCGGTCTCGATCGGGTTCTGCGTGGCCATGACGAGGAAGGGCATCGGCACCCGGTGGGTCTCGCCGGCGATGGTCACCTGTTTTTCCTGCATCACCTCGAGCAGGGCGCTCTGCACCTTGGCCGGCGCGCGGTTGATCTCGTCGGCCAGCAGCAGGTTCGCGAAGACCGGCCCGCGCACCGTGGAGAACTCGCCGGTGCCCTGGTGATACATCCGCGTGCCGACCAGATCGGCGGGCAGCAAGTCCGGCGTGAACTGGATCCGCTTGAACGTTCCCCGCATGGTTCTGGCCAGCGTGTTGACGGTCAGCGTCTTCGCCAGCCCGGGCACGCCCTCCACCAGCAGATGGCCGCCGGCAAGAATCGCCACCAGCACCCGTTCGAGAAAGTGGTCCTGTCCCACCACCACGCGCTTGACCTCGTACAGCAGGCGTTCCATCAGGTTGGCGGTCTCGATGGCGTCCCGGGCTTGGTCGTTCATGGGCCTGTCGCTCCGATCTGGAAGGTCTGGAAGGCTAGAAGGGCGAAGCGCCGACGGAACCGCCCGCGCTTTCGATCGTGATGGCAAAACCGATGCCGAGGAAATTGCCGCTCTGGTTGGGATTGAGGATGGCGGTAACGATGCCGACCACCTCGCCCTTCATGTTGACCAGCGGCCCGCCCGAGTTGCCTGGATTGGCGGCGGCGTCGAACTGGATCAGCTTGTCCAGCTGCTGCTTCTCGTCGGGAGATACGAACTGGCGGTCGAGCCCCGACACCACGCCGGCCGTCACCGACGGGCCGATGCCGAACGGAAAGCCGACCGCCACCACTTCGCTGCCCGGCGCCAGTTCGCGGCTGGAGCCGAGCGTCGCCGGCGGCAGGTCGTCGGGAATCGATCTGGGCTGCAGGATCGCGAGGTCCTTTTCCGGCACGGCCTGCAGCACGGTGGCCTCGGCCGTATGCCCGTCGTGGAATCGGACCTCGACGCGGCGGGCGCCGGCGACCACGTGGTAGTTGGTCAGGATCACGCCGCTCTCGGTGACGACGACGCCGGTGCCGATGTGCCGGCCGTCGGGCAAGGCTTCCGGCGCGCCCTTCTCTGCGTGGGGACCCGGGGTGCCGGGCGTGCCGGGCGTTCCTGGCGATTTGCCCTTGGCGGTTTCGTCGCGGGGCGGGCGTTTGGCGGGGGCGGACGATTCGGGCGGCTTGCCGGGACGATCGCGCCCGGCCTTGTCGGCACGCGATTTTGCCGCGGGGGCTTCGGCGGCCGGATAGCTGCGGACCTCGACCACCGACTGGCGGATCGCCTCGGCGGCGCGCGCGGCGCGCGACGGCAGATCCTTGTTGTGCAGCGTGTGGAGCACGGCGGAATCGATGTCGGATTGCGTCAGCGCCCGCTGTTTCGGCTGCAGCAGCCAGGCGGAGCCGACGCCCGCGGCGAAGACGAGTGCGATCGCCGCCAAGGCTGTTCCGTAGATCGTCACCCGTTTCATCGCTGCCTCGAGTTCACGCGTCGGAAACTACAGTACCATCGTTCTTAACCACGCGCCAAGGAGCAGGGCATGCAGTTTCTCTGGCCTCAAATGCTCTGGCTGCTGCTCGTGCTTCCCGTGCTGGCAGCGGCTTACTTCTACGTGCTCGCCCGGCGCAGAAAGGCCGCCCTGCTGTACGCCAGTCTCGCGCTGCCGCGCGCGGCGCTCGGTCCGAGGCAATGGCTTAGGCGCCACCTCCCTCCCCTGCTCTTCCTGCTGTCGCTCGGTACCGCGTTGCTCGCCTGCGCGCGTCCCAGCGCGACCATCACGCTGCCGGCCGACACCATCACGCTGGTGCTCGCGATGGACGTCTCGCGCAGCATGGAGGCGACAGACGTCGCACCGACCCGCCTCAGCGCGGCGCAGCAGGCCGCCACCAATCTGGTCACCGGGCTGCCGGCCAACGTGCGGCTTGGCATCGTGTCATTCGCGGCGACGGCCTCGGTGGTGCTCAGCCCGACCGACAACCGGCAGGACATGCTCGAGGCGATCGAGCGCTTCCAGCTCCAGCGCGGCACCGCGACCGGAAGCGGCCTGATCGAAGCGCTTGCCGTGCTGTTCCCGGACGATGGCATCGACCTGGAGTCCGTGTTGTTCGGCAGCGCATCGGAGCTGATGGAGAACCAGGGCCGATCGCTGGACGAATCGGCGGCCGCCGAGGCCGCCCGCAATCGCGAAAAGCGCGCGAGGCGCGACGACCGGCCTGCGGCGGAGCCCGGCTCCTATCGGCACGGCGCGGTGATATTGCTCAGCGACGGCCGCCGCACCACCGGCCCCGATCCGGTCATCGCGGCCCGCATGGCCGCCGAGCGCGGCGTGCGCGTCTATACGGTCGGCTTCGGCTCGCAGGATGGCGGGGCCGCCAGCGGTTCGACCATGTCTTACTACATGCAGCTGGACGAACCGGCCTTGCGGGCGGTGGCAAAGATCACCGGCGGCGAATACTTCCACGCAGGCTCCGAGGCGGACCTGAGCCAGGTCTATCGCCAGCTCAGCACGCGGTTTGCGCTGGAGCGCAGGGAGACCGAGATCGGCGCGCTGTTTGCTGGGGCCGCGGTGCTGCTGCTGGTGGCGGCGAGCGTGCTGTCGGTGCTGTGGTTCCGGCGCTGAAGCCTGGGTCGTGTAGACGAAATGGTAAGACTCGGGACCTTTTGTAGATGAATTGGTAAAGGGAGTAGAGAAATTGGTAAGTTGGCACGGCACCGTCCCATCAGGTCTTGTCAAGCCCGATACCTTCGAGGGCACGACGCCCCATAGATGAAACGGTAAGTCCGAGGGCAAAAAATAGATATTCTGGTAAGTCGAGTAGAAGGTTTGGTAAGCTGCCGCGAGCAAACCGCCCAAAGTTGCATCGCAAAATATGGCACTTACATCACTCGGTTACATGGCGCTGGTCCAGAAGTTCGATCTGCGCGTGCCGCCGCTGCGCTCGACGTACGAGCTGGCCGACAAGACAGGCGTGTTGACTCGGCACACTGGCCCCTATGGCACCACTCGTGTGATTTACCCGCGAAACAGGTACCGCGGCGGCGACTCGATCGTCGATCACCTTTTCTTTGCGCTGAAGAAGGAACAGTTGGACCTGACTGTCCTGGCGGCACTGTTCGAGCACCCGGAGGCCATCGAGGCCGTGCAGGAATGGCTCCGAGCCGCGCCCACGTCGCGCTATGCCCGATTGAGCGGTTTCTACGCCAAATGGTTGGCTGGAGCCCAGTTCGACTACAACGTGCCTTCCGGCGCGCCCCGCATTCCGGCGCTCGACGAACGCGCGTATATCACCGGCCCCGTCAAGAACGATACCCAGTTCGGCGTCCAGAACAACCATCTCGGACCGCCTGCATTCTGTCCGGTGGTGCGACGCACCGACGAACTCGCGGCCTGGATCGCGTCTGACCTGCCAGACAAGGTCGCCGCGGCGATTGAGCGCCTTGAGCCAGAGGTGCTGGCCCGGGCCGTCGACTATCTGTATCTCGCCGAAACCCGTTCGACATACTCGATCGAGAGAGAGGTGCCCGATAACCAGCGCGTGGCGAAATTCCGTCGATTGCTTCAGTTTGCCGGCGCACCTGGACCTTTGACCGAGGACCAGCTATGCGAATGGCAAAACGAAATCATCTCGGGCCCGCGTAGCGAGTATTCGTATCGCGACAGGCAAAACTGGCTTTCGCGCGGTGGCCGCATGCGGAATATGGCGGACTATATTCCTCCGAATCCCGAGCAACTTGACGCAATGATGGAAGGCATTTCGCAGGTGGCCAGCCTGATTCAGACAGGGACTGTCCATCCCATCGTTGTGGCTGCCTGCGCATCTTTCGGCTTCGTGTTCGCTCACCCCTTCTACGATGGCAATGGGCGTCTGCACCGCTTCCTGATCCATCACCTGCTCCGGCAGGCCGGGGTCACCCCGGAAGGCGTCGTCCTGCCCATATCTGCACGCATGCTCAAGGAGATCGACACCTATGCCGGCTTGCTGAAGGCGTACTCGGCACCGCGCACCGCACTGCTCAATTACGCATTGGACGCCGACAGCGACACGATTCTGATCAAGTCGCCTCAACCGTATTGGCTGTATGCGTCGTTCGACGCGACTGCGTTGTGCGAGTTTGTGTTCAGGTGTATCGAGCAATGCGTCGAGCACGATCTGGCGCAGGAAATCCAATACCTGCGAGCCTACGACGCCAGTCTAGAGCGCATAGAAGGCTGGCTTGATCTGCCACAGTCGCGGCTTTCCAACCTGATCGATCTCATCGTGCAGAACCACGGAGAATTGTCGAAGCGAAAGCGCAAGCTGTTCGAAGACCTGACCCACGATGAAGTCGAACGGATAGAAAGCATCGTCCGGGACGAGTTCGACGAATACCTCAACACCTTCGGGCAGTCAGGCTGATACGCACCATCCCCGTCGGCCATGCGGCCACGGCGCTCCCCGCTAAGCCGCCAGCCGATACTCGAAGAACGGCCGCTCGCGGTCATCCAGGATCGCGTACAGCGCGGCCAGATTGGCAGGGTCCGGGTTGAGCCACGCGTCGACGTGCTGCGGCTTGATCGGAATGACGCAACGGTCGTGGCCGGCCGCGGCGACTTCGGGCGGCGGCTCGTCGGTGATCGCCGCGAACGAATAGAGGTCCGGTTCGCCGGCCTCGCCCTTGTGTCGCGACCACAGGCAGGCGATCAGCAGATCCTGCGGCGGATCGGGACGGAACTCCAGCACGACGCTCTGCTCCTTCTCGTCCGGACCGAGTTCGCGGTGCTCGAGCCGATGCCGGGCCACGTGTTCGTGAAAGGCGCGGATCGGCAGGATGCCGTGGCGGTAGCCGAACAGTTGGCGCCATGCCGTCTCGAGATTGTCGCGGCGTGCGTTGTACGTCCCGGGCTTTTTTCTTTCCATCGACACGTCCCAGCCGGGCAGCCGGCAGCGGTAGCGCATCGGCACGATCGTGCGCCGGCCGTCCACCTCGATCATCACCGGCGCGTAATAGCCCGGGAAAATCATCGCGTCCTCCGGGGCGGGCGTGGCGCGTTGCAGGTCGGCCAGGTTCTGCTGCAGCCGGGCGATCTTGTCGGCGGCGATGCGCTGCTCGTTCTCCGCCTTGCGGGTCGGCCGCCCGGCAAGCGCGCGCTCGGCCTCCGCCAGGCGGGTCCGCTGGCGGAACAGCTCCGCTTCGAGCGCGTTGGCCTGTTCGCGGTCGCCGGCGGCGATCAGCGCGGCCAGCTCGCGCTCTTCGGGGTCGCCCTCCTCGCCTCCCCCGCCGCCCTGCGCGAAGGCGACTCGCATCGCCTTGGGCAGCTTCTGCCACTCCTGGTCCTTGCGCTTTTGCCAGAACAGTTCGAAGAACTGGCGAAGGCCCATCACCGCGCCGTACTGGCGCGTGAACTTCCTGAAGTCGGCCTTGATCTGCGCGGCGTAGCACATCGGACTCTCCCTTTGGCGCTCACGAGTACACCATCGTCGCAGCCATCGCAGGGAGCGGACATCGGTATTGAGCCGAGGCAGCTCGATCCCGCCTATAATACTGTACATTCATACAGTATGGTTTCCCGATGGAACTGCTCACCAAGCTGGAGATCCTGGCGGACGCGGCCAAATACGACGCCTCCTGCGCCAGCAGCGGCGCGCCGAAACGGGATTCGCTCGGCAAGGGCGGGCTGGGCGCCAGTACCGGGGCCGGCATCTGCCACAGCTTCACGCCCGATGGGCGCTGTGTTTGGCTGCTCAAGATCCTGCTGACCAACTTCTGCCAGTACGACTGCCAGTACTGCGTCAACCGGCGCTCGAGCAACGTCCCGCGGGCCCGCTTTTCGCCGCGCGAGGTCGTCGATCTGACGCTGGACTTCTACCGGCGCAACTATATCGACGGCCTCTTCCTCAGCTCCGGCATCATCCGCAGCGCCGACTACACGATGGAGCAGCTGGTCCAGGTGGCGCGCTCGCTGCGCGAGGAACACCAGTTCCGCGGCTATATCCACCTGAAGACGATTCCGGACGCCGATCCCCGGCTGATCACGCAGGCGGGCCAGTATGCGGACCGGCTCAGCGTCAACATCGAGCTGCCCACCGACGGCGGCCTGCAGCGGCTGGCGCCGGAGAAGAATGCGCATACGATCAAGCGCGCCATGGGGTCGATCCGGCTCGCCCAGGAAGAGGCGGAGAGCGACAAGTCCGCGCCGGGCCGCGCGCCGGCCGGCCAAAGCACGCAGATGATCGTCGGCGCGGACGAGGCCGATGACCGCACGATCCTGCAGACCGCGCAGACGCTTTATGGCGCCTACAAGCTGAAGCGCGTGTATTACTCGGCGTTCAGCCCGATTCCCGACAGTCCCTCCGGCCTTCCCGCGCAGGCGCCGCCGCTGCTGCGCGAGCATCGCCTGTATCAGGCGGACTTCCTGATGCGCGGCTACGGCTTTCAGGCCGAGGAGCTGTTCCAGTCCGCCGGCGACCTCCCGCTCGACATCGACCCGAAGCTGGCCTGGGCGCTGGCGCATCGCGAGTCGTTTCCGGTCGACCTGAACCGTGCGCCGCAGGCCTTGATCGCCCGCGTGCCCGGCATCGGCATGCGCAATGCGAAGCGGCTGGTGGAGCTGCGCCGCTCGCGCGCGATCCGTTATCAGGACCTGGTGCGGTTGCGCTGCGCGATGGACAAGATCAAACCGTTCATCGTGGTGCAGGACTACCGGCCGGCGCAGGCGGACCGGCCGTCGGAGCAGTTGCGGCGGGCGCTGGCCGCGCCGCCCGTGCAGCTGGCGCTGCTATGAGCGGCGCCAGCTCGCCGGTACTGGTGGTCAACGGCGGCTACGCGGGTTGGCGTGCGCAAGCCTTGCGCGCGCTGGCGGCCGGTTGGCCGCCAGAGGCCGTCACCTGGGTGGAGCGCGGTTCTGCAGCGTGCACGGGAACGGAACAGCTGAGGCTGCTCGATGCCGACGCCGCGCCACCTTCCGGCGATGGCGAGCCGTCGGCGCAGCGCCAGGACACCGCCGGCGCCGCCCCGGCGATCCGCGTATCGAAGGCGTTGGCCGCCCTGCTGCAGCAAGCCGCGCGCTACCGCTCGCCGCAACGCTGGGCCTTCCTCTATCGGGTGCTGTGGCGATGGTGCCAGGGCGATCGCGCGGTGGCCTCGCCCGCCGACGAAGACGGCGCGAGGCTGCACGCGATGGCCAAGTCGGTGCGGCGCGCCCACCACGACATGATTGCCTACGTGCGGTTTCATCGGCGCAGCAATGGCGGGAGCCCGGAATACCTGGCCTGGTACGAGCCCGAGCACGACGTGCTGGCCGACGCCGCCGACCACTTCGCGCGCCGCATGGGCGGCTCGTCGTGGTGGATCGGCACGCCGCAGGGCGCGGCGCTCTGGGACGGGCATACGCTGCAGTTGTCCGAGACACCGGCCAGCGGGGTGGCCGGTGCGGTGGCCGGCATCGATGTCGACGCGCTGCGCGAAGGCGCCAGCGCCGACGACATCGAGCCGCTGTGGCTGGCCTATTACCGCAGCATTTTCAATCCGGCCCGCCTGAACGAAGCCGCGCTCGAGCAGCACATGCCGGTGCGTTTCTGGAAGGGGCTGCCGGAGGGCCGCCTGATACCGGCGATGATCGCCGACGCCCGCAACGGCGCCCGCCGCGTCGCACAGGCTGGCGCGGTCGGCACGATGAGGGGCAAGCCGGTCGCGGTGAATCCCGAGGACGCGCAGCCGCTGCGCCCGGCGCCCTCTTCGCTGGACCAATGCCGCCGCTGCGAGCTGTGGCGCCATGCGACCCAGGCCGTGCCGGGCCACGGTCCCCAGACGGCCCGCATCATGCTGGTCGGCGAACAACCGGGCGATCAGGAAGATCTCGCCGGGCGCGCCTTCGTCGGGCCGGCGGGCAAGGTGCTGGACGAGGCGATGCGCCGGGCCGGCGTGCCGCCCGATTCGGTTTACGTGACCAATGCGGTCAAGCATTTCAAGTGGATCGCCCGGGGCAAGCGGCGCCTGCACAAGACGCCGGCGCAGCGCGAGGTCGAGGCCTGCGCCCATTGGCTTGACGAGGAACGGGCGCGGGTACGGCCCTCGGTCATCGTCACGTTGGGCGCGACCGCGCTCGGCGCGATGCTGGGCCCCAAGGCCAGTCTGCGCGACCACCTGAACGCGCCGGTGCGGCTCGGCGACGCCTGGCTGGTCGCCACCTGGCACCCGTCCTATGCGTTGCGGGTCGATGACGCCGGCAAGCGCGAGGACATCGTCTCGGCGATCGCCCAGGCCATCGCGAAAGGCCGCGAACTCGCCGCCGCCGCGGTTACTCCGCCATCGCCGCCATCGCCGCCGTCGCCTTCTCCCGCAGGAAGGCGATGAGGGTCGTCACGGCCCGCGTCTGGTAGCGGGCCGGCATATACAGCAGATACATCGTGGTCCGCAGGAAGGCCAGGTCCCGCGGCGGCAGCGGCAGGCGAACCAGCGTCCCGGCCGCCAGATCCGTGGCCACCATGTATTGCGGCACCAGGCCGACGCCGATCCCCTGCAGGATCGCGTCGCGCAAAAAGAAGAAGTTGGCCGACATCAGCCGGGGGCGGATATGCGGCCGGGCGCCGGCGGTTCCGCCCAGTCCGGCCAGTTGCAGCCGCTCGCCGGTCAGCTCCGAGGTGATCAGCGGCAGGTCGCGGAACTGCGCGAGCGAGCCCGGCATGCCGACCTCGCGGGCCAGCTCCGGCGTCGCGCAGGCGACATACTCGATGTCCCCCAGGCTGTGCGCCACCGCATTGGTCGGCGTCTCGCCCATCACGCGGATCGAAAAGTCGACCGCGCCCTTGATCAGGTCCTCGATGTCGTTGTCGAAGATCACGTTCAGCGTGATGGCCGGATACCTCCGCATGAACTCGATGAACCAGGCTGACATCGTGTGCTGGCCGAAGCCGCTCGGCACGGCGAGTCGCACCGTGCCGCTGAGCCGCTTGCCCAGGCTCTGTACGGATTCCCGCGCCGCCAACAGCTCGCGCCGGATCGCGCGGCCGTGTTCGTAGAGTTGGCGGCCCAGCTCGGTGGGCTCGAGCTGGCGGGTACTGCGCCTGAGCAGTTCCGCGCCCAGCTGCCGCTCGAAATGGTTCAGGCGCTTGCTGACGTTCGCCCGGCTCATCCCCAGTTGCCGGGCGGCCCGGCTCAGGTTGCCGGCGTCGATGATATCGACCAGCAGAGACAGCGCGCTCAAATCCATTGTCAACTCCGAGGTGTCAGGTATGGTGATTACCCGTTGCAATTGTCAAACTTTATCAACATATAGACAATCTGCGCTGACCAAGAACACCGGATCGTCCCCGGGGAGGGGACGCTGACCATGCATCATGAAAACAATGCCGCATCGCTGCCGCTGGCCGGCGTGCGGGTACTGGACCTGTCGCGCGTGCTGGCGGGGCCGATGTGCGCGATGGCGCTGGCCGACCTCGGCGCCGACGTCATCAAGGTCGAACACCCGGCCCGCGGCGATGACACCCGCGACTGGGGCCTGCGCATCGGCACGCGCAATACCTCGTACTTCAACAGCGCCAACCGCAACAAGCGCTCGATCACGCTGGACCTGCAAAGCGAAGCGGGCTTGAAGCTGGCCCGCGAGCTGGCCGCGCGTAGCGACGTCGTGATCCAGAACTTCAAGGTCGGCGGCGCGGAAAAGCTGGGCCTGGGCTACGAACAACTGGCCGAGCGCAATCCCCGGCTGGTGTACTGCTCGATCTCCGGCTACGCCCGCTTCACGCCCGAGGCCGAACGGCCAGGCTACGACCTGGTCGTGCAGGGAGAGGCCGGCGTGATGGCCACCAACGGCGAAGCCGGCCAGGGACCGCTGAAGTTCGGCGTGGCCGCGGTCGACATGTTCACCGGCATGTATTCGGCGCAGGCGATCCTCGCCGCGCTGTATGCGCGCCAGTCGAGCGGACGCGGACGCCATGTGCAGATGGCCCTGTACGACTGCGGCCTGATGATTACCTCGTACTACGGCATGGAGGCCCTGCTGCAGGGCGGGGATCCGGCCAAGTTCGGCAATGCGCATCCGTCGATCGTGCCTTATGGCGTGTTCGATGCCGCCGATGGCCCGCTGGTGATCACCGTCGGCAACAACGGCCAATTCCAGCGGTTCTGTCGCGACGTGATCGGCCGGCCCGAATGGGCCGAGGACGAGCGCTTCGCCACCAACACCGCGCGCTCGCGGCATCGCGATACGCTGCTGCCGCAGCTGCGCGAGGCGCTGCGGCAATTCACGCGGGCCGAACTGCTGCAGCGCCTGACCGTCGCGCAGATCCCCTGCGGCGAGGTGCTCGGCATGTTCGACGCGCTGCAGTCCGAGCGCACCGCCCAGGCCGGCCTGCTGCATCGCTACGAGGACAGCGAGGCGGGTACCCAGTCGGTGCTGGCGCCGCCGTACGCCATCGACGGCCGGCGCATGCCGGTGCGGATGCCGCCGCCGCACATGGGCGAACACACCGAGCAGGTATTCAAGGAACTGCTGCAGCTCGACGACGGCGCAATCGCGGATCTGCGATCGCGCGGCGTCATCTGACGATCGAAATTCCCAATCGACGCTCTCAATAGACGGAGACAACAACATGACCAAGCTGACCCTCAGCCGCCGCCAGATGCTCAAGGCCGGGGCCGCCGCCTCGATGGCAGCGATGATGCCCGCCGCGTTCGCGCGCAACGGCTGGCCGGACAAGATCATCAAGATGGTGGTGGCCTTCCCCGCCGGCGGCCCGACGGACACCGCCGCGCGCATCGTCGCGCAGAAGCTGTCCGAACGGCTGGGGCAGCAGGTCATCATCGAGAACAAGCCCGGCGCCTCCGGCTCGATCGGCACCGCCGGCTTCATCAAGAGCGCGCCCGATGGCTACAACCTGTCGATGTTCGGCATGCCGGCGCTGCTGGCCCCGTTGATGTACAACAACAGCGCGTACGACGTGAAGAAGGACTTCCAGTCGGTTGCGACCGTCTACGTGCTGCCGATGGCCATCGTCATCAACCCGAACGTGGTACCGGGCGTGGAGACGCTGGCGGACCTGATCCGCTTTGCCAAGGCCAGCAAGACGCCGCTGAACTACACCAGTTCGGGCACCGGCAGCTTCGGCCATCTGGCGATGGAGCAACTGAAGGACCTGGGCGGCTTCGACATGATGCACGTGCCCTACCGCGGCAGCGCGCCGGCCGTCGCCGATCTGCTCGGCGGCCAGGTCGGCACCATGTTTGCCGACGTCGTAGCCGCGCTGCCGCATATCCGGGCCGGCAAGCTCAAGGCGATCGCCCTGAGCTCGCCCAATGCCAAGGTGCTGCTGCCCGGCGTGAAGACGGTGTCCGAGCAGGGCTTCCGCGGCTTCGACTTCGATTCGTGGGGCGGCCTGATCGCGCCGCTCAATACGCCGCAACCGATCGTCGACCGGATCGCCAGCGAAACGCGCGACATCCTGTCCAACGACAAGGAACTGCAGCAGAAGCTGGTGACGGCCGGTGCCATTGCCTCGTTCCAGGACGGCAAGCAGATGCAGGCGCGGCTGAACAAGGACTACGATCGCTGGAGCGCCATCGTCAAGGCGAAGGGCATCAGCGCGACGTAATTGCGCCCCGGCCCGTCGGCGGATGGCCTCGCGCTGATAGAATCGCTCCGAACTTGCTATCCGGACTCGCTATCCGAACCGTAAATGGGCTTTGAAAAACTCGCCGCACTGAAAGCCGAACTCGCCAGGCAACGGGAGGGCTCGCGCCGTCCCGCCGAACGACGATCCGACGCACGCCGCCCCGCCAAGGAGGCGACGGCCCCTCAGGGCAAGGCCAAGTCGCAAGACGAGGGACAACATCGTCAGGGCAAGGCACCGGCACGCGACAAGGCGGTACATGGCGGCACCAAGCCTGGTGGCGTTGGCACCGGCGCCGGCAAGCCGCAGCGCAAGGCGCGCCGGGAGCCGGCAGCCGCCCGGCGCACCGAAGAGCCGGTCGATCCGACCGTGCGCAACATCTGGAAGCTGCAGAAGCAGTTCCCGCTCGCGTTCCCCAAGGCGCCGGCCGCCAAGCTGCCGTTGAAGATCGGCATCTACGACGATCTGCTGCCGCATGCCGCGGCATTGCAGATGACAGAGCAGGAGCTGCGCGACGCCCTGAAGCAATGGTGCCGCGGCAGCCGCTACTGGGCGTGCCTGGCCGAAGGCGCGCCGCGGATCGACCTGGCCGGCGCGGAAGCGGGCCAGGTGTCGGCGCGCGATGCCGCTCGCGCGCGGCATCTGGAGCAGCTGCGCAGCCGGCGCGCGAAGCCATCTTCCCCGGCACCTGCCCAGGCTTCGCCAGCGGACGCCACGGAAGGCACGCCACCCGTCGCGGACGGCGAGCGGACAGACCCTGCCTGACCGCGACGGTCGCTGTCTCGCACGGATGTTTGCCGCAGCCATCGCTGTTCATTACCTCGATTCACCTCGCAGCTGAGCGCCGCAAACATTCCCCCCGGTTCACCGTCAATCCCGGAACCGCTCATGCGGCCGGCAGCGGAAACGCCAGCTCCAGCACCGTCAGCCCCGGCCGGCTCGAAACCGTGGCCCGCCCGTCGTGCAGCCGCATGATCGAATCGACGATGGCCAGGCCCAGGCCGGTCGACTGCGCCGAATTGCTGCGCGCCGGATCGCCGCGGTAGAAGCGGCCGAAGATATGCGCCAGCCGTTCGGGCGGGATGCCGGCGCCGCCGTTGGCGACGCGGATGCGGGTCGCTTCGCGCTCGGCGCTGACGATGACCGAGACCCGGCTGCCCTGCGGCGCATGGCGCAGCGCGTTGTCCAGCAGATTGGTCAGCGCGCGGCGCAGCAGGGTCTGGTCCGCGCGCACCGGCGCATGCCCTTGCAGCGACAGCGAGATCGCGCGCTCGGCGGCCACCGCCTCGAAGTACTCCGCCACGGCCTCGACCTCGGCGCGCGCATCGAGCGTGCGCGGCGCCAGCGCGACCTGCGCGTGATCGGCACGGGCGAGGAACAGCATGTTCTCGATCATGCGGGACAGGCGGTCGTACTCTTCGAGGTTCGATTCGAGCAGCGCCTCGTATTCTTCGACATTGCGCGCCTGGGCCAGCGTGACTTCGGTCTGCCCGATCAGATTGCTCAGCGGCGTGCGGAAATCGTGCGCCAGGTCGGCGGAGAACTCGGACAGCCGCGAGAAGCTGTCCTGCAATCTGGCCAGCATGCCGTTGAAGGCGTCCGCCAGCTCGCGCAACTCGCTCGGCGCGGTGCCCGCATCGAGCCGCGTCGCCAGCCGGCTCGTCGTGACGGCCGACGCTTCCTCCGCCATCCTGCGCAGGCCGCGCAGTCCGCGGCGCGCCAGCAGATAGCCGAGCGCGGCGGCGGCACCGCTCGCGCAGACCGTCGCCCAGAACACATGGAACTGGTAGTCGCGCATCAGCACCGCGCGATAGCCCGCGTCACGCAGCACGACGATCTCCACGGTCTCGTCGCTGTCGCCGAGCCGGCCGAGCGCGGCGATCGCGCGCGACGGCACGCCATTGCGCGGATACCAGGTCTGCAGCATCGAAGGTTCGGGATGCACGTCGGCTGGCACGGCCGTCAGCGGCGGCACCACCTCGTGGCGAGGATTCAGTGTCACCAGCGGTTCGCCCTGGCGGCTACGGACCAGCAGGATCAGGCCCTCGTGGCCGAGCGCGATATCGGCAAACCGGTGCGTCCCCTCGCGCACGGCCCGCTCCGAGTCCACCTCCGACAACAGATGGCGGACCAGCACCACCTCGCCGACGAGCTCGGCCTCGTCCCGTTCCTGCAGCTGGGTCGACAGCGCTGAGGCGAGATAGGTGCCCATCGCCGCCATGATCGCGGCGGCCAGCGCGCCGAAGGCCAGCGCCATCCGCGCCGTCAGCGATTGCGGAAGCAGGCGCGTGCCCAGCGACTTCGCGATGGCCACCATGGCGCTACCGCGCGATATCGTCCAGCACGTAGCCCATGCCGCGCCGCGTGTGGATCAGCTTGGCCGGGAACGGATCGTCGACCTTGGCGCGCAGCCGCCGGATCGATACGTCGACGACGTTCGTGTTGCTGTCGAAGTTCATGTCCCACACCTGCGAGGCGATCAGCGAGCGCGACAGCACCTCGCCGCGCCGGCGCGCCAGCAGATGCAGCAGCGCAAACTCCTTGGAGGTCAGCTCGATCTTCTGTCCCGAACGCGTGACGCGCCGGCGAACGGCATCGATGCGCAGGTCCGCCACCTCGATCCACTCGTTCTCGCGCACGGGGCCGCGGCGCAGGATCGTGCGGATCCGGGCGACCAGCTCGGCAAAGGCGAACGGCTTGATGATGTAGTCGTCGGCGCCGAGCTCGAGCCCCTTGAGCCGGTCGGCCAGATCGTCGCGGGCGGTCAGGAACAGCACCGGCGTGTCCTGGTCGCGCCGCAGCTCCCGCAGCATCTGCCAGCCGTCCATGCCCGGCAGCATCACGTCCAGCACGATCAGGTCGTAGGGGTGCGCGCGGGCGTGCGACAGGCCATCGACGCCATCGCGGGCAAGGTCCACGACGAAGCCGGACTCGGTCAGGCCCTTGTGCAGATAGGCCCCCGCCTTCGGTTCATCCTCGACAATCAATACACGCATCGACATTCAACGAATCGCCGGACCGCCGGCAAGACGGTAACGGTACCGCAATCCTGGCGCTCACGGCCGAACATGACAAATTTGTCATGTCGTCGTCAGACTGCAGCGGCCGGTGACAACCGTCGACCCGATGGCCGGGGTCCACGCCGGGATCGCATCGCCGATGGCATCTCCGACGCGCATGACAGCATTGTCATGTCGCCGTCATGCTGTGGTGGCGGAGCGCTCCCTAGACTGTCTTCACCGGTCGCAACCGGCCAACCCTTTCGGAGAACGCTGACGATGAAGATGCTCAAGCACGCCCTGCTCACCACCACGCTGGCCCTGGCCGCACTGCCCGCCTTTGCGAGCGCGGGCAGCGCCGCCGATATCCGCGCACGCAACGTCTATCTGGATGGTGCCCATCAGGGCCGCGTCGATCCGTTCACCGACGGCGCGCGCGCGGGAACGCGCGATGTGTTTACCGACGGCGCCGCTACCGCGCCGTCGCCAGATGCGCGTTGACCTTGACGATCGGCGGATCGTGGATGCGCGTCGGGTCCCAGACGATCTCGTCGACCTTGCCCGGCTCGAACAGCATGCAGATCGTCGATCCGCCGTATTGGAAGCAGCCGAGTTCCTCGCCCTTGCTGACCCGCTGGCCCGGCACCACCTCGACCCTGCATGACGACACCTCGCCCATGCCGATGAACACGCAGGCGATCTGCCCGACGGCTGGGTCGTCGGCCTCGACGACGATCACCGCGCGGGCGGCCATCGCGCTGGTATAGCCCTGCGAATCGTTCAGGCCCTCGGGATCGGGGCCCTGCGCCTCGGCGCACGAGTAGTAGGTGCCGGCCAGGTTGTACGCCTTGACGATGGTGCCGCCGACGGGCGCGTGCCAGCGGTGATAGCTGTACGCGTTGAGGAAGGCCTGGTAGACCGTGCCGCCGACGAAGCGGCGCGCCAGGTCTTCCTCGTGCGCGCCCACCATGTCGCGCAGCGAGTACGGCTGGGACTTGACCCAGAAGTCGTCCACCAGCTTGACCTCGCGGCGCAGCGCGTACGGCTTTGCCTCGCATGGGCTGACGACGATCTTGCCGTCGTCGGCGCCTTCGACCGGTCTGACGCCGTCGCGGAAACGCCGCGTGAAGAAGTCATTCCAGGACAGGAAGCCCCAGTACGGCAGCTCGCGATGCGTAACGAATTGGGAGAGCCCGATCTTGGCGTCCGCCTCGGCACTGAACCAGCCATCGGGCGATCCGGTATTCAGGTGCGCCCGCGAGTGCGGCCCGCCGAGGAACGCCGACCACGCCGTCAGCACGCGCCGGATCTGCTTGTTGAACACCGGATGCCGGAACACCGCGTAGCCCGACGGCATGCACATCGGCCAGTCCAACACGGCATTGAGCGGGCACACCACCAGGCTGCTGTCGCTGAACGGCGGCGCGTACGACATCAGATAGTCGACCACCAGCATCAGCTCGTCGATGTCGCGATATCCGAGCGCGTAGCCCGCATCGGTCGCCTCGCCGATCGCTCGCGTCAGGCCCATCCGCAGCGTAGCGTCGTCGCGCAACAAGGTATGCAGCGCAGCTACCGCTTCTGAGCGGGGACCACTGCTGCTTGCGTGCTCGCTGGCCTGCCGGCAAAGCCGCAGCCTGAATTCGGCCACGGCGGACTCGTCGGCGGGAAGCCAGTTGCCGAGGCGCTTGCGCTCGCTGGCAGGGGAAGAAGGCGCGTTCCGTGATGGCATGGCGTCGCAACGCCGCGGTCGATTCATATTCCGCGGGCAAGGTCATGGTGATGCCGACCAGTATGCGCAGCCGGACCTGCGCGTGTCATCGGTGCGCGTCTGACATGGGCAGTGCCTCGTCGGCAGCGGCGCCGTCGCTAATAACTTCTTAAACCCGCATCGGCACGATTCGCACCGTGGGACGCCAGCCCTTGGCGGCCCCGGCAACAGCAAGGTGTCCCGTGCCGATTCCCATGCTTCCTCCCCGCTCCGCCACGACTGCACCCGCGGCGCCGGCTGGCTCGCCTGCGTCCGCCATCGACGGCCCATGCCTGTGCCTGCGGTGCCGGGCACTGGCGCTTGCGCGTGCCCGCGTGGAGCAGGCGCAGCCGATCGCCCGCCCTGCTGACCTCCCGATCCACCCTCGCCTTACCCATCCAGAATGAACCGAACCAGATCTCGTCGCCGCGCGACACCCATTCGCTATCCGGCCGCTGTGGCGGCCATTGCCTTGCTGGCCAGCCTGTGGACGCCACAGGGCTGGGCGCAGGTTGCCGATGCCGCCCTGCAGCCCGGCGAATCGCAGTGGGGCCTCGGGGTCGGCGCCGCGGCCCGGCGCAAGCCCTATCGCGATATCGGCACCGACTACAGCGTGATTCCGGTGCTGTCGTACGAGAACCGGTGGGTGCATGTGTTCGGCCTCACTGCGGACCTGAAGCTGCCTTCGCTGGGCCCGGTCTCGTTCCGGCTGCGCACGCGCTACGGCCTGAGCGACGGCTATGAGGCCTCGGACTCTGGAGCGCTGGAAGGCATGGCCGACCGCAACGCCAGGCTCTGGTTCGGCGGTGCGGCGATCTGGCACAACCCCATCGCCAATGTCTCGGCCGAATGGCTCGGCTCGGCCGATGGCAACCGGGCCACGCTGCAGGTCAGCCGCGGCTTCCAATATGGCAATTTCCGGCTGACGCCGCATGTCTCGGCGCAATGGCTCAGCAGCCAGAACGTCGACTACTACTACGGCGTCAGGGCGTCGGAGGCGCGCATCGGCCGGCCGCAATATCAGGGCGATTCAACCGTCAACTTCACCGCGGGCTTGCGCGTGGATTACCGCCTGGCGCGCCATCACGGGCTGTTCCTGGACGTCAGCGCCACGCGGCTGGGTTCGGGAATCAAGGACAGCCCGATCGTCGACCGCTCCAACACGACCACCGTGCAGGTTGGCTACCTGTACCGGTTCTGAGCCGCCGGGGAACGACACCGCAGCCGATGCCGATGGCGGCATCGGCTCGGCCGGCGTGAAGACGACCCGTACGCGAAAGCCCCGGCCGTCCAGGCCGGGGCCCGTCTCGATGCGCGCCCCGTGCGATTGCGCAATGGTGGCGACCAGCGACAGGCCGATGCCGCTGCCGCGGACCCGATTTCCGCTGGCGCGGTGAAAGCGCCGGAAGATCGCCTGCCGCTCGGCGGCCGGCACGCCCGGCCCGTCGTCGGCGACCTCCAGATAGACCGCACCGCCTGCGCCGCCATTCGCGGTCCCGCAGGCGACATGGATGCGGCCGCCCGGCGGCGTATACCGCAGCGCGTTGTCGACGAGATTGCGCAGCAGGATGCCGATCTCGTCGACATTGCAGGCGATCCACCCGCCCCCGGTCTCCACCGACAGCTGGCGCGCCTGCAGTTCGGCCTGCACCTCGAACTCGCTGGCGACATGCAGTACCAGATTGCCGAGGTCGGCGGGTTCGTGCGGCGCCTGGCCACAGGCATTGAGGCGGGCCAGATCGAGCAATTGTTCCGCCAGCCGCGTCGTCCGCTTGGCCGTGGCCAGCAGCTTTTCCAGCGCGGTGTCCTTCTCCTTCCCGCTGGGGGCGCGCATGGCGACCTCCACCTGAGCCTGCAGCGCGGACAACGGCGTGCGCAGTTCATGTGCCGCGTCTCCGATGAAACGCCGCTCGCTCTCCACCGCCTGATCGAGCTGCGCCAGCACGCGGTTGAACGACTGCACCAGCGGCTGCAATTCGGTCGGCAAGGACGTCGATGGGAGCGGTGTCAGGTCGAACGTCGTGCGATCGCGCACCAGCCGCTCCAGCACCGCGACCGGCTTCAGCGATCGGCGCATCGTGTGCCACAACAGCACGCCGACCAGCGCCAGCAGCACGCTGTTGGCAATCAGCGCGTGCATCGTGGCCTCGCGTACCTCGGCGTCGATGATGGCATGCGGAATCCCCACCTGTGCCTGCATGGTGCCGGTGCTATCGGAGATGGCATACACGCGCCAGCGTTCGCCGTCGATGACACGCGTGGCAAACCCGTCGACGAAGTCCGGCTTCAGCGCGGCCGCCGGCGAAGTGGCCTGGGCACGCGGCCGCGGGCTCTGCACGGTCAGCAGCTTGCGCTGCGACCAGATCTGGATCACCAGGTCGAACTCGGGGGATCCGTCGTCGTCGCGCACCTCGCGGCCCGGCCCGACCAGATTGAACGCCTTCTTGTTGGCCGGCAGCGCGCGGACGATGCGGGCGGCGAAAGCCTGCAGCTTGTCGTCCCAGATGCTGGAGCGGCTGTGCTGCAGATACACCATCAGCGCGGCCAGCGACACGACCCAGCACAGCACGATGACGCCGACCATCACCGCGAGCAGCCTGCCCTGCAGCGACTTCATGCGCCGGACTCCCCGATCATGTAGCCATGGCCGTGCACCGTGGTGATCAGGCCCTCGCCGAGCTTGCGGCGCAACTGATGGATGAACACCGCGATGGTATTGCTCTCGATCGCGCTGGCGTTGCCGTATACCACGCGCTCCAGGTGTTCCCGCGTGATGACGCGGCCCGGGCGCTCCAGCAGCGCCAGCAGTGTCCGGTACTCCTGGGCGCTCAGCGGAACGCGGGCCCCCGCCCGCGTGACCACCCGGCGGCTGCGATCGAGCTCGATTTCGCCCCAGCTGAACACGGGAACCACCCTGCCCTGACTGCGCCGGATCACCGCGCGCACCCGCGCCCACAGTTCGTCGACCTGGAATGGCTTGACCAGATAGTCGTCGGCGCCGGCATCCAGCCCTTCGATCCGCTCGCTCAGCTGGCCGCGCGCCGTCAGCATCAGCACCGGCGTGACGTCGTAGCCGGCCCGCATGGCCCGCAGCACCGTCAGGCCTGACTCGCCCGGCAGGCCGATATCGAGCAGCACCGCCGAATAGGCATGGTCGACCAGCGCGGCGCGGGCCGCGGCAGCGCAATCCGCATGGTCGATCCGCCAGGCGTTCTGCCGGGCGCCATCGCAGATGACCTCGGCCAGCATGGGATCGTCTTCGACCAGCAGCAAATCCATGGCGCTTGTCATTGGGAACGTATGGAGAGTCGGAATGGAGAGTTGGAATGGGGTCGCGGGCACGCGAGGATGCCAGCGCGACATTAAGCGTTGATTAAGACGTGGAAGAACGTTGCGTCGGGAGCAACATTCGTTCCGGCGGCGCGGGCCCTCAGATCAGCGGGAAGGCCTTGACCACATGCCGCAGCAGGCTGTCGGCCACCGGCGACAGCGGCCGGCCGGCACGGGTGATCACGTGGATGCGGCTGTTGTTGAGAATCGGGCTGGCGAGCGGCAGCGACACCAGCTGCTTGAACTGCGGCCCCTTCAGCGGCACCGAACGTGGCGTCAGGATATAGCCCAGGCCCATCGCCGCGAATTCCCACAGCACCTTGAACGAGTTGGTCACCAGCATCGGCTTGAGCGTGATGTGTTCTTCCAGTTCGGCAGCCTGCACGTGCTTGCGCACGCCGAACGATTCGGCCAGCGCGGCGCCCTGATGGGGTGCAAGGTCGGCGAGCGTCAGCGCACGGCGCCGGCGCGCGAGCGGATGGTCCTTGCGGACATGGGCGCGGATCGGCGAGACCCGCGAATAATGCGAGCGCAGCCTGACATCGTTCGGCGGCTGGAAGGCAAAGCCGATATGCGCGAGGTCTTCGAGGATATGCCGTACCGTTTCATCGGTGCCGGCCACCTGGATGCTGTAGGTCACGTCGGGATGCTTGCGCAGGAATCCTTGCAGCACGGGCTCGAGCACCAGGTCGACGAAGCCCTCGCCGAATACCAGTTCCACATGGCCTTGCTGCGCGTTCTTCAGATTGTTGATCTCGGCCAGGAAGGTATCGCTCAGATCCTGCTGGCGCCGCGCGAACAGCGCCAGCAGCCGTCCGGCATCGGTGGCCACGACGCCGCGCCCTCTGCGCTCCAGCAGCGTCACGCCCAGGTCCTGCTCCAGCCGGGCCACGGCCCGGCTCACCACCGACGGATCGACTTCCAGCACGTCGGCGGCGCCGCGCACCGTGCCCGTCTCGATGATCTGCAGCAGGCACAGCGCCCGCTTGCGGTCCAGCACATGCTCCATGACGTCTCTCCCCCGTGTTGTCCGCCGCCCCACTCCCATTCGGACGCGCGGGCACCGGTTTTTTTACTGTTGCCATTTATACAACGATTTACCGCCATCATTGTCATGGATGCGGGAAGGCCGCGGAAGCAGAATGGTGCGCACCATTCGAATCGCCTACCGCCATGAACGCCTCGAACCTGGATGCCCTGCGGCAGTCCATCGCCATGCTGTCGACCGAATTCGTCGCGATCCGCCGGCGCATCCACGCCCATCCCGAGCTGGCCTTCGAGGAACGCCAGACCAGCGAGCTCGTCGCCGAACGGCTCGCCGCATGGGGCTACCAGGTGCATCGTGGACTGGGAACCACCGGCGTCGTCGGACAATGGCCAAGGGACGCGGACAGCGGTCGCTCGGCATCCGCGCGGACATGGACGCACTGCCGATCCAGGAAAAGACCGGCCTGCCCTACGCCAGCACCGTCGCCGGCAAGATGCACGCGTGCGGCCATGATGGCCACACCGCCATCCTGCTATGCGCGGCCAGGTACCTGGCCGAGTCGGTCGACTTCAACGGCACGCTGAACCTGATCTTCCAGCCGGCGGAGGAGAACGAAGGCGGCGCGCTGCGCATGGTCGAGGAAGGGCTGTTCGACAGGTTCCCTTGCGATGAAATTTACGCGCTGCACAACTCGCCCGGCCTGCCGGTCGGGCAGATCGGCGTCATCACCGGGCCGGCCATGGCCTCGTTCGACCGCGCGACGGTGACGCTGCGCGGCCGCGGCGCGCACGGCGCAATGCCGCACCATGGCATCGACGCGATGCAGTGCGCCGCCAGCATCGTGCTCGGGCTGCAATCGATCGTCAGCCGGGAGATCGATGCGCTGAAGCCGGCCGTCATCACCGTCGGCTCCATCCAGGCCGGCAGCACCTACAACGTCGTGCCGGAAACCGCGACGATCAAGATCGGCGTGCGCACGCTGGACCCGAAGGTGCGCGACCTCGTCGAGGAACGCATCCGGAGGTTCGTGGCCGCGCAGGCGGACAGCTTCCGCCTGCAAAGCGAGGTGGTCTACGAGCGCAAGTATCCGGTGCTGGTCAACCATGCCGTCCAGACCGAGTTCGCACGTCAGGCGGCGATCCGCCTGGTCGGGGCCGACAACGTGGTCGAGCGGCCGCCGGTGATGGGCAGCGAGGACTTCGCCTACATGCTCGAGCACCGGCCCGGCGCCTATGTCCGGCTCGGCAACGGCCTGGGCGAAGACGGCGGCTGCATGGTCCACAACCCGCTGTACGACTTCAACGACAGGGCGCTGCCGGTTGGCGCCGCGTTCTGGGCCCACCTCGCGCAAAGCTACCTGGTTTGACCAACGTTCCCCGGGGGACATCGATGCCATCTCTGAATCGCCGCCGTTTCCTTCAATATGCCGGCTCTGTCGCCGGGACCTCTGCGCTGGGCGCGCTGCCCGCGTTCGCGGACAGCTTTCCGGTCAAGCCTCTCGCCCTGGTGGTGCCCTATCCGGCCGGCGGTGCCAGCGACACGTCGGCGCGCATCTTCGGAGAATCGATCGGCAAGACCGTCCGGCAGCAGGTCGTGGTCGAGAACTACGGCGGCGGTACCGGCCTGATCGGCGCGAACAAGGTGCTGAGCGCGCCCGCCGACGGCTACACCTTCTTCCACGGCTCGATCAACGAGGTCTTTCTGGCGCCGATGCTCAATCCGGCCGCCCGCTACAAGCCGCAGGACTTCATGCTGGCCGCGCCGATCAGCGACGCCGCGATCGTGCTGATGGTGCGCAGCGGCATTTCGGCCGAGACCTTCGACCGGTTTCTGGAACAGGCCAGACAGGGCAAGGACAAGCCGCTGACCTATGCCACCGTCGGCATCGATTCGATCTACCACCTGATGGGGGACGCGCTGGCGGCAAAACTCGGCACGACCTTCCTGCATGTGCCATACAAGGGTGGCGCGCCCGCGCTGCAGGGCCTCGCAGGCGGCGAGGTGGACTTCGCCATCCTGCCCTACCAGTCCAGTTTCGACAGCATGCAGCAGCAAGGGCGGCTGCGGATCCTGACCAGCTTCTCGAAGGCCCTGCCGCCGGCGCTCAAGCACATTCCGCTGATCACGCAGAGCCGGCTGGTGCCGGACTTCGAGTACACGATCAGCGGCGGCTATTTCGTCAAGACCGGCACGCCCGAGAGCCGCGTGGCGGTGCTGCGCAGGGCGATCGGCGAGGCGCTGGCCAAGCCGGACATCCGCGCCCGGCTCGAAGCGGAGGGCCGCACCGTCGCGCAGCCGATCGACAGCCAGGCGCAGGCGAATCAGGTCTTCGAGCGCTACCTGACGCGGGTCACGCAACTGGTGCGAAGCGTGGGGCGCAAGACCAACGGCGCGTAGGCCATGACAGCGGCCAGCAACAGGCATTCGTGCAGTGCGGCAGTCGAGCACGGGGGTCTCTGGTATCCGCGTGCCGCGCCCATTGACGCGTATGTCTGCAATGTTCTTCGTGCCTACCCGCATTGACATTTGGGATCGATGCGCACTCCCTTTCCAGGCGCCCATTCGCTTGTGCGGCAAGGCCTGGCCGGCATTGGCACACCGCTTGCCTTTTGCCACAAAACGTCATAGCTTTCGTCATGCCAATCGACCAAACAGTCCTTGTTCGTCGATCGGCGCGAGGGGTCGAGAATCAGCCTGACAAAGCGCGGATACTGAAATCGCGCAGCGGGCTGATTCGATAAATCGAACTGGGAGGAATCGATTTGTTCGGCGGCGTCGGCATTTGCTCGGCGCCGCCTCGGTGTTTCGTCGGCGGCCATCCCCACGGCTTGCCGAATCCGAATACGACCGGCTCTTGGGCGCCCCTCGATGATCCATTTGCCCCCACGTGTGCAAAGCCTGACGATCCGCATGCGGACGGTCGCGCTGTTCGCGGCCTTGATGCTGGTGGTCTTCGTCTTGGTGACCTGGGCAGTCTCGTACCAGATGGTCAGCCATTCGCGGCAGGACCGCCAGCAGGTGCAGGCGGTCTATGTGGCCAGCAAGGAAAAGGAGCTGCGCCACTACGTCGAACTCGGGCATGCCACGCTCGTGCGCATCGCCCACGGCAGCGGCGAGGAGGCGGACCTGCAGCAGCAGGCGCTGGCCGCGCTGTCCCGCATGCACTTCGGCAACGACGGCTACTTCTTCGTCTACGACCGGCTCGGCAATGTGCTGCTGAACCCGGGCAGCATGGGGATCGACGGCGTCGATTTCTGCGATCCGGCCGATACCGGCAGCGACCAGGCGATGATGCTGATCAACAAGGCGCGCGCCGGCGGCGGTATTGTTCGATACAACTGGATCAAGCCTTCGTCGCGTACCGAAGCGCCCAAGATGTCCTATGTCCGCGCCGCCGACCAATGGGGCTGGATCCTCGGCGCCGGCCTCTATATGGACGACATCGAGCGCGAACTCGCTGCTTTCGACGCCAATGCGGCCCGCACGCTGCGCGATACGCAGATCCGGATCAGCGCGTTCGCGCTCGGCTCGATCATGCTGATCAGCCTGGGCGGTCTCGCGCTGAATCTGCACAACTCGCGGATCTCCGGCGAGAAGCTGCGCCGGCTGGCTCGGCGCGTGGTCAGCTCGCAGGAGGAGGAACGCGCCCGCGTCGCGCGCGAGCTGCACGACGGCGTGGTGCAGGTGCTGGTGTCCTCCAAGTACCTGCTGGAGACCGCCCAGGTCCATCTCGAGCAGGAACAGGAACAAGGGCAAGGACAAGACCAGAAACAGGTCGCGCCGCCGGCACGCCGCCACGCCCCGCACGAACTGCTGGCGCAGGGGTTGGGCCGCCTGCAGGAGGCGCTGGTCGAGATCCGGCGCGTCTCGCACGGCCTGCATCCGGCCCTGCTGAGCGACCTGGGTCTGGCCGCCGCGCTGCGCATGCTGGTCGAACAGTTGCGGCCACAGTGCCCGGTCGATCTGCGCTTCGCCGAACACGGTGCGATACCGGCGCTGTCCGAGGCGCAGGCCACGGCGCTGTTCCGCGTCGCACAGGAGGCGCTGAACAACGCCCTGTCCCACGCCCATGCCGGCTGGGTCCAGATCGCGCTGAGCGGTACCGACCGCCATGTCGAGCTGACGATCGAGGACAACGGCCGGGGCTTCGATCTGAAGAAGGTGCGCGCCGACCGCCAGGGCGGCATCGGCCTGCGCAATATGCGCGAGCGCATCGAAAGCCTGGAGGGCAGCGACTTCGCGATCCATACCGGAGCGGACGGCACACGTGTCGAGGTACGCCTGGCGCTGCGCCCGCCCGAGCCCGCCGTTCCGCCCGCCGTTCAGGCCGATACCCCGCCCGCTATCCAGCCCGCCGTCCCCCTGCAAGGAGCCCTGCTGCATGACCTCGAACCTGCGTGTGCTGCTCGTCGATGACCATCCGTTCGTGCTGGACGGCGTCCGCCTGCGTCTGGAGGCCACCGGCGAAATGACGGTGGTCGGCGAGGCGTCCAACGTCGAGGATGCCATCGCGGTGGCCGAGCAGCGTCGTCCCGACCTGGTTGTATCGGACATTCACATGCCCGACGCCAACGGCCTGCAGCTCGCCACGCGGTTTGCCGAGCGGTTTCCGTCGATACGGGTCGTCGCGCTGTCGATGCACAAGGACCCCGAGTACGTGCGCCGCGCCTTCGCGCTCGGCATCGCGGCCTATGTCCTGAAGGAAGCGCCGGCACACGAGCTGGTGACCGCGATCCGCACGGTCGCCGCGGGCGGCACCTATCTCAATACCGAACTGCAGGCGTACCTGCGGACCGACGAGCCGCCGCCGTCATCGCGGCGGACGCTGACGCCCAAGGAAGCCACGGTGCTGAAGCTGGTGGCCGAGGGCTACTCCAACAAGGAAATCGCCGAGCGGCTCGGCACCTCGGTGCGGACGGTTGAGACGCATCGCCTACATGTCCGTCGCAAGCTGCAGGTCGGCGGGCGCGCGGAGCTCGTCAAGTACGCGGTTCACTTCTCCGATCTGCATGCCGTCGGATTGGCCGACGAGGCATTGGCGACGGACTGCTGAGGCTTTTCTCCTTCCTGGGGCACCATCCCCGCGATGGTGCCGCCGCACGGTGCGAGCGCACTGTCGCGGCGCAACGCGCAGGCGCGCCTCGCTTGCGCATTGCCCTTCTGCGTGCCTTCACATCGCGCTCTCGGTATTACTGCGTAGGGGAAAGTCGTCCTGATGCTTGGACCGTAGTTTGCGTAGACTTTTTTCGGACAGGCGCCATGCGTTCAAATGTTCGAATGGTCGAATATTCAAATACGCAATGCGCCGATGCGCCGATCGTTGGACCGAGATCGTTGGACCAAAACGGGAGAGCACCATGGACGAGCTGAAGCAAACGCAGAGACCGGCAGTCGCGACGCAATGGCAGGCGGAGGACCTGGTGACGTGGACACCGAAGCGGCGCGAATTTCTTCGGATGCTGGCCTATGGCGCCGGCTCGCTGGCGCTGGGGCCGCTGATCAGCGCCTGCTCGAACGATGCATCGGCGCAGGCATCGGACCTGCGCTCGCAGCTGACGCAGGACGAAGCCTTCTGGGCACAGGTTCAGGGCATGTTCGTGCTCAAGCCCGAGAAGGTCTACATGAACATCGGCACCGGCGGCTCGATGCCGCAGGTCGTGCTCGATACCTTCGAGCAGGAGAACTTCGCCAAGGCGGCCGATTCCTCCAGCGGCTACGGCAACCTCGCCGACCTGCGCGAGGCGGTGGCCAAGGGCTTCGGCGTCGATCGCGACGAGCTCGCCTTCTCGGCCAACACCTCGTCGGGCATGTGCCATGCGATTCTCGGCATCAAGTGGGAGCCGGGCGATGTGGTGGTGACCACCAACCACGAGCACGGCGGCGGCCTGACGCCGCTCAATATCGCGGTCGACCGCTATGGCATCGAGGTGTCGATGATCCAGCTGCCGACCGGCAACCGCCAGAGCGCCAGCACCTATGTGCAGCTGTTCGACGAACGGATCCGTGCCCTGAAGGGCCAGGGCAAGCGGGTGCGCGCGATGATGTGGTCGTCGCCGACCTACAAGACCGGCACCATGCTGCCGATCGCCGACCTGATGGAGGTGGTCAAGGCGCACGGGCTGATCAGCATCGTCGACGGCGCGCACCTGCCCGGCATGATGGCGTACGACTACGGCGCCCTCGGCATGGATTTCATGTCCGGCGCCGGCCACAAGTGGCAGTGCGGCCCCGGCTCGACCGGCATCCTGGTCATCCGCAACAAGATGCGCGCATCGAACCCGCTGCCGCTGCCCGACTGGTTCCCGATCCATACCAGTTCCTACGCCAGGCAGCAGCCGCGCGGCGCCTACGATATCGCCGCCACGGTGACCTCCTGCGGCAGCCTGCATGTGCCGATGTTCCGTGCGCTGGCACGGGCCTGCGAAATGTGGGATTCGATCGGCAGGAAAAAGATCGAGACCTACGATCTGACGCTGTCGGCCTATCTGAAGGAAAAGATCGTCGAGCGCTGGGGTATCGATTCGCTGTACTCGCCGAAGGACGATCCGAAGCTGGTGTCGGCGCTGACCTGCTTCAACCCGTTCCGCAATCGCGACGATGCGATGAACCAGCAGAAGGCCACGACGTTCGTCAACCGGATGCTGAGCGACTTCTCGCCGGGCTTCGTGATCCGCTCGGTCAATTTCGAAGTCATCGGCGCGCCCGCGCAGCACTACGGCATTCGCATCTCGACGCATCTGTGGCACGACGCGAACGACATCGACCGGCTGGTGGACTCGATGTGGAATCTGTCCGGCGCCATGGCATAACCGACCTCCCTCCTTTCCAACAAGAGTCAGCCCATGAAACGATCGATCGCTTTGATTGCCGCCGCGCTTTGCGGCGTGGCATCGCTGTCCGCCTGCGCCCAGCAAGGCGGCGCATTGCGCGCCGTCTCGTCGCCCGATGCGCCCAAGGCCATCGGGCCCTATTCGCAGGCGGTCCGCGCCGGCAATGTGCTGTACCTGGCCGGGCAGATCCCGATTCATCCGAAGACCGGAGAATTGATGAAGGACGCGCCGATCGAGGCGCAGACCCGGCTGGTGCTCGACAACCTGAAGGCAGTGCTGGCGGCCGACGGAATGACGATGGCCAACGTCGTCTCGACCACGGTCTATATGAAGGACCTGAACGACTTCGCCAAGATGAACGAGGTCTACGGGACCTACTTCACCGGCGTCACGCCGGCGCGCGCGACGGTGCAGGTGGCCCGGCTGCCGCGCGATGTGGCGGTGGAGATCGGCGCGATCGCGGTCAAGCCCTGAGCGGGTCCCGTCCGTGGTATTGAAAGCGGGGCACGGCACCAGCCGGCCCCGCTTTCCGCGTTGCCGCGATCCGTTTCCATCCCGCCACCGGATCGCGTCGATCACGAGCGTCAACGCCTTCGACGCATTGCGGCGGTTCGGATAGTAGGCGAACAGCCCCGGAAACCTGGGGCAATGGGCCGCCATCACGCTGCGCAGGCGCCCGTCGCGCAGATAGGGTTCGGCAAGGTTGTGCCGCAGCAGGTCTTCGGCCGAGGTCGGCAGGCCGTGCGCTTCGAAGTAGTCCGGCGAGCCGACGCATCAGTGCTTGCCGATTGCGCACGATGCGGGAAACGCCATATGCGAATATCATTGCGCCGGAGCGCAATCCGGGCGCATGCCGTCGCTGCCCGGGCTCCGACAATCATTCCTCGAACCCTACCCCACCGACCTCTATTCCGCCATGGCACGCCTCCAACTCAATGGCCAGATCAAGGAAATCGACGTTCCGGGCGACACCCCGCTGCTATGGGTATTGCGCGACGAGCTCGGCATGACCGGCACCAAATTCGGCTGCGGCATGGCACTGTGCGGCGCCTGCACGGTGCATATGGACGGCTCGCCGATTCGCGCCTGCATTACCGCGGTCTCCGCCGCGGACGGGCACGCTATCACAACGATCGAAGGCGTGGAAGCCGATCGCGTCGGCCGCGCCGTGCAGAAGGCCTGGGTAGAGAACAATGTAGCTCAGTGCGGCTATTGCCAGGCCGGCCAGATCATGTCGGCGGTCAGCCTGCTGAAGACGACGCCCGCGCCGAACGAACGCCAGATCGACGAAGCGATGAGCGGCAACATCTGCCGCTGCGGCACCTATCCACGGATCCGCGCGGCGATCAAGCAGGCGGCCGGCGAACTGGCCAAGGGAGGCAAGTGATGCGCGCGAACGAGCGGACCATGACCTCGACGATGACCTCGACCGTGACCCCGAACCTTTCGCGCCGCGGCTTCCTGCAAGGGACCGCGCTCGGCACGCTGTCGCTGGTCGTCGGCGCCAATGGCGTCATCGGCCTGGCCCGCGCCGACGACGACGCGCCAAAGAAATATGGCGCGGACTCGATGCCGGGCGGCACGGTGTCCGATCCGCTGGTATTCGTCTCGATCGCCGCCGATGGCACGGTGACCATCGTCGCGCATCGCGCCGAGATGGGCACCGGCGTGCGGACCAGCCTGCCGATGGTGGTCGCCGACGAGATGGAGGCGAACTGGGACCGCGTGAAGATCGTCCAGGCCGAGGCCAACGAGACGCGCTACGGCAACCAGAACGTCGACGGTTCGCGCAGCGTGCGGCATTTCCTGATGCCGATGCGGCGTGTCGGTGCGGCGGCGCGGCAGATGCTGGAGGCCGCCGCCGCGGCGCGCTGGTCGGTGCCGGTCGGCGAGGTCCGCGCGCAACGGCATGAGGTGGTCCACCTGCCGACGGGCCGGCGCCTGCCCTATGGCGAGCTCGCTGCCGGCGCCGCGAAGCAGCCGGTCCCCGCGCAAGGCACGCTCAAGCTGAAGACCCCCGACCAGTTCCGCTACATCGGCAAGGACCGCGTGCGCATGGTCGATCTGGAAGCGATCGGCAAGGGCCAGGCCACCTATGGCATGGACGTGCGCCTGCCCGGTATGGTCTACGCCGTGGTCGCCCGGCCGCCGGTGGTCGGCGGCAAGGCGCGCGCGGTTCGTGCCGACAAGGCGCTGGCCGTACCGGGCGTGCTTAAGGTCGTGGAGATTCCGCCGTTCAGCGGCGCGCCCGCGTTTCAGCCGCTCGGCGGCGTCGCCGTGGTCGCGCGCAATACCTGGGCCGCGATGCAGGGCCGGGCCGCGCTCGAGATCGAGTGGGACGACGGCCCCAATGCCGGTTACGACTCGGTCGCCTATCGCCGCACGCTGGAGGCCGCGGCGCGGCAACCCGGCAAGGTGGTGCGCAACCAGGGCGATGCGCCGGCCGCCTGGAACAAGAGCGCCGAGACCGAGCGCTACGCGGCCGAGTACTACGTGCCTCACCTGGCCCATGCTTCGATGGAACCGCCGGTGGCGACGGTGCGCGTCAGCGGCAAGACCGCCGAGGTATGGACGTCGGTCCAGAATCCAGTCGCCGCCCAGACCGGCGTCGCCAAGCGGCTCAAGCTCGAGCCCAAGGACGTGCGCGTCAACGTGGTGCTGCTGGGCGGCGGCTTCGGCCGCAAGTCCAAGCCCGACTTCGTCGACGAGGCCGCGGTCGTGGCCCAGGCCATGCCCGGCACGCCGGTCAAGCTGGTATGGACACGCGAGGACGACATCCATCACGACTACCTGCACACCGTGTCGGTGGAGCGGCTCGAGGCGGTGGTCGGCAAGGACGGGCGCCCGCAGACCTGGCTGCACCGCAGCGCCGCGCCGACCATCGGCTCGCTGTTTACGGCGGGGGCCAAGGGCCAGCAGCCGTTCGAGCTGGGGATGTCGGCCATCAACATGCCGTACCGGATTCCGAACGTCCGCGTCGAGACCGCCGAAGTCGAGGCCCACGCGCGCATCGGCTGGTTCCGCTCGGTGTCCAATATCCCGCACGCATTTGCGGCGCAGTGCTTCATCGCCGAGCTCGCCCATCGCGCCGGCAAGGATCACAAGCAGTTCGCGCTGGACCTGATCGGCCCGGCGCGCAAGATCGATCCGCGCACGATGGCGGACAGCTGGAACTACACCGAATCGCCGGAGCGCTATCCCTATGACACGGGCAGGCTGCGCGACGTGATCGAGGCCGCCACGCGCGGCGCGCGCTGGGGCCGCAAGCTGCCGCGCGGGCATGGCCTGGGCCTGGCCTTCTGCTACAGCTTCATGAGCTATACGGCCGCGGTGATCGAGGTCGCCGTCAATGACAAGGGCGAGGTGCAGGTCGTCGCCGTCGACATGGCGATGGACTGCGGCCCGCAGATCAACCCGGAACGGATCCGCTCGCAGCTCGAAGGCGGCGCGATCATGGGGCTGAGCCTCGCGCTGTCCAGCGAGATCAGCTTCGAGAAGGGACGCGTCAAGCAGAGCAATTTCCACGACTACGAGGTGCTGCGCCACCACGCCTCGCCGCGGGTGATGCGCACCCATCTGGTCAACGGCAGCCACGACGTGCCGCCGGGCGGCGTCGGCGAGCCGCCGGTGCCGCCGGTCGCACCGGCGCTGTGCAACGCGATCTTTGCCGCCACCGGCAAGCGGATCCGTTCGCTGCCTGTGCGCACGGTCGCCTAGCACCGGGCGCTTGCCGCCTGACCAGCACGAACGCGCGCAGGGCCGATCGCCTTGCGCGCGTTTTTTTGCCGCTGCGTGACCGGCAGCTGCCGCGCCGCTAACCCGCCACCAATGGCAGGCGGAACTCGAATACGCTGCCGCCCTGCTCGACCCGCCTCGCCTCCAGCGTGCCGCCATGCGCCTCGACGATCGAGCGGCAGATCGCCAGGCCCATGCCCATGCCGTTCGCCTTGGTCGTGAAGAACGGATCGAAGATCCGTTCGGCGGCGTCCGCGGCGATGCCCTCGCCGCGGTCCTGCACGCTGACCACCACCTGATCCTGCTGCCCCTGCTGCCCCCGCTCCCGCCGCGACGCGACGATCAGTTCGCGCCGTTCGGCCGGCGTGCCATCGATCGCATCCAGCGCGTTGGTAATCAGGTTCAGCACGACCTGCTGCAGCTGCACCCGGTCGCCTTCGACCGTCGCCGCACCGGCCTCGAGCCGCACGGTGACGCGGGCATCTCGTTCGTCGATATCCATCCGCACCATCTCGAGCACTTCTCGCACCACGTCGTCCGGCCGCAGGTGGGCCAGCACCGGCGGCGCCTGCTTCGCCAGCGACCGCAGCGCGCGAATGATGTCGGCCGCGCGCAGCCCGTTCTGCTTGATCTGGACGAGCCCTTCGGTGACCTCGCCGAGCTCCGGCGCCGGCCGGTTCAGCCAGCGCAGGCTCGCATCGACCGATGCCACGATCGCGGTCAACGGCTGATTGACCTCGTGCGCGATGGACGCGGCGAGGGTGCCCATCACGGTCAGGTGCGAGGTGCGGGCCAGCTCCGCGCGGGCCGTGCGCAGGTTCATCTCGGCGGTCAACCGGCGCGTGTTCTCGTCGATCAACTGTTCGTAGAGCCGCGCGGTCTCGAGCGAGATGGCGACCTGCGGCGCCAGTACCTCCAGTTCCGCGATGCAGTCGGCATGGAACACGCCCGGCGACAGGTTGTTCTCCAGATAGAAGGCGCCGATCAAGCCGCCGCCCCGGATCAGCGGCACGCACAGCACCGACCGCAACGGCCCGACGGTGCCGGCGCGCTCGCGGATCGACGGCGCCTCGACGGCCGCGTCGGCCAGCGCCAGCGTCCGCTGCGTCCTGAGCACGGTATTGAGCACGGTCAGCGGCAACGCCCACTGGGTCGGCGCGGCGGTGGCGAGCGTCACCGCGACGCGTCCATCGGCGACCCGCGCCGTTGCCTCGATCATCGGCCGGTCGCCATGCATCAGCAGCAGCACGCCGTACTGCGCGCCGGCATGCATCACGACATTGGTCATCAGCGTCTCGATCAACCGGTCCATCACGACCTCGCCCGACAGCGCCTGCGCGGCCTCTATACCGAGAGAGCGCGTCGCCGCGGGCAGCGCCGCACCGGAACGCACCACGGGGCTTGCCTTGCCGTCGGAACCGGCGTCGAGATCGGGATAGCGCGCCAGCAACCGTGCCGCCTTGTGGTCGGCGCCCCAGCGCCTGTAGCCGTCGTGCGCGCCGCGGTAGTGCTGACGGGCCGCGGTATGCAGACCGTGGCTCTCGCACAGCATCGCGGCCAGTTCGTTGGCCAGCGCCTGCTCATGCACGAAGCCGGCGGCCTGCGCGGCGTGGGCGGCGCGCTCGTAGCAGACCAGCGCGGCAAGCGGGTCGCCGCGCAGCCGCGCGATCTCGCCATCGAGCAGCGACAGCTTGCTCTGGAACGTCAGCGCATTGAGCGAAGCCCATTGCGCAAAGCGCTCGCGCTGGCCCTGCAGCGCGGCGATGGCCTCGTCGGGATCCAGTGCGGCCGCCGGACCGCGGGCATACGACAGCGCCAGAAACAGGCGGCAATCCGCCACGTTGATATGCGCGGGAGCGGACCAGATCAACGTTTCAGCCTGCGCCAGGCTGCGGCTCGCGTGCTCCCAGTCGTGCAGGTATGCCGCCGCCATGCCGTCATACAGCCAGATCCAGAAGCGCGTCGGCAACGAGTTGCTCAGGCGCAGCCGCTCCTTGACACTGGTCCGCACCGCCGCCATCGGTCCGTCCTCGGCCATTGCATCGTCGCCGGCGCACAGGCGCTGCGCGAAGTGGCTCTGCGCGTGCAGGATCAGTTCGATGTCGCGGTACTGAACCAGCCTCGTCAGTTCGAGACCGCGCTCGATCTCCTCCTTGACCAGCCGCAGATGCTCGCCCATCGCCAGCAGGTCGGAGGCGATATGGTTGCAGGCGTAGCACGCCATGCCGATGTCGCCGGACGCGCGCCCCAGCGCGACCGCGCGCTGCGCGTGTTCCAGCGCGTACGGAAGCGGCCGGGTCCAGGCGCTGACCTGGTCGAGCGCGACCAGCGTGGCGATGCGCTCTGCCTCGTAGCCATGGCGGTCGATCAGCGCCAGCGCGGCGAGCCCATAGGCCAGGCCGTCGTCGTATTCATCGTAGAGACTGGCGACGAACACGCCGAACCACGACAGGCCGTAGGCCGATTCGGGCGTCGCGCCGTGTTCCAGCGTCAGCTCGACCATCTTGGCCACATGCAGGAAGCTGATGCCGTCGGACACGAACAGCGACGAGATCAGCGTCGACAACAGACCCATCGCCGTGCGGATGCGCGGATCGTCGGTCGCCGGCAAGGCGCCGAGATCCGCGATCGCGCGGTCGCCCAGCGCGGCCACGACGGCGTCGTACGCCGCGCGATGGTGAATCCGCGCCGGATCCCGCTGCAACCGCACGTCGAGCAGCGCGAGCCCGGACAGCGCCGCATTGATCGCGCCTTCGTAATCGCAGCGCACGGTCAGCAGGACGGCCTCGACGCGGTGCACGGCGGCCCGGTCGATCGGCCGCAGCTCGCGCATCAGCAGCGCATCGATCTCCCGCCGGGCGCCGTCGAGATCGGCCTGCGCCAGCAGGCATTCGCAGCGCAGCACGCTGGCCGCGTAGGCCAGCGCGTAGGGGGAACGATCGTCGGGCCGCGCATGGGAGGCGTCATGCGGACCCTCAGGCGGACCGTCATGCAAGCGGTCTTCCAGTGACCGCCACGACGCCGGCATCAGCCGGAACGCCGCATCGGTATAGCGCGTGGCCTGTTCGATCGCGGCCGCGCGCTTGGCGCGCCGGCCCGCGACGATCGCGACATGGACGAACGCGGCGCGCTGCTGCCCGGTCAGCGGATGGTCGCCCGCGCGCTCGATCTGGTTGCAGATCTCGAAGGCGTAGTCAGGCAGCTCATCCTGCCAGTGCTCGATCATGCTTGCCGCGATGTGCGCGTGCATCGCCGGCCGCCGGTCCGGCGCGATCATCGAGTACGCCGACTCCAGCACGCGATCGTGCCGGAACGCATAGCCCTCGGGCAGCCGGTCCAGCAAGCCCGCGTCGACGAAGGGCCGCAGCCGCTGGCCGATCTGCAGCGGACAGATGCCGGCAATGCGCGCCAGCAGCCCCTCGCCGCAGCGTATGCCGACGCACGCCAGTTGCTGCAGCAGCAGCGTGCCGGCGGTCGGCAGCCGCGCAAAGCGCCGGATCATCAGGTCGATCACACTGTCGGTATAACGCAGGCGCACCAGGTCGGCCGCGTTCCACTGCCACAGCGAAGCCGCACCGTCGTAGGCCAGCACCCCTTCGTCGATCAGCGTGCGCAGCAGCTGGTAGGTAAAGAACGGGTTGCCACCGGTCTTGGCACGCACGGCGCGGGCGAGCTCCGCGACCCGGGCCGGCGCTTCGTCCAGCGCAGCCGCCACCAGCTCGGTCAGCTCGGCAAGCGCCAGCGGCTTGATCTGGATGCGGCTGACGGCCATCGGGGCGCTCGTTGCGGCCGTCGTTGCGGCCGTCGTTGCGTCGGATATCGGCGTTGCCGGCGCTGCCGCCGTCATCCCCGGCCGCGCCGGCTGCAGCAGGCCCGCGAGCCGCTCGATGGTGCCGGCACCCGGCCCGGCGGGGGACTCGCGACAGGCGCCGATCAGCAGCACGTGGTCGGGGGGCTGCGCGGTGAAGGCCTCCAGCAGACTGACCGTCGAGGCGTCGGCCCATTGCAGATCGTCGATGAACAGCACCAGCGGTTTGCCAGCCTCGCCGAAGGCTGCGAAGGTACGCAGCATCGCGGTGTCCACGCGCGCCCTCGCCTGCGCGGCCGGCACCTCGGACAGCGGCGCGGTGGCGCCGATCACGTGCTCGGCCTCGGGCACCAGTTGCGCGATCGCGCGGCCCTGGCCCGCGAGCCCGTCGAGCCAGCGCTGCCGCAGCGGCGCCAGCACGGCCTCATCCTCGCCGAGCAAGGCCATCGTCAACGCGCGCAGCGCCTGCACCACCGGCGCATACGGCGTCTCGCGCTGCAATTGATCGCTCTTGCCGCTGGCAAAGTGCAGCGCATCCAGGCCCGCCTCGCGGCCGAGCCAATCGACCAGCGCCGATTTGCCCGAACCCGCGGCGCCCGCGATCAATACGAGCTCGGACTTGCCGCTGTCGCGCACGCGCGACCATGCCTCGGTCAGCAGTGCCTTCTCGGTATCGCGGCCGAACAGCTGGCCGGGCAGCATCGGGATCGGCGGCGGAACGGTGGCGTCGGGCTGGAACGGCGCAATACGCCCTGCCGATTCCCATTCGGTCCGCAACCGCAGCAGATCCGACACCAACGAAGCGGCGCTGGCGTAGCGGTCGGCGGGGTCCTTTGCCAGCAGCTTCAGCACGATGCGGCCCAGCATGCCGGGCACATCGTTGCGGCGAAATTGTGGCGGCACCGGTTCGATGGCGAGATGGGCGTGATGCCATGCGGCCGGCGAATCCCCCTGGAACGGGGTCGCGCCGATCAGCAACTCGTACAGTGCAACGCCCAGCGCGTACAAGTCGGCGCGCACGCCGATGCGGGCGGCGTCGCCGCGGGCCAGCTCGGGGGCAAGATACGGCAGCGCGGCGGGGCCCGGTTGCGGTACCGTTAGGGACGCCCATTGCCCGCCGAAGTCGACGGGAACGGCATGGCCGAAGCCTGTCAGGCGCAGCGCGCCGCTGTCGTCGATCAACAGATTGTGCGGGCGGATATCGCCATGCAACAGCCCCTGCCCGTGCATGGCCGCCAACGCGCGGGCGGCGGCGATGGCGATCTCGAACACCGCGGCAATGGAAAGTTGGGGACCGATCCGCGCTGCGGCGGTGCGAGAAGACGGCTGCGCCTCCGATAGCAGCACCATCCGGTCGGCGGTCCAGACGGTGGCAATCGGTACGGTGGCCCACGACGGATGCAGGCGCGGGGCCAGCCGCAGTTCGTTCTGCAGCTGCCGATGCGCGCCGGCCGATGCCAGCAAGGCGCTGCGGGACAGCCAGTATGTCCGGGTACGAGGATCGAACAGGCGCTCGCTGACCACGCCGTCCGCCATGCTCAACCGGTGGGCTGTCGTGGCGGCAAGCCATGCGGCATCGAACACGATCGATGAATGTCGCTCGGGACGGTTCGGCGAGGTCATGGCGCGGCGCTCCTGGACTGACCCGCGCCGCCCCCAGCCGGGGCGATCGGGGCTGCCTGCACTGGATCCATCACCGCCCTTCTCCCGTCCGTTGCTTGCGAGTGGGCGGCCATTATAGACAGCGTGTGCGACGGCCGCGATTTACGCGGCCCGCCGCATCGGTTCAGGCCTGGGCCCGGGCGCCATCGAGGTAGGGATTGACGCTGCGTGCGCCTTCGCTGAAGGCGTCGAAGCCGCGGGCACCGTCGGAATACGCATCGGCCGCACGGCCCGGCGTTGCGGAGACGCCCACGCGATCCAGGCCAGCCACCTTGCGCGCCCCGTCGACAAACGGGTCGGCCTTGCGCGCGCCCTGGGTGTACGGGTCGAAGCCGCGGGCGCCATCGCTATGCACATCGAAGGTGCGCGCGCCATCGGTGTAGGCCTGCGGCGTGCGGAACTCGTAGCCGTACTTGTCGGCGGGGACCGTCGCGGCCTGCGCGATGCCGGCACCGGCAAACGACAGCAGCAGAGCGGAAGCGATCTTCAGGGCGGTGTTCTTGGGCATGGCTTTCTCCTTCATTAGTCAGCGAATTTGAATCGGTTCGGACGCTGCCGCACTTGGGCTTGTTGCGCCGTCGCGTCGTCCATGTGCTGAACTATAGAGGGAGGCCGCGGCGGGAGAAGCACCGCGGTTTGGCCTTTTTATTCAAATATTTTGATGTCTCGCCCTCTGTGGAGCCACGCGTTGCGCGGCTTCAGCCGACCGGCAGGCTCTGCCGGATGCCCAGTTGCTGGGCCATCAACACCAGGTCGGCGAAGGTCCGGGCCTTCATCTTGCGCATGGCCTGCCCGCGATGGATCTTGACGGTGACCTCGCTGATGCCGATCTCGGCCGCGATCTGCTTGTTCAGCAGCCCAGTGACGGCCAGCCCCATGACTTCGGCCTCGCGCGGTGTCAGCGTGGCGTAGTAACGGCGGATCGCTTCGATCTGGCGCATGCCTTGCCGTCGCGCGCGGTCCTTGTCCAGCGCTGCCGTGACGGCATCGAGCAGATCCTGATCGCGAAACGGCTTGGACATGAAATCCACCGCGCCCGCCTTCATTGCCGCGACTGTCATGGGGATGTCGCCATGCCCCGTCATGAAGATGATCGGAATGGGAACGCCCATCTGCACCAGGCGCGATTGCAGTTCCAGGCCGCTGGGGCCGCGCAGGCGAACATCCAGCACCAGGCAGCATGGCAGGTCGGGAAGCTCGAACTCGAGTAGCTCGGCTGCCGAGCCAAACAGCGCCACTCGGATGCCGACGGACCGGAACAGGTTGCCCAGTGCATTGCGCAACCCAGCATCGTCGTCGACGATCAGCACCATCGACTCGCCGCCGGCAGCATGCGCCTCGCTGTGGGATGTCACGGTCGGTCCTCCAGTGTGCTCGAACAGATCTCGGGAATTATAGACAGGGCCGTTGAGGCGGCCCGTGGACCGGCCGATTTCAGCATAGCGGCGCCGGGCGGGCCACCCATACCTTTGTGTTAGTGCCGCAGACCGGTCCCCGTGCCGCCGCCATCGTCCCCGTGAACGCGCAGACGGCCGCGGTACGCGCACTGCGCTGCCGCCATCGCGCCACTGGCAACTAATACGATCGGTCAATGGCGGCCATCGCCTGGGCCGTCTAGTCTTCTGTCGGCTGCATCGCCGGCGCCCGCCGATCGCGCACCGGTTCGGTGCCGCCCACCCCGCTTCGCGTACCGCGAATGCGGGCACCGCCTTTTTCGTCCCACTCGTCCCGCTCGTCCCACTTCGTCCTAACCTCGTTTCCAAGGAGCCTCCGATGGCCAACCCGAAGCTAGAAGTCCTGACCCCGCAGAACAGCCAGCTGATCATCATCGACCAGCAGCCGCAGATGGCGTTCGGCGTGCAGTCGATCGATCGGCAGACGCTGAAGAACAACGTCGTCGGCCTGGCCAAGGCCGCGAAGATCTTCAACGTGCCCACGACCATCACCACGGTCGAGAGCGAGTCGTTCTCGGGCTACACCTTCCCCGAGATCCTGGACGTGTTCCCCGAGGCAAAGACGCTCGAGCGCACCTCGATGAATTCCTGGGACGACCAGAAGGTGCGCGACGCGCTGAAGGCCAACGGCCGCAAGAAGGTCGTGGTGTCCGGCCTGTGGACCGAGGTCTGCAATACCACGTTCGCGCTGTGCGCGATGCTCGAGGGCGACTACGAGATCTACATGGTGGCCGATGCCTCGGGCGGCACCAGCAAGGACGCGCACGACTACGCGATGCAACGCATGGTGCAGGCCGGCGTGGTGCCGGTGACCTGGCAGCAGGTACTGCTCGAATGGCAGCGCGACTGGGCGCACCGCGACACCTATGACGCGGTGATGAAGCTGGTCAAGGAACACTCCGGCGCCTACGGCATGGGCGTGGACTACGCCTACACGATGGTGCACAAGGCCGAGCAGCGCACGGCCACTCCGCACCAGTCGATCGCGCCGGTCGCGGCACGCTGAACGCCCGTCGCCTTGCTCCGCACCCACCCAACTCGAGGATTGAACCGATGAACACGATCACCACCAAGGATGGTACCCGCATCTTCTACAAGGACTGGGGCACCGGCCGGCCGGTCGTCTTCTCGCATGGCTGGCCGTTGAACGCCGACGCCTGGGATGCCCAGATGCTGTTTCTGGTGCAAAAGGGCTTTCGCGTGATCGCGCACGACCGGCGCGGCCACGGCCGCTCCGATCAGCCGGCCCACGGCAACGACATGGACACCTACGCGGACGACCTGGCCGCGCTGCTCGACGCGCTCGACATCCAGGGCGCCACGCTGGTCGGCCATTCCACCGGCGGCGGCGAAGTGGCGCACTACATCGGCCGCCATGGCACCAAACGCGTCGCCAAGGCGGTGCTGATCGGCGCGGTGCCGCCGACCATGGCCAGGAGCGCTGCCTATCCGAATGGCCTGCCGCTGGAGGTGTTCGACGGCATCCGCAAGGGCGTGGCCGACAATCGGTCGCAGTTCTACCAGGACCTGGCGATGCCGTTCTTCGGCTTCAACCGGCCCAATGCCAAGGTTTCGCAGGGCACGATCGACGCGTTCTGGGCGCAGGGCATGGCCGGCGGCATTGTCGGTCAGTACGCCTGCATCAAGGAGTTCTCGGAGGTCGACTACACCGAGGACCTGAAGAAGATGACGGTGCCGACGCTGATCCTGCATGGCGACGACGACCAGATCGTGCCGATCGACAACGCGGCGCGGCTGTCCGTCGAGATCGCGCCGAACGCCACGCTGAAGGTCTACCCGGGCGCGTCGCATGGCATGTGCGTGATCAATGCCGACGAGGTCAATGCCGACCTGCTGGCCTTCCTGAACGCCTGATCCGGACGCACGAGCCCATGTCAGTCACCCGCCGGCAATTCATCGCCTCGGCCGCCGCGCTCGGCGCGGCCGCCTCTTCGGAACTCTTCGCCATGTCACCGAACCCGACACCCGACCTGATTCTCGTCAACGGCAAGTTCGCCACGCTCGATCGCGCCAATCCGCAAGCCGATGCCGTTGCCATCGCGGACGGCCGCTTCATTGCCGTCGGCGAGCGCCAGGACGTGATGAAGCTCGCTGCATCGGGCACCCGCGTGATCGACCTGAATGGCCGGCGGGCCATTCCCGGGCTGATCGACAGCCATATGCACATCATTCGCGGCGGCCTGAACTACAACATGGAGCTGCGCTGGGATGGCGTACGCTCGCTGGCCGACGCGATGCGCATGCTCAGGGCGCAGGTCGACCGCACGCCGGCGCCGCAATGGGTGCGCGTGGTCGGCGGCTTCACCGAGCACCAGTTCGCCGAGAAGCGCCTGCCGACCATCGAGGAGCTGAACGCCGTGGCACCGGACACGCCGGTGTTCATCCTGCATCTGTACGACCGCGCGATGCTGAACGGCGCCGCGCTGCGCGCCGTCGGCTACAACAAGGACACACCCAATCCCCCGGGCGGCGAAATCGTGCGCGACGGCAGCGGCAATCCGACCGGCCTGCTGCTGGCCAAGCCCAATGCCACCATCCTCTATGCGACGCTCGCCAAGGGCCCGAAGCTGCCGCCCGAGTACCAGAAGAATTCGACGCGGCATTTCATGCGCGAGGTCAATCGGCTCGGCGTCACCGGCGTGATCGATGCCGGCGGCGGCTATCAGAATTACCCGGATGACTACCAGATCATCGAGGAGCTGCACCGCGAGGGCCATCTGACCGTGCGGCTGGCCTACAACCTGTTCACGCAGAAGCCCAAGGAAGAGCTGCGCGACTTCCAGAACTGGACCTCGTCGGTGCGGCCGGGCCAGGGCGACGATCTGTATCGCCACAACGGCGCCGGCGAGATGCTGGTCTACACCGCGGCCGACTTCGAGGACTTCCGCGTCGAACGCCCGGACATGCCGCCGTCGATGGAGGCCGATCTGGAGCCGGTGATCCGCCTGCTGGCCGAGAAACGCTGGCCGTGGCGCCTGCACGCGACCTACGACGAGACCATCACGCGCGCACTCGACGTCTACGAGAAGGTCGCGCGCGACGTGTCGTTCCAGGGCCTGAACTGGTTCTTCGACCACGCCGAGACCATCTCGGACCGCAATATCGACCGCATCGCGGCGCTCGGCGGCGGCATCGCGGTGCAGCACCGCATGGCCTACCAGGGCGAGTACTTCGTCGAGCGCTACGGCGCCAAGGCGGCCGAGGCCACGCCGCCGGTCAAGAAGATGCTCGAGCGCGGCGTCAAGGTCGGCGCCGGTACGGACGCCACGCGGGTCGCCTCGTACAACCCATGGGTATCGTTGTACTGGCTGACCACCGGCAAGACCGTCGGCGGCATGGCGATGTATCCGCAGGCCAATCTGCTGGACCGCGAGACCGCATTGCGGCTGTGGACCGAGGCCAATACCTGGTTCTCGTCCGAGGTCGGCAAGAAAGGGCAGATCCAGGTGGGCCAGCTTGCCGACGTGGCGGTGCTGTCGGCCGACTACTTCTCGGTGCCCGGCGACGACATCCAGGACATCACGTCGGTGATGACCGTGCTCGGCGGCAAGGTGGTCTACGGCGATGCCGAATTCGGCAGGCATGCGCCGGAGCTGCCGCCGCCGATGCCGGACTGGTCCCCTGCCCGCCACGGCAGCCGCTACCAGCCGCGTCCGCAGGCGCAGGCTCGCACGCTGGCGCTGAACACCGCCTGCGGCTGCGCGTCCTCGTGCGGCGTGCATGGGCACGCGCACGCGAAGGCGTGGACGTCCAACGTGCCGACCAGCGATGAAAGCGGGTTCTGGGGCGCGCTGGGGTGCTCGTGCTGGGCGTTCTGATGGGTAGTCCCACCTGCAAGCCGACGTGCAAGCCGGCCCGCAAGCTGCCAACCGGAGAACCAACATGATGCTGTCGAGCTCCCGGCCTTCCCCGGCCGATGACGATGCGGGCACGCTGCCGCGCTGGATGCGCTGGATCGCGCTGTTGCTGCTGTGCGCGGCGTATCTGCAGGGCGGGCTGGTCAAGCTGTTCGACTTCCCCGGCGCCGTCGCCGAGATGCAGCATTTCGGTCTGAGCCCGGCGGTGCCGATGGCCGTCGCCACCATCGCGCTCGAACTCGTGGCCGCCGCGATGATCCTGACCGGTATTGGACGCTGGTTAGGCGCGCTGGCCCTGGCGGCCTTCACGCTGGCCGCGACGTTCCTGGCCAACCGCTTCTGGAGCGCCCCGCCCGAGGCGCAGTTCATGATGGCCAACGCCTTCTTCGAGCATCTGGGCCTGGTCGGGGGCTTCCTGCTGGTGGCCTGGCACGACTGGCGTACGCGGAGGCCGGCATGAGCACCAGCGTGCCACCCGACACGACAGCGGCCGCACCGGCCCCGGCCGGCACCTTCGCGCCGCTGGCCAAGCCGACCTTCGCGGTGCTGTGGGTCGCGACCATCCTCGGCAATATCGGCAGCTTCATGCGCGACGTCGCCAGCGCCTGGCTGGCCACCGACCTGTCGAGTTCGCCCGCTGCCGTCGCGACGATCCAGGCCGCGGCCACGCTGCCGGTATTCCTGTTGGCGATTCCCGCCGGCGTGCTGTCCGACATCCTCGATCGCCGCCGCTTCCTGATCGTGATCCAGATCGGCCTGGCGCTGGTCAGCGGCACGCTGATGCTGCTGGCCTGGCGGCAGGCGCTGACCATCGAGATCCTGATCGCTCTCGCCTTCGTCGGCGGCATCGGCGCGGCGATGATGGGCCCGACCTGGCAGTCGATCGTCCCCGAGCTGGTGCCGCCCAGCACGCTGCGGCAGGCCGTCGCGCTCAATGCACTGGGCGTCAATATCGCGCGCGCCATCGGTCCTGCGACCGGCGGCCTGCTGCTGGCCGCGTTCGGCGCGGCGGTCACCTACGGCGCCGACCTGCTCAGCTATCTGTTCGTGATCGCGGCGCTGATCTGGTGGCGCCGGCCGGCCCAGCCCAGCGATCCCCTGCGCGAGCATTTCTTCAGCGCCTTCCGGGCCGGACTGCGCTTTACGCGGGCGCACAGCAAGCTGCATATCGTGCTGCTGCGTGCCGCGGTGCATTTTGCGTTCGGCAGCAGCGTCTGGGCCCTGCTTCCCTTGGTTGCGCGCCAGCTGCTCAACGGCGGCGCGGGCCTTTACGGCATCCTGCTGGGCGCCGTAGGCGCCGGGGCGATCCTGGGCGCGCTGACGATGCCGGCGCTGCAGAAGCGGCTCGACGGCGATGGCCTGGTGCTGCTGTCGGCGGTGGTCACCGCGGCTGTCATGGCCGCGCTGTCGATCGCACCGCCGGTGTGGGTCGCGCTGCCGCTGCTGTTGCTGCTCGGCGCGGCATGGATTACCGCGCTGACGACGCTGGGCGGCGCGGCCCAGGCCATCCTGCCGAACTGGGTACGCGGCCGCGCGCTGGCCGTCTACCAGATGGTCTTCAACGGCGCGCTGGCCGGCGGCAGCCTGATCTGGGGCTTCGTCGCGCAGGGTTTGGGAACGCCCAATGCGCTGTGGATTGCCGGCGCGGGCCTGATCGTCGCGACGCTGCTGCTGCGCCGCGTGCGCCTGCCGCGCGGCGAGGAAGACCTGGGTCCGGCACGCCACTGGCCCGAGCCGGAGAAGGCCGACGAGATCGCGCACGACCGCGGCCCGGTGATGATCCTGATCGAGTATCGCGTCTCGCCCGAGAACCGCGAGGCGTTCCTGCGGGCCATTCACCAACTGTCGGAAGAGCGGCTGCGCGACGGCGCCTTCAACTGGGGCGTAATGGAGGACCCCGAGGATCCGGACCTGCTGACCGAATGGTTCCTGGTCGAATCGTGGGCCGAGCACCTGCGCCAGCACCGGCGCGTGCCGCATGCCGACGCAGACCTGCAGCGCGACATCGCCCGCTTCCACACCGGTACCGAGCCGCCCCGGGTGCGTCATCTGCTCGGTGTCGGCCTGCCGCCAACGCGCACCTGAACCCGGTTCTTTTCCGATTTCCTCCCGATTACGAGACCGCCATGAAGATCTACCTCGTTTCCCTTGGCGCCGGCATTCTGGTCGGCATCATCTATGCGCTGATGCAGGTTCGCTCCCCGGCGCCGCCGGCGGTCGCATTGATCGGCCTGCTCGGCATGCTGATCGGCGAGCAGCTGATTCCGCCGGTCAAGCGGATGCTGGCGGGCGAGCCGGTCACCGTCGCGTGGTTCCATTCCGAGTGCGTGCCGAAGATTACCGGCACGCCGGGGCCAACGCTTGCCGCCAACCGCAAGGACGGCGATGCGGCGCACTGACGCGCTGTTGTGCGCCGCCGCGCTGTCGATAGCGTGCGTTCCCGCGCTGGCGGACAGTACCGTCACCGTCTACGGACGGCTCAATACGGCAATCGAATACACGCGAGCCAGCACCGCCAGCGATGGCACCGCGCTCGCCAGCGGCATGCGCCAGAGCAACTACCGCTCGGTGTTCGGCCTGCGCGGCGAGGAAGCGCTGGGCGGCTCGCTGAAGGCGCTGTGGCAGATCGAGAGCAACCTGTCGCTGGACACCGGCGAGGGCCAGATCGCCGGCCGCAATTCGCGGATCGGGCTGCAGGGAGACTACGGCCTGCTGTTCCTCGGCCACTGGCATACGCCATATACCGAGTCGACGATGGGCTACGACCCTTACTACCCGACCACCGCCGGCTATATGGCGCTGATCGGCAATGGGTCGGCCTCCAGCTCCGACAACGTCGAGAACACCAGTTCGTTCGATCGCCGCCAGAAAAACATCGTGCAATACCGGTCGCCGCGCTTCGGCGGTGCCAGCCTGTGGCTGGGCTGGGGCCTGCCCGAGGAAAGAGCGACGGTCGCACGCAATCCTTCGCTCTACTCCGCAGCGTTGGTCTATCAGCGCGGGGCGTTCGATGCGACCGTCGCCTACGAGGTCCACCGGCACTACCAGGCAGCCGGCCGCAACGACGACGCATTGAAGCTCGGCGTGGCGTGGCAGGTGCTGTCCGGCACGCGGATCGCCGGCGTCTACGAGCGGCTGCACTACCGGACCGCCAGCGGCGATCTGCAGCGCAACGCCTGGTATGCGTCGCTGGTGCAGCGGCTGGGCGCCGGCAGCCTGCGGCTGGGCTTCGGATTTGCCGCCAATGGCACCGGCGCATCGACCGACACCATCGGGGTCGTCCGTAGCGGTCCGCAGACCGGCGCCACGCAATGGACAATCGGCTACGACCATCCGCTGTCGAAGCGCACGGCGCTGTATGCGTACTACAGCCGCATCGACAACAAGCGGAACGCCACCTACGACTTCGCAATCAACGAACTCGGCATCGCGGCGGGAGCGGATCCGCAGGTCTTTGCGCTCGGCATGCGGCATACCTTCTAGGCAAACGCCCGATTCCTCAAGGATCCCTTGTGACCTCGCCCCCCGTGATCGCCATCGTCGACGACGACATCTCCGTCAGGGATGCCATGGGGAGGCTGGTGCGGTCCTTCGGCCTGGCGGTCGAACTCTACGGAGGTGCCGCGGACCTGCTTCAATCATCCACGCTGAACCAGATCGCCTGTGTGATCACCGACGTCCAGATGCCGCGGATGAACGGCTTCGCGCTGTGCGAGGCGCTGCGCGAGCGCGGCTGCCATGTGCCGATCATCTTCATGACGGCGTTCTCCGAACAAGGCCACGAGCAACGCGCCTACGTGGCCGGCGCCGCCTGCTTTGTCAACAAGCCGTTCGAGGATACGGAGATCATCCGGTGTATCGAGCGGGCGCTGAGCGGAGGCAAGCCCAACTGCTAGCCCTCGAGCATGGCGTCCAGCCATTCGGCATGACGCAACGCACAGACGGCACGGCAATCCCACCGAGTTCCAGGTTGACACTGCAAGTGCGCAAACCAATACTGGACGCTGGCAATTGCCCGCTCGGTGCTTGCCGCTTCGCCTACCACGCCGGAGGAAGCCATGCCTCAAGCCCGCCCGCTGCTGCTCGTCGTCCTGCTGACGCTGCTCGCTGGATGCGCCGCCCGAGCACCGACTGCGCCCACCGCTTCTACACCGGGGCCTGCACCAGCCGCCGTGGGCCAGACGACCGCAGGCAAGACAGAGGTACTATGGCTCGGCCAGGCCGCCACGCGCATCACGACGCCGGGAGGCAAGGTGATCGTGATCGACCCCTGGCTCACGGCGAATCCGAAGACCCCGGCCCCCTTCAAGCAACTGCAGGCACTGGGCAAGGTCGACCTGATCCTCGTCACGCACGCGCACGGCGACCACCTCGGCGACGCGCCGGCATTGGCCAAGATGCATAACGCCCCAATCTACAACGGCGGCGGAATGGGGCAGACGCTGGTCAGCCTCGGCATGGTGCCGGCCAACCTGTCGCAGCGCTTCGGCAAGAGCGGCACGGTGACGCCCTTCGGCCCGAACGGCCCGAAGATCACCGCCGTCCATGCCGAACACTCGTCCGAGCTGATCTGGAAGAACCCGAATTCGGGCAAGGACGAGGTCCACTATGGCGGCGAGCCGGTGGGCTACATCATCGAGCTGGAGAACGGCTTTCGGATCTGGCATATGGGCGATACCGGCCTGTTCGCCGATATGCGGCTGATCGGCGAGCTGTACAAGCCCGACCTGGTGCTGATCCCGATTGGCGGGCATTTCACCATGGGACCGCGCGAGGCGGCCATTGCGGTCCGTGAGATGATCCGGCCCAGATACGCGATCCCGATCCACTACCTGACCAACCCGATGCTGCGTGGCACGCCGGCGGAGTTCTCCGCGGCGCTGGGCGCCACGGAGACGATCCGCGTCATCGTGCCGGAGCCGGGCCAGAAGGTTGACTTCTGAGGGCCGGCGCTCTCCGCCTGCATTGTCCCCGCGATCCGATGGCAGCCGCGTTGCGGGCCATCAGCCATCTCCGTGATTGACGCATCGCGCTGCGCCTCCTATGGTCGATTGGCCGCCCCCTTGCGCGGCCTGACAGCCTTGCCAAGTGCCGGTCCAGGGCCAAGGCGGAATATCGACATGGAGACAAAGCATGCAAGATACCAACACGGAAAATCCGCCGGACCAGGGCCGCAGCACCCGCCACGCTGACAATCCGATCCGCGCCACCTCCGGCGCGCTACTGGCCGGCATCGTCCTGACCCTCTCCGCCTGCGGCGGCGACGATCACGAACACAAGCCACCACCCAGTGTCGCCAAGCCCAAGTCCTGCGCCGAAATGGCGAACGTCGAAGTACCGGCCACGGCAATCGGGCTGCCCACTTCTGGCGCGGTGGTGACCGAGGCGACCGTAGTACCGGCGGCTGGCAGCGGCGCGCAGGCTACCGGCGAGTATTGCCGAGTGTTGGGCCATATCCGGCCGGTCGACCCCAATGCGCCGAACATTCGCTTCCAGTTGAATCTTCCGGCCAACTGGAACAACAAGATCATGATGTTCGGTGGCGGCGGCTACAACGGCACGATTCCGTCGGCGCAAGGCAATGTGCCGGCCGGCCCCGCCGACCAGCCCACACCGCTGGGGCGCGGCTATGCCACCTTCGCCAGCGACTCCGGCCATCAGGCCGGCGCGCTGGGCAGCCGGGATGGCTCGTTCGGCGTCAATGACGAGGCCTTGCGCAATTTCGCCAGCGATGCGTTGAAGAAGACCCGCGACACAGCGCTGCACTTGATCAACGCTCGCTACGCGACCGAAGGACCGCGCAAGGCCTACTTTGCGGGAGGCTCCACCGGTGGCCGCGAGGCGCTCGCCGTGGTCCAGCGCTGGCCCGACGATTGGAACGGTGCCATCGTGCTCTATCCCGCGTGGAACGCTGCAACATTGGATTTGGCGTTTGGGCGCATCACGCGGGCGCTCGCGCAGCCAGGGGCCTATCCCAATGCCGCCAAACGTCGCGCACTCTTTGACGCCTCACTGCAGGCCTGCGATACGCTCGACGGCGTGCAGGATGGCCTCATCAGCAATGTCGCGGCGTGCAACGCCACCTTCGATCCGGCGACGGCGACGCTGAACGGCGCCCCGCTGCGCTGCACGGGCGGCGGCGATACCGGCGACAACTGCCTGTCCGATCCGCAGATCGCGGCGCTGAAGGTCTACAACGCGCCGATCCAGTTCGCGTATCCGCTGGGCAGCGGCGAGACGCAGTACCCGGGCTTCAACGTATGGGGAGCGGACCTTGGCATGTCGGGGCCGTCGCCCGTGCAAGCGACGGTGATCGCGCTCGCGCTCAATCTCGACCCGCCCGCGACGCCAATGCCCGCCACGGCGCCATATTTCGCGGTGTTCTGGGACCAGTGGGTCCGCTTCTTCGTCACGCGCGATCCGAACTTCAACTCGCTGTCGCTGGACCCGGAAAACCCGGGCCCCTGGCAGTCTCGCGTCAGCGAGCTGACCGCGCTGCAGGACATCAACAAGACGGACCTGAGCGCATTCGCCGCCAAGGGCGGCAAGATCCTGATGGCCCACGGCAATGCCGACGTGCTGGTCAGCTCGCGCGCGACGGCCCAATACTACGAGCGCGTGCGCACCACCATGGGCGCGGACCGGGTCGGGCAGTTCATGCGCTACTATGAAATCCCGGGCTATGGCCACGCCGCCAGCACCGTGTTCAACGCGGCCTGGGATTCGCTGACCGCGCTGGAAAACTGGGTGGAGAAAGGCGCCGAACCGCCCGCGCAGGTGGTCGCCGACACGATCGGTGTGCCGGGACGCACGCGCCCGCTTTGCCCGTATCCGAGCTGGCCGCGTTACAAGGGGGGCGGTGACATCAACGTGGCCGACAGCTTCAGCTGCGTCACGCAATAGCAAATAGCGCGAGCGTCCGTTACGAACGGCCTCGTGCTCCGGAGGCCCGGCCTCGGGTAACAGTGAGGCTGGGCCGGTCCACGCCGCATGCGGCTCGTCATGCTTTACAAGTCCGACCTGCCCCCGATTGCATGCGTCAGGGGCGGAATACGTCGTCGAGGGACTTCGCGTCCAGGGCTCTGTCGTGCCAGGCCTCTATCTGTTCCGTTGAAGCGGCGTCCAACCTGGCGAGGACATGTGTAGACAATGGGCCGAAATGGTGCCTCAGGAGCTTTGCCAAAGCTTTGGCGTGACCCATGTGAACCCCCTTCTCGATCCCTTTCTCGATCCCCTGCTCGATCCCTTTCTCGATCCCCTGCTCGACCTCCTTCTGCGCATACTCCCGCGCCCAGCGGTAAAACTTTGCCGTCATGTCCATTTCCAACTCCATCAGGTTATGTACTTCAGTTAAACGCAACGCATTCGGTGTCAGAGCTGCAAACCACGCCGTCATTGCCTCGTCGAGCGCGGTGTTGTGTGCCGTCAACTCCCTGGCCAGCCGCAATGGTTCGAGCATCGCTTCCATGTTCTCGGCCCGTTCGAATCGCATCAGCACTGCCACCAGATTTCGCATCCCCGCCAGTTCTGCATCTGTGTAGCGGGTACGGTCGATCAGGTAATAGTTCAGGCGCGGCTGGTGACTCGCCATGGACTGCGGCAGTGGGCAAATCATCGTCGCAATCTCCGTATCCGCATGCCATGGTCGGTTGCCGTTATAGAGCACGATCGGCAGCACCGCCGGATACCGTGGACCGCGCCGGCCGCCACCTGGACGACTGCGTCGACGGCTCGCATCGCGGTAGAACATGCCGACGTACGCCAGCATGCGTGCCGCCATGTCGGAATCGATTCGACTTTGAAACTCAATCAGAAAGTAGAGCGGCTGCTGCTGCCCGGCGACGTTGATACGCCAAACCACATCGTTGATGCCGTAACGAAGGCGGTCCGACACATAGTGTCCGGGCACCGGCTCAAGGGAATTCCAGTCCAGCGCGTGCAGCCAGGACTCGTCGATGAAACCGTGTATCAGGTCGCGCACGACTTCGCGAAAGGAGAACACCAGCTTGTATGAGGCATCGTGATCGCGGCCTTTCGCGGGTGCGTAACCGTCTGCCGTATCCCCGGGTTCGGCTATGCGGTGGCATATGGGATCGGGAAATCGGCGCAGGGTCGAATAGCCGCTGATGGCATGCCCGCCCGAATGAGTCATCAAACAGCGCGCGGGAGGGCGAACGGGATAGCGGACGGAATGGGCGGCAACGGGTGGGTCGAGATAGGGGGTCATAGGCAAGGACATCCAGGTTAAGGAGGGGGCCAACGTCCCGATAAGTTGCCAGCCAATCGGCTACGGTGCTTGCCTGAAATGCCGCGGATTTAACAGGTGGGGACCTCTATAGGGTGCGCGCAGGAACGCCTGCCCGCGGCGGCCCCTGCGCGATACCGGTTCCCTGTCCATACCGCCAGCAGCCCCCTGGATCGGCGTCCCGCGCGGCCCTTCCTGCGCCCCCGATCCCCGTTAGTGGTAACCTCCGCTATTTTTAAAACGCATATCTGGTCTCTGAAAATATGACTTCGCCCGCTCCACTCCCGCCCTCTAGACTTGCTCCAGCCCAGCGGGACCGGCGCCATCCGGCCGCGACAAGCCAGCAAAACGACTGGTTCGGGACATTCCAGAACAGGAGACAAACGATGAAGAAGGCGTTGCTCGCCCTTCTGGCGGTCTGCGGCATGGCCGCCGTCGCCCCCGTCCAGGCCGACCCCGCCTGGCCTTCGAAGCCGATTCGACTGGTGATTCCGTTCCCTCCGGGCGGCGGCACCGACATCCTCTCCCGCCTCGTCGCCAATCAGCTGACCCAGAGCGCCAAGTGGACCGTGGTACCGGACAACCGTCCGGGCGCCGGCGGCACCATCGGCATTGCCGAAGCCGTACGGGCGACGCCCAATGGCTATGAACTGGTGATGGGCCAGAAGGACAATCTGATCGTGGCGCCGTGGCTCTACAAGACGGTCAAGTACGACCCGACGAAGGATCTGGTGGCGGTGACCCACGTCGCCTATACCCCGATCATGATCGTCGCGCCGGCCAATTCGCCGTTCAAGAACATTGCCGACGTGGTTGCCGCCGCCAAGCGCGCGCCTGGTTCGATCAAATACGGTTCGCCCGGCAATGGCACCACCATTCACCTTGCCGCCGAAATCTTCAGCCAGGCCGCGGGCATCAAGCTGCTGCACGTGCCGTACAAGGGTTCGAACGCGGCGATGATGGATGCGATCGCCGGCAACGTCGACTTGATGGTGGCCTCGGTGCCGTCGGCCAGGGCGCAGATCAAGGCCGGCAAGCTGCGTGCGCTGGCCGTGACGTCGGCCACGCGCAGCACGTCGCTGCCGGATGTGCCGACCCTGGCAGAGAGCGGCTACAAGCAGGTCGACGTCAGCACGTGGTATGGCCTGTTCGCGCCGGCCAAGACGCCGCGCGAGGTCGTCGACAAGCTGGCCGCCGAAGTCAACAAGCAGCTCGCCACGCCGGCCATGATCCAGGCCATCCACGAACAAGGCGCCGAGCCGAAGGTGATGACCCAGAAGCAGTTCGCCGACCTGGTCCAGTCGGACTACAGGAAGTGGAAGACCATCGTGCAGGAATCCGGCGCGACGGTCGAATAAGCGCAGCTCCGCTCGCCGGGCGTATCTCCAGACGCCTGCAAGACCCGATGCCGCCGCCTTGCGCGGCGGCATCGGCGCTTCTGCCATCCCCACGCTCGCCCGTTTCGCCGAAAAACACTGACTTTTCCCGCCTCGCCGGCATCCTCTGCGCGCTCACCTATATTCGAGTGATCCGGTTCTCGCGAAACCGGAACGCCGCGTATCGCCTGATCCACCGCGATACCGCGGTGCGGTGCAGCAGCAAGACGAGGAGGCAAACCATGGCAACGCCCAACTGGAACATCCAGGGTCAGTACTACGAGACCTGCAACTGCGACTTCATCTGCCCCTGCCTGCCGGGACAGCTGGCGGTACCCCCCACCAAGGGCCACTGCATCTTCGCGATGGGGTTCCAGATCGAGCAGGGCCGCTATGGCGAGGTCCCGCTCGATGGACTTGGTTTTATCGTGCTTGGCTCGACGCCGGAGGAGATGGGCAAAGGAAACTGGTCCGTCGGCTTGATCGTCGATGAACGCGCCGATGCGTCACAGCGTGATGCGATCACGGCGATTGCCAGCGGCGCCGCGGGCGGGCCGATGGCGGCGCTCTCCCCGCTGGTCGGCACGTTCGAAGGCGTGGAATCCGCGCAGATCCGCTTCGATCGAAACAGCAGAAGCTGGACGGTCACCGCACCGAACCTCGTCGACATGGCGGCCGAAGGCGTGATGGGCATCAATCCCAATGCCAGCGAGCCGATCCACCTCGATAACACCGGCCATCCGGCCGCGGACCGCGTCGCGCTGGCACGCCCCGCCCGCAGCCATGTCCACGCGCTCGGCATGGTCTGGGACGACGACAGCGGCCGCAACAATGGCCAATATGCGCCATTCTCCTGGCAGGGAGCCTGAGCCCGCCGGCGCGGTTTCGCTGCTCGACGCCGGTCGTTACAGCGAACTGCGGCAGCGGGACCGCCTGCTCGTCTGGGGTTGCATGCTGGTCATCGCCGCGCTGGCGTGGGGCTATCTGATCCATCTGCATCGCTCGATGGCGCCGGCCGCCGACCACGCCGCAATGATGGCCGGCATGGGCATGGCGATGCCGTGGACCGCAGCGGACGGGCTCTACACCTTCGCGATGTGGGTCGTCATGATGATCGGCATGATGGCGCCGGCCGCCGCGCCGGTGATGCTGATCTACGCCGGGCTGCAACGCCGGCGGCAGGGCAAACGGCTGCCGGCAACCGTCGTCTGCTTCGGACTTGGCTATCTGGCCGTCTGGGTCGGCTTCAGCGCGGCCATCACGCTGGTGCAATGGGGGCTTCACGAGACCATGCTGCTGTCCCCGGCGATGGCGATATCGAGCCGCGTCGCCGGGGGCGCGATCCTCAGCCTCGCGGGCCTCTACCAGCTGACGCCATGGAAGCGGGCCTGTCTGACGCACTGCCGCAGCCCGCTCGGTTTCCTGATGACGAACTGGCGCGACGGCAAGCGCGGCGCGCTGACGATGGGTATCCGTCATGGCGCGTTTTGCCTCGGTTGCTGCTGGGCGCTGATGGCGGTGCTGTTCGTCACCGGCGTGATGGCGCTGCTCTGGGTTACCGCGCTGGCGCTGCTCGTGCTGCTGGAAAAGGCAGGGCCGGCCGGCCTGCAGGTGGCGCGGCTTTCCGGCATCGTGCTGATCGCGGCGGGCGTGCTGCTGATCTGGCTTGCCGTGGCGCCGTCCACCGCCTGACTGCCCCCCCTGCCCCGCCCCTGCCGCGGCTGCGCGGCGCCGGTACACTGCGGTATTCCAACCGGAGACCGCACTCATGCCCGCGCTGCGCACGCTCTACCCCGAAATCGAACCCTACGAGACCGGCACACTCGATGTCGGCGATGGCCACATCATCTACTACGAGCGGGCGGGCACGCCCGGCGCCAAGCCGGCGGTGTTCCTGCACGGCGGGCCAGGCGGCGGCATCTCGCCCGACCATCGGCGCCTGTTCGATCCCTCACGCTATGACGTATTGCTGTTCGACCAGCGCGGCTGCGGCCGCTCGACCCCGCATGCCGGGCTGGAGGCCAACACCACCTGGCATCTGGTCGACGATATCGAACGGCTGCGCACGCTGACCGGTGTCGAGTCCTGGCTCGTGTTCGGCGGCTCGTGGGGCTCGACGCTGGCGCTGGCCTACGCGCAGAAGTATCCCGAACGCGTCAGCGAACTGGTGCTGCGCGGCGTCTACACGGTGTCGCAGGCCGAGCTCGACTGGTACTACCAATACGGCGTATCCGAGATGTTCCCCGACAAGTGGGCACGCTTCCAGGCGCCGATCCCCGAGGCCGAGCGCGGCAACATGATGGCGGCCTACCGCAAGCTGCTGACCGGCGACGACAAGGCCAGGCAGATCGAAGCCGCGCGCGCGTGGAGCGTGTGGGAAGCCGAAACCATTACGCTGCTGCCCGATCCGGCGATCGCCGCCAAGCACGACGACGGCCATTTCGCGCTGGCGTTTGCGCGGCTGGAAAACCACTACTTCACGCACCGCTGCTGGCTGGAAGAAGGCCAGCTGCTGCGCGACGCGCATAGGCTGGCCAGCATCCCCGGCGTCATCGTGCACGGCCGCTACGACATGCCGTGCCCGGCGCGCTACGCCTACGCGCTGCACCAGGCCTGGCCGCAAGCGGATTTCCACCTGGTCGAGGGCGCCGGCCATGCGTGGACCGAGCCGGGCATCCTTGATCGGCTGATTGCGGCGACGGATCGCTTTGCAGCGGACCGGTAGCAGGCAGCGGCAGTCGTCGTAACCCGCCGCGCCTCCGGGGCCGTTTTGCCACTATCCCGCAGTCACACCTCGCCCATCGCCGGGTCGCTGACCGTGTGCCGCCCGGTCTCGACGCGGCCGGCAAAGCGCCGATAGAAGGCCGGGTCGCTGCTGCAGGTCACGGCGAAGTCGTACCACTGGCCGCTGTCGGCCAGCGACCAGTGCCGCGAGGCCGTGCCGCCCGCGGCGACGTCGACCTGCCAGGGGCCGTCGCTGCGATAGGCCAGCGGCGCGATGGCGAGCTGGCACGCGGCGGCGCCCGGATTGAGCAGGTCCACGTAGACGTCGCCATTGGCGATGTCGTAGCAGACGCGGATCTCGGGCGCGGCCTGCGTCCCGCCGAGCCGGTTCAGATCGCCCTTGAAGTGCCGGTGATAACCGTTTGGGCCCAGCACCCACAGATCGTAGCGGCCGAAGTTGTCCGACGCGGCGTTCCAGGTATCGGACAGCGTCTTGCCGGGCTCGACCATATAGCGGCGCGGAATGCGGTCGAGCTTGTGGCCGTCGTAGACGTGGAACACGGCGGCCTGCGTGCCGGTGTTCGAGAACAGCAGTTCGACCTGGCCGGAAGCGTGGCAGCGCGCGCTGGTATGCAGCTCGTAGGGAAGCGCGCGCGAAGGACGCGTGCCCGGTGCCTGCAGCGGCAGCGCCATGTCGCGCGGCACCGGCACGGCCGGCAGCCGCTGCTGCGCGGCGCGCAGCGCGTCGGCGGCATCGCGGGTGGTGCGGCCGGCCAGCGTCGGCAGCGCTTCGCTATTGGGCGTCTTGAAGTTGAAGGCGCTGGTCAGGTCGCCGCAGACGGCGCGCCGGAACGGGCTGATGTTCGGCTCCTGCACGCCGAAGCGGGCCTCGAGAAAGCGCAGCACCGACGTGTGGTCGAACACCTGCGAGTTGACCCAGCCGCCGCGGCTCCACGGCGAGATCACGTAAAGCGGAACGCGCGGGCCCGGGCCGTAGACACGGCCATCCGGCGCCGGCTGGCTGGTACTGCCCTGCGGCGGCGGCTGCGTGAAATACTCCGGCGCCAGTTGCTCCTCGCTCAGCGTCGTCTTGCCGGCGAGCGTGTTGTCCGGATTGCGCGACGGCGCCGACGGCGACGGCACGTGATCGAAATAGCCGTCGTTCTCGTCGAAATTGACGATCAGCACCGTCCTGCTCCAGACCTCGGGATTGGCCGTCAGCGCATCGAGGACTTCCTGCAGGAACCACGAGCCTTGCACCGGGCTCGACGGCCCAGGATGCTCGCAGTAGATCGACGGCGCGTTGATCCACGACACCTGCGGCAGCTTGCCTTCCAGCACGTCGCGCTTGAACGCGTCCAGATACTGGTCCGGCTGGCTTCCCGGCAGCGTGTTGGCGATGCCCTTGTATAGCGGGTTGCTGGCGTTGTCGGTCGCCGGGTCGTACGCGTGGTACGGCAGCGGCTGCCCCGTGTTGTTGTACGGTGCGCCCGGGGCCCCGCCGCTAGACACCGGAAAGCCCGATGCCAGATTGGCGCGGCGGAACGTCTGGAAGGCGCCGAGCATGTTGTCGCCCCACTCGTCCGGCATGTTCTGGTAGCTGATCCAGCTGATGCCGGCCTCTTCCAGCCGCTCGGCATAGGTCTTCCACGTGTAACCGATATTCGCGTCCGACGGAATGCCGTTGATCGCGTCCCACTCGTTATTGACGAAGGCGACGTTCTGCGGCACCGGGCCGTTGGTGCCGGTCAGATGGAACGACCGGTTCGCGTCGGTACCGGTATGCATCGAGCAGTGGTAGGCATCGCAGATCGTGAACGCGTTGGCCAGCGCGAACTGGAACGGGATCTCCTGTTCCTTGTAATACCCCATCGACGTGTCGGTCTTGGCGACCGGCCAGCGCGACATGCGGCCGTGGTCCCACGCTTCCTGGCTGTCCTTCCACGAGTGCGGCGTGCCGGCGACCCGCTGCGCGTTGTTGGCGGTGCCATCCAGATGGTAGGGCGTGATCACCGTGCCGTTGGCGCGCTCCTGCTGCCAGACCTTGCGGCCGTTCGGCATCGGGATCGTGATGCGATCGCCGAATCCGCGCACGCCGCTCAGCGTGCCGAAGTAGTGGTCGAACGAGCGGTTCTCCTGCATCAGAATCACCACGTGCTGCACGTCCATGATGGTGCCGGTGGCATTGTTGGCCGGAATGGCCAGCGCGCGGCGAATGCTCGGGGGAAAGGCGGCGAGCGCGGCGGCCGAGAAACCGGCAGCCGCGCTCGCCTGCAGGAATCTGCGGCGAGAGGTCATTGCTGTTTGTTGTTGTGGTCGGAGGCGGAGATTCGATGGCGCAAGGTGCGCCGGTTGCCGGGGTGCGCAGGGCGCTAGGTGCGCTAGGTGCGCTCAGGGAGCGCAGCGCAGTTCCGGCTTCGGCGTCTCCGGCGGCTTGGGCGTTTCGCCCGGCTTGTCGTCGTCGCCGCCGCAGGCGGTCAGCACGGCGGTGGTCAGAAGAACGGCCAACAGCGCTCTCGTCATTCTCAGGGCTTGCATTGGGACCTTCGCTGGCGTGGAAGAAGGATGGGAAAGATTCCGGATCGATGGGGAAGCCGTTCCGGAAATCCCGCCAGCCTAGTGCGCATGCATGACGACACTGTGACCCGATGTCGATCGCTTGCCGTGTTGCAAAGCGGCCGCTGTCATCGCGACGTCATGGCGCTGACATCGCCGTCGGGTACGGTGCCGGCTTCGGCTGTCCGGCGCCCTGCTGTCTGCGCGCCGGCGCCCATGGTTTCCCGATCGCCGCCCTGCCGGTACCATCCCGCCATCCCAGCCGCCTTTCGCCATGCCATCGAACAGCCGCCGTCAATTCCTGAAGCTCGCCAGCACCGGCGCCGCCGCTGCCGCCACGCTGGCCGCATTCCCGCCTGCAATTCGCCGCGCCCTGGCCATTCCGGCCAATAACGCCACCGGGACGATTCGCGATGTCGAACATGTCGTGATCCTGATGCAGGAGAACCGGTCCTTCGACAACTACTTCGGCACGATGAAAGGCGTGCGCGGCTTTGGCGACCGCTTTCCGATTCCGCTGGCCGGCGGACGCAACGTCTTCGAGCAGACCTATACCGAGAACGGTGTCAGCCGCATCGTGCTGCCCTACCACCTGGACAGCAGCGCCGGCAACGCGCAGCGCGTCGCCGGCACGCCGCACAGCTATCCCGACGCACAGGAAGCCTGGGACCTGGGCCGCATGAACCAGTGGCCGACGTACAAGGAACCGCATTCGATGGGCTTCTATACCGAAGCCGAACTCGACTTCCAGTACGCGCTGGCCAATGCCTTCACGATCTGCGACGCGTACTACTGCTCGTTCCACGGCGGCACCAATCCGAACCGTCTGTTCCACTGGACCGGCACCAACGATCCGACCGGCGCGATGGGCGGCCCGGTGATCGACAACCGCGGCGATTCGCTCGACGCGACCAGCATCAGCTACCGCTGGACCACCTATCCGGAACGGCTGCAGGCGGCCGGCGTCAGCTGGAAGGTCTATCAGAACCTGCCGGACAACTTCACCGACAACCCGCTGGCCGGCTTCAAGCAATATCGCGACGCCAATGCGGCGCGCGGCAATCAGCCCAACGGCAGCCCGTATCCGCCGTACACGCCCGCGGACGAGGAGATCAGCCCGCTGATCAAGGGCATCGGCAACACGATGCCGGATGGCGGCTTTCTGCAGGCGCTGAAGGACGATGTCGCGGCGGGAACGCTGCCGCAGGTGTCGTGGATCGTCGCGCCGGCCACCTACTCCGAACACCCGGGGCCGTCGAGCCCGGTGCAAGGCGCCTGGTATACGCAGGAGGTGCTGAACGCGCTGACGGCCAATCCGGAGGTCTGGAGCCGCACGGTGCTGCTGATCAACTTCGACGAGAACGACGGCTTCTTCGACCACGTGCCGCCGCCGTGCGCGCCCGCTTTTGACAACGGCACGCTGGCCGGCGCCTCGACGGTGGCGACCGACGGCGAATATCACACCGACGGCAATCCCTATGGCCCGGGCCCGCGCGTGCCGATGTACGTGGTATCGCCGTGGAGCCGCGGCGGTTGGGTCAACTCGCAGGTGTTCGACCACACCTCGGTGCTGCGCTTCCTCGAGGCTCGCTTCGGCGTGATGGAGCCGAATATCAGCGCCTACCGCCGCGCGATCGCGGGCGACCTGACCTCGGCGTTCAACTTCGTCAACCCGAATACCGAGACGCTGCCGACGCTGCCGACGCGCGACAAGACCAGCGCCGACGCGATCCGCACCGCGCAGGGTCAGTTGCCACAGGTGCCGCTGCCCGCGACGAGCGCACAGCAGTTGCCCGCGCAGGCAACCGGTACGCGCCCCTCGCGCGCGCTGCCGTATGAACTGCACGTCAGCGGGCGGGAAGACGCCAGCGGACGCGCGATGTGGCTGCTGTTCAGCAATACCGGAACCGCCACCGCGGTCTTTCACGTCTACGACCGCCTGCACCTGGACCGCGTGCCGCGCCGCTATACCGTCGAACCCGGCAAGCAGCTCGATGGCCGCTACGACGTGTTCGCCAGCGACGAAGGCCGCTACGACCTGTTCGTGCTCGGGCCCAATGGCTTCCATCGGAGCTTCCGCGGCGACGTCAGCACGCTGGGCACCGCCGGTGCCAGCGCGCCCGAGATCCGCGTCTGCTACGACATCGCCAACGCGGCGGTCTACCTGACGATGATCAATGCCGGCACCAGCGCCTGCACCTTCACCGTGGTGCCGAACGCCTATCGAAATGACGGCCCGTGGACCTTCGAGGTGCCGGCGGGCAAGCAGCTGGACCAGCACTGGCCGGTCGGATCGCAGGGCAATTGGTACGACTTCACGGTGACCACGCAGCAGGGCAGCTTCCGCCGCCGTTTCGCGGGACGCATCGAAACGGGCAAGGACCTGGTGTCCGATCCTGCAATGGGCGCACGCGGCTGATGGCGGGGCGCGCGTGACGTTAGCTGCGGCGGCGTTCCCGCTCCGCCCGCAGCTTTTCGTAGAAGGCGCGCTTGGCCGCATACATGCGCGCATCGGCCTGCTTTACCGTATCGGTCAGCCGCTCGCCGACCGCGCAGGTGGCCGCGCCGATCGCGAAGTTCAGCGCCGCGCCCGGATAGAACTGGTTGTTGAGCTCGACGACCTGCTCGATCTGCGCGACGACCGAGGCCGTGGCATGCTCGTCGCGGTCCGGCAGCAGCACCATGAACTCGTCCCCACCGACGCGCGCCACGCAGAAGCCGTCCCCGACGGCCTTCTTCAGGACCTCGCCGGCGCGGCGCAGCAGCGCATCGCCGTCGGCATGGCCGAGGTTGTCGTTGACCTGCTTGAGCCCGTTCAGATCGACCGCGATCACGCTGACCGGCCACGGGCCCTTGCGGCCCAGCCGCGCCAGTTCGTCCTCGTAGTACGCGCGGTTGTACAGCTTGGTCAGCACGTCGTGCTTGCCGAGGAATTCGACATAGGCCTCGGCCTTCTTGCGCGCGGTGATATCGGTCAGCGATACCAGCACCTGGTCCCATTCCGCCTCATGCCCCGGGAACACCGACCACTGCATGTACACATCGACCTGCCGGCCGTCCAGCGCATAGTTGACGATCTCGCGCTGCTGCCACAGCTTCTCGTTCCACAGGTCGACCAGCTGCTCGGCGAAATGCTGCTGCATGTCGTCCCGGAACACATCGCCCAGGCGTGAATACAGCACCGCCTTCGACGGCGCGCTGAACATCAGCAGCGTCTGCTGGTTGACGTCGATCACGCGGATTTCCTGCATGCAACGCGCGACAAAATCGGGATGCACGTTCAGGAAGGTCCGGAAATCGGTAATGCCAGCGGCGCGCACCTCATCGATCAGCACCTTGACCGCGCTGAAGTCCTCGACCCACAGCGACACCGGAGAATGCTCGAACAGCCCGACCGCGTATTGCCGGCTGTTGCGCAATTCGCGCTCGGCACGCTGGCGCTGCGTGATGTCGTCGATCGACAGCAGCACGCGGTCCCAAAGCTGCTCGTGGCCGGGCAGCACGCGGCCGGACAGCTGGATATCGAGACGCTGGCCGTCGAGCGTGTAATTGACGGACTGTCCTGAAAACGCCCCCTTCCCCTCCCACAGCTGCACCAGCTCCTCGACATGCTGCTCGAACATGTCGTCGCGGAAGACCTTGTCCAGATTGCCGACCAGGTCGGCAAGATCCCGGGCGCCGTAGAGCTCCAGCGTGCGGCGATTGACGTTGACGACCCGCATCAGCGACGAACAACGGGCGACCTCGTCGGGGTGGCCGTGCAGGTAGGCGCGCAGGTCGACGATGCCGCCCGCGCGCAGGCCATCGAGATGCCGCTTTAGGTCGCTATAGTCTTCGAGCCACAACGAGACTGGCGCGAGATTGAACAGGTTTTGGTAGTCGTCGACGGTCGACGCGCTGCTATCGGCCTTCAAGGCGGGGTCCTCTGATCCAGGCTGGCGTGGCGCCCGCGGCGGGCCGGTTGGCCCAGCCAATGCGTCGGCAGGCCACGCAAAGCCCGTAGCATAGGGCACCGCGCCCCGGATGGGAAATCCCGCGACGGTACGGGAGCTGGCGCCGGCGCCTAGGTTCCGTCGATCTTGAAGCCGATGTCCTTGATGAACTTGCCCCAGCGGGCATGATCCGTCTTGATCTGCGTGGCAAAGGCGTCCGGCGTGACGGCCTGCGGCGGCAATACGCCGACGCCGGCCAGGCGCTTGTGATAGGCCGGATCGGCCAGCACCTTGCGCACCGCGGCCGATACCGCTTCCACGGTCTCCTTCGGCATCGCCTTGGGACCAAACAGCGCGAAATAACCGCTCAGCTGCTCCATCTCGGGAAAGCCCAGCTCCCGGAACGTCGGCGCTCCGGGCGCGAGATCGGACCGCTCCGGAATCGTGGTCGCCAGCACCTTGGTCTTGCCGGCCTGATACAGCGGCACGCCCGTGGTCAGCCCATCGATCATCAGCGGCACCACGCCGCCGACCAGGTCCTGCGTGGCCGGCGCCGAGCCCTTGTACAGCACCGGCTCGATATGGGTGCCGGACAGCCGGTTGAACAGCAGCGGCCCGAAGTGCGACGAGGTGCCGGGGCCGTACGAGGCCGAATGCAGCGGCTTGCCGGGATTGGCCTTGGACCAGGCAATCAACTCCTTCAGCGACGAGAATGGCGCGTCCTTGTTCGCCACCATCACGACTGGCGCTTTGCCAAGCTCCGCCAATGCGGTCAGATCGGTCAGCGGGTCGTAGGGCACGCGGTTGATATGCGCGCCGGAAGTCGCCGACGAGCCCAGCGTCACCAGCAGCGTATGGCCATCGTTCTTCGCGCGAATCACGTCCTGCGTGGCAGGGATCGTCGCGCCGCCCGGCTTGTTCTCCACGACCACCGACTGGCCGATGACCTTGGTGAAGTAGTCGGCGAACAGGCGCGCGACCACGTCGGTGCCGCCGCCCGGCGGATAGGCGACCACCAGACGAATCGGCCGGCTCGGCCAATCCGCCGCCCATGCGCTTGGCGCCAGGCCGGTTGCCGCGAGCGTCGCGGTGGCGCAGGCCGCCGCGCCGAGGAACTGTCGTCGATCCATGCTGATGTCTCCGGCTGTTGTCTTGAGGTCCCGCTGCTGCCGGTTCATCTTAATGGGTGTTCCAGGCCCCGACATGTTGGGGTTTTCCGCCATTTTCCGCAGTGCAGAACGACGGCGATTCAGGCACGGTCGCGTCGGCTCAGGTTCCGCTTTCCTGATCCGGTACCAGCTTGATGGTCAGCGGTGCCAGCGCCGGGCCGGACAGCACGCTGCCATCAGGCGCGAAACGGCTGCCGTGGCATGGGCAGTCCCAGCTTGCCTCGACCGCGTTCCAATGGACGATGCATTTCATATGCGTGCAGACCGGCCATACCGCAAACAGCCGTCCAGCGGGATCGCGATAGGCCGCGACGCGTTCTCCTTCCAGTTCCGCGATCGCGGCGCTGCCCGGTGCGAGGCTCTGCAGCTGCTCGTGCTGTCGTCGCGTCAGATAGTCCTGGATCAGCGCCTTGCCCATGCTGACCACTTCCTCCGCGGTGCCCTTTGCGGACTTCACGGCGGTCAACCGCGTCGCCTTGTAGAGCTCGCTCCAGCGATTGTCGACCCCGAGAATCTGGTCCGCGATGATGGCCGCGGCCAGCGTGCCGTAGGTCAGGCCGTCGGTGGCAAAACCGGTGGCCACGTAGCTGCCGAACGTGTCCTTGCCGATATAGGGAAGCCCGTCCGGCGACGGGAAATTCTGCGCGGACCAGCGAAAGGCAATTTGCCGAATGCCGAGACGCTGCCTTGCCGATTCTTCGAGCTTTGTCATGGCCGCCGCCGCGTCATGCTGACCGGTCTTGGCCGTCTGGCCGATGCATACGAGGTAGTTGCCCTGCGTGGTATCAAGACCGCGCACCGACAGGCGCTCGCTGCCTTCGGCGTAGAAAATCCCTGCCGGAAACGAGTCGCCGTTCAATGGCGCAGCCAATCCATACTCCCGATGCGGCACCATGCCGGCCTGCATCAGATGAAAGCCGCTCGGCGAATGCGTGGCCAGCACGATGTGCTGCGCCTTGACGCTGCCGCGCTCCGTTCTCAGCAGCTGTTGCGAGCGGTCGATTTCGACCACCGGCGAGCGCTCGAAGATGCGGCAGCCATTGTCGGCGGCATGCCGGGCCAGCGCTAGCACATAGGCGAGCGGATGAAATTGCGCCTGCTGCTCCAGCACCAGCGCATCGCCGTGGGCGTGGGGCAAGCCCGTAGGCAAGGCGCCCTCCCTCCGAATTGGTAGGCCGGCGGCCAGCGACGCCTCGAACTCGGCCTCGATCCCGTCGCGCGCATCGGCCGACGCCGGATAGCGAACCAAGGGGCAGCGCCGGAACGCGCAATCAATGCCCAGGCGATGAACGTGCTCCTCGATCCAATCCACTGCCTCTGCGCGCGACTGCGTGACCTGCCGCACGACGTCGTCGCCCCATTTCTGCCGAAGGGCACGCAAGCCGCTGCTGACCGTCGCATAGAGATTGCCGGTGGAATTTCCCGTGTCGCCAACGCCCAGGGCATTCGCTTCCAGCAGCACCGCACTGCGGCCCGCTTGCACGAGGCGCCATGCGAGGCTGACGCCCGTAATGCCGCCACCGACGATCGCGATGTCGGTCTGGATGTCCTCGACCAGCATCGGAGATCCGGTCGGGTTGGTGGTGCCGCGCCAGAGTGAGGTAGTCATCGTGGGTCTCCTTGCGGCGTTATCGGCGGTGTGGTGGGCCTGGGCTTGTTCAGGCCTTGCCAGCGTTCTCGCGGTCCAACCGTGCCATCACCCCCTGCACGATCCGGTCGCAGCGCACGCCACCGAATTCATACAGATCGCGTCCGGCCAGATCGATTTGGCGAGCCAGCGCCTCGCGCAGCAGGCTTCGCGCACGAAAATGCCGGCTGCGAACGGTCGCCTCCGGAATATCGAGACACTGCGCGGTTTCCTCCACGCTCATTTCCTCGACTTCCCGCATCACGAATACGAGACGAAACGCCTTGGGTAAGCGGTCCAGCTGACGCTCGATCAGTCCGCGCAACTCGGTACGCGCGAAAGCCCGGTCGGGCGCATCGTCATCGGGTGCGGGATAGTCGTGCTCCATAGCGTCATCCCCGGATGAAGCCACCATCGGAATCACCTTCTCGCGGCGCGCGTGGCGGCGCAGTCGACCGAGACATTGATTCAGTACCAGCCGCGACAGCCACGTTGCCAGCGCCGCGTCGCCGCGGAATTCGCCGATCGCGCGATAGGCCGATAGATAGGCCTCCTGCAAGGCGTCCTCGGCTTCCGCGTCGTCGCGCAGCGCCGCGCGCGCCAGGCGGTACAGGCGGCGATTGTTTCGCCGGATCAGCAGCTCGAACGCGGCACGATCGCCCGCCGCGATACGCCGGGCAAGCTCCTGGTCATCGTGATGCGGATTGCCGGTGGCGAGCGTCGTTGCACTGGAAGGGATCATCGCTTGCGAACCTCAAGCACCGCCTGCATGGTCGGATGGAGCGTGCAGACATAGGGCAGCGATCCTTGGCCCTGCACCACATGCTCCCATGACGCACCGGGCGCGATATGGCCGGAATCGAAGCCCTTGCCATCCGCCGCGGTCGCGGTATGCGGCACGAGATCCTGATTGACCCAGACGACGCGATCGCCGCGGTGCAGCACCAACGTCGAAGGACGGAATTCCATGCCCTCGATGGTGACAATATAGGTCGCCGCGCCGACTTCCGTGCCGCCAAGGATCACCGCCAGCACCAGCGACCCCAGGACGGTCCCCCGGCTGCGAATCATGGCTTCTTGTTCTTGGTGACGGTCTTGCTCTTGGGCAGCGAGGCCTGCAACTGCTTCGCATGCTCCAGATGCGCGACAAAGGCCGGCCGCACCGTGACCAGCAGCGCCTTCAATTCGGCGTTGCTCGCGCTCGGCACCAGGGTCTTGTCCAGGGCGTTCAGTACGGCCTGGTGATAGTCGACCTCCTGATCGACATAGGCCCGATCGAAGGCGTCACCCTTGAGCCCCTTCAGTTTGGCGATGTTTGCTTGCCCTCCACGCTTCAAGGTCTGCGCGGTCGGATTGTCCTCGGGCTTGAGATCGAGCTTCTTGGCCAGGTCCATTGCGGACTGGTTGACGCTGGAGTGGTCAGTGACCATCAGATCAGCGAACTCCTTCACGTCCTTGGACTTCGCCTTCGTTCGGGCCAGCTCGCCGGCGTCAATGTCGACCTGATTTGCCGTGACGACGATGGCGGCGATTTGGGCGTCGTTTGGGGATTGGGCCCACCCGATTGTGGCGGCGCAGCATAGGGATAAGGCCGTCAGGATGTGCTTCATGGCATCGCTCCTCATTAAACGAACCCGTTGGCCTCGGCGCCGGACGGCGTGGCGATCGGGTCCTTTCATGGGGATGGATGTCACGAGGGGCGGCGGCGTTCCGGGAGACGAATCAGGTCTATATCGATCTGAAGATATTGCGATAAGGTCAGCTGTCGGATGATGTTCCCTTTCCTGCGCACAGGCCTAAAAAACTAGAACTGGTTCCCGGCTTCGAATGTAGCGTCCCTTAGTGATTGAGCCACACGTAGGATCACGATCTTCCACCCGCTCACATGATCGAATCCGGTCGTCCAGAGTTGCCGCCGTCTTATCACTCCCCAGTCGACTACCGTGGGTCGTTTTCAGGAAGCCACCCTTCCTGAATGCGCTGGACGAGCATGGTGTCGTTCCACGACGCACGTATTGGCAACTTTCGTTCATCTTCGGTGATGTCACCGACGGGCCATTCCTTCTCGCCATCCCACAACCACCACGTTTCCACCTTCCCCGTCTCAGGATGCCTTACACCGGCACGAAATAACGGAAACTCCTTAGCATGATCCGGGACATTATGATTTGCAACCTTTCTAATGATTCCGTTTTTTAGTGCCGCCGAGACAGGAAAGAAAATCCAAAAATTGGTGCTTTGCCCTACAAAATCCTCCCAGCATGAAGACTCTTCTCCATGTATGCCGGGCAGCACGCGTATCAACGACCCCATCAGTTTGTTTTGCTTTACAAACTGAAAATATGCCAAACCATTAGATGTATTTATTGAAAAAACATCACCGGTCTTAATCATTATCAAAACCCATAATGTCCAACAGACTTCAATATAGCCGCCCCACGATACAACGACTCGGCACACATGGAATTAGTCATCGCGATACTGTTAATTCTATTCATCAACGATCCCGCATTCCTCCCAAGACCATTATATTCGATGAGAACCTGCTCCACAGCGCGGGCATCTCGCGAGCGATGCCTTGAAGGCCGGGGATGCGCCTGCCAACTTCTTTGAAGGTGACCGGCCATGCCAATTACGGCTTGTCGACCAAGACGGTCATTAGCCGAGCCGCCTTGCCTGTTCAATTCGCCACAAGGCCGTCTGATTTTCTGTCATCAGCCGCATGGCCTCCTTGTGCGACGCACCAATTCTCGTCTCAAACTCACCATCGCGCGGGAACTTCCCTACTCTAAAATGCAACGACCGGCATGTGAATGCCTCGCGACACAAAGGGCGACAACCGCAGATTCAATCAAAATATGGCGTCGTGAAGATAGTAAAGCACATAGCAGGGAGCCTTTAATTCAGCTAATATCTAAACAACCGCACCAACTGCAATGGATTGGGAGTGTTACATTGAATAACAAGCAACGAACTCAGGCAAGCAAATTCCTGAGCTATGTTCTTCGTCATGAACCACGTACGATTGGCCTACAGCTCGACATTGAAGGGTGGGCAGATATTGACCAATTGATCACGGGCGCAGCGCAGGCCGGGCAATTCCTTGATCGCGCCATACTAAGAAGCATAGTCTCAGAGAGTGAGAAGGTCCGCTTCGCCATCTCAAATGATGGAAATCGGATTCGCGCACTTCAGGGACATTCGACGCCTCAGGTAAAACAATCGCACAGGGAAAAAACACCACCCGATATTCTGTATCATGGAACGGCTAGGCGCTTTCTGCATTCCATAATGCAAAACGGGCTGAAGCCCGGTTCGCGGCATCATGTACATCTCGAAGCGGATATGGAGACTGCATTAGCCAATGGCCGTCGATATGGGGAAGCCGCTGTTCTAAAAATTGAGTGCTGGCGCATGCATTCGGATGGTTATCGTTTTTATCAAGCCGAAAATGGGGTTTGGCTGATTGACTTCGTGCCCGCGCAATATCTCCAGATGGAATGATTATCTACCTCAGCGTTACACTTGAGGCCATTACTTCTATCACTAAATTCTCAGAAAGAAACATGATCCTATAGTGATTCACCTCACGAGTTCCACCAAAGTGCTTCGCCCATGCGAGCGCTGCCTCCGAGTCCGGGTACTTTACGAGAGCACCTAAGTTGGATGGCGTCGGTTTGCTATCATGAATTACGTCCAGCATGCATGGCCCGGGCATCGACGCTCTATAAAAAAAGCAAACGCTTTCAAACAATAATTCCTTCCGAAGAACAGCGCCGTTGTCGCCGTCATACTCAATAGAGACAACGAGCTCGAGGCCGTTGTTGGCCAGCGAAACGGCATTCTCACCGTATGCTGGCAGCCATTCATACGGGTCGAGAATTTCTATACAACGGCCTGTTTTCATTGCTTCCCTCCCTTGGGGATATTGGGGGTGCCGGTCGGCGGTAGCTTATTGTTGCGCAGCTGTGCCCCCGCCAAATCATCAAACGTAGTGCTTTCCATGCCAGGTACCTTGACGCCTGTCCTATTACTTCCGTACCAGCTTGACTTAGGTATGCCAGCTCGGTCAAGTGCGACGGACGTTCGCGTATTCAGAATCAACCTCGTGCCGTTCATATCGACAAAATCTATTGGTAGTTGGCTTGGTGAAATACGTCCATCCCGAATAGCCGCCGCCAAATCGTCCACCGTCGCTATGGGCCGCCCGGCAAGTTGGCTATACTTTGCGGCTCCCTCGACACTGAACATCTCGTTGGCGCGAATTGCCGATTGTGCGAAATTCGCCTCAGCGACCGTGCCGAGCGTGCCGCCCGACGACACTTCTACCGCGGCGGCGCCGGCACGAAAAGCACGTACAAGTAAACCTCCTGCGACAGTGAGCGCAACCTCCTGGAGAAATTCCCGATTCAGATCTCTGATAGTCGAGTTATTGACCATCGCGATCTGCCTGTCGTATTCGACGAGACTTGCTTGGGCACTGTCTCGGCATACATTCTGGCAGTCCGGGTTTGTAAGCAGCTGCTCAATCTCTGCCCGCTCTCCTCGGAGATTTAAACCGAGCAGTGTGCGCCGGTTCGGATCACCCAGCCTCTGTATGAAGTCCGCTGTCTGCGCATTGCTCTTCAGGCGGTACTCTACTGCGACGAGATATTCGCACATTGCGTCGCGAGCGCATCGGGCCATCTTTTGGCTTTTTTCCGAGATCAGCTTCGACGAAAGCGCGTTGTTGAGCACCTCGTTTTGTGCGGCATATGCGGCGGAGATGGCGTCCATCCCGAGTAGTTCGCCTGCAGCCCCACCGATTAGCGTAGTGAGTGCGACCGTGAGAGCGTTGTAGCCAACGTTCTCGTAGCGAGTACTTTGCGTACCGTCGGGGTTGTTGGCGACCGTCTGGCTGCCACCGTAGATTTCATCTCGAACCAGCGGCGCCACAATAGCACTTGACGCACCTCCCACCGCCCCGGCAGCGCATTCTCGGCCGTTCATCGCTGCGGCCACACAGCCTAGTAAACCGTGTGCAGTTACATAGCCAGCACTGCCCTGAGCCAAAATGGAAGTGGGATCAGTAGCGATGTTACCGATCGAGAACGCGCCGATTGCGGCCAGATCCTGGATCAAAGCGCCCTTCAACGCTTCGCCGAAGCTCCCGCCTTGAATCGCGGTTTGTACTCCAGACGAAATCGCCGCGTTGGCTACTACGGCAAGTGCCTGCCCAGGAAGGTTGCCGGCCACGGCCGTGCCGGCTTGGGGCACCAGGCTGTTGCCGATGGATTGAATCCCGGCGAGGTTGGACAGGCTTGGCGCTGTAATCCCCGGTACAGAAGCCCCGGTATTGAAGCCGATTCCGCTGGCCCCGTCGTAGGTGATTCCGTTGGTAAGGCCGGCGGTAATCGCCGACACCGCGCCCGCCGCCAGCGTCTTGCCGACATCCAGTCGACCTGTCCCAATCAGTTGGCTCGTTGCGCTTCCCGCCATGCCGGCGATTGCAGCCGAGATAGCGATATTGCCCAAGCCAGCAGAAGCGCCAGCAGTGGCCGCCATCATTGCACCGCCGGCCTGCGCGGCGGCCGTGGCAGCGCCTGTCGCGGTCGCCCCCATTGCCGTGGCGGTAGCGCCCGCCTGAGCCGCAGCGGTGGTGGCCCCGGTCGCGGCCCCCACAGCGCCGCTTGCGGCGCCGTAGGTGACAATGGTCACCACGATAGCGGCCGCGATCGCGATGATCTGCAACGCTCCGAAGGAACCACCCTTCTTCACAAACTCGGAGCGAAGATCGTCCTTCAACTCCACGTGGGTGAAGTCGCTTCCGAACTTGCGTTCCAGCTCCGCCAGTAGTTGTTGCGTGCCGGCCTGATTGACGGTCCCATCCTCATCCAGCTTCTGCAAAATGCCGCCGATGCTGTTGATGGTCTGCGCATTCAGATCCATGTTGGCGGCACTGATGAAGCCGCCCGGTTGGACCTGTGTGCCGGTAACCTTCAGATAGCCGCGTGGCACATTGCTCCAGATCTCGCCAATGTCCACCACATTGGCCTGATTGGTCAGCGATTGCGTGTTAACCGTCAGCTTTCCGCCAGCCGCGATGCTGCCGGTATTCAGGATGCTTCCATTCCCATCCTGATTGAAATTGAGCGTGACGTTATGCCCGCTGATATTTCCGCCCGCCGACATCGCTTGCATATCGGCCGGCAGATAGATCTGCGGCATCAGCGCGGTGATGGTCGGGCAGGTCGCGGTGCCGGTCGCCGTGCAACTGGGGTCGGGAACCGTCTGCTCCACGTACCAGAGCATCGGCTTGTCGAGCTCGTTGACCTGAGCCTGCGTCAGGGCCTCGCCGAGCTGGACGCCATTGGCCTGGGCGTATTCCAGTGCGTTTTGGTACAGGATCGCCTTTTCGACCTGAGCGACCGACAGGTTCTGCTTGCTGTCGGGCGCCAGGCCATCGATAAAGCTGGCTTTGCCGGTTTGCTTGAGGGCGGCCTGCTGCAGCAGCAGGTTCTCTTCCTCCGGGTTGTAGTAGAACAGCGTCGACCCCGGCTGCAGCGTCGCCGGCAGGTTGTCCAGCAGAATCTGTGGGCCGAAGCCGGCCGACAACGCGGGGCTTAGTTGACCATCGATATATGTCGCCCTGCCCGGCACGGGCGTCGGCAGGCTACCGTTGCCGACGGCGCGCGGCACGCCGAGGTTAAGCCCCGGCATGGTCAGCGGCGTGAGAGAGATCACCTGCGACGGCGCGTTGACGCGCGGCGTGTAGGTATTGGCCGTGGTGATGCCGTTGATCAGCTTGAGGCCGGTCAGCGACACCTCCGTGCCCAGCACGTTGCCGACGTTCTGGATCTGGCCGCCCGAGGTGATCGAGAGGTTCGGGGCCTGGATGGTCGCGGCGATATTGCCGACAGGCGTAGGCGGATTGATGGTGCCGCCGGTAGCGGTATACGCGCTGCCGTACAGTTGCGCGCATTGCTCCGCCGATCCGCAAGCCCACACATCGTGCCGCTTGTCGCTGCGGAACATGCCGGTCTTCTGGACCCAATGGGAGTGCCAGTAGGCATTCAGCGTCTGCGCGTTGTTGACCACCGGGCCGGCGACATTGATCACTGCATTCGCGCCGGCGGAGATCAGGCTGCCGACGTTGGTCAGCGATCCGGCGTTGATGTTCAGCTTGTTGCCGGCCGAGATAACCGAGGAGCTGCCGGCCTGGTAATCGACATAGGCTTCGCAGTAGCTCTCCTTGTAGCCACCCGCCGTCATGCAGCCGGCGTACTGCTCCTTCTTCCCATAGTTCTCGTGCACCGTGACCGGCGGCGGCAACGTATTGGTGATCGCGCCTTCGACATTGAGCTCGATATTGTTGCCGGCGACGATATTACCGGAGTTGTTGGTCAGGCTTTTTGCCGGCGTCGTCGATCCTGCCGTCGAGCCGACGCCGCCGATCACGATGTCGTTGCCGGCGATCAGGTTGCCGTAGGTGTTGCTGGTCTGGCCCGCAGCAATGATCAGGTCGTTGCCAGCGTAGATTGACGCATTCTGCTCGTGATAGCTGAAGGTCGTCGTGTTCGGATCGTTGCCACGCGGGCGACCGGCTGTACCGCAAGAGGTATCTGGCACGCCGGCTGCGCAGCCAACCTGCGTCGAGTAGTCCTGCCGCGTGCCGCCCTGGTTCGTCAGGCTCTGCGCATTGATGACGACGTTGTTGCCGGCGTACAGGATGCCTTCGTTGACCAGATTGCCGCCACTAATGGTCAGGTTGCTGCCGGCGGCGATCAGGCCGAGCGGCATCGAGGACGTGAGGGTGCCAGTCGACGTTGCCGCGGGGGCTTGCAAGTTGAAGTTGTACAGCGGAGGGGTACCGGAATAGGAATCAAATTCGCCCGAATAGGCGATACGACCCAACTCATTCAACGCGTTCAGGAAGGCGGTAAGTTGGCTCTGATCGACCGTTCTGATCGATTGATTGACCATCGTTGGCGCCACAGCGCCATTGGCGAGCGATTGGATGTTCAGCTGGACACCGCCAATCGCTGATATTTGTCCACCACGATTGGAAAGCTCGTTGGCGACCATGGAAATGGAGCCACCGGCGGAAATAACGCCCGACGTGCCTGGCTGTTGCGTCGTGGTCGTCTGATACACCTCGGGCAGCAAGACACTCGGCAACGCCGTGCTCAACGATGGCGCAACCTTCCAACCTTCTCCGTAGATTGTCGAATTGTTATCGTCGGTCGTCTCACCAATCGCGATCCGGGTCAATTCGAATGCCACCCTGTCCGCCGTGTTTGCGTTCGCACCCATAGGCGCGAGTAGGTCGCCTAGTGTCACCGTGTGGGTCGAATGAACGATCTCACTGCTTTCTTGATCACGGTAGTGGCCCACTGTAACGGTGCCGATCACATTCGAAAGCAACAGCTCCCGATCATCGACCCGCGTCGTCGTAGTCGTCTGCCCGGTCGGCGCGGTCTGATCGTTGATCACCCGATTCGCCTGGATCGAGATGTCGCGGCCAGCCGTGATCATCCCGCCGGTGTTCTGCAGATCGCCACCCAGATTGAAGCGAATGTCCCCTGCTGCCTGCGTAACGCCCAACTGGTTGTCATACCAGCCGCCGTTGACAGCGATCGTTCCTTGGGCCTCCAGCGTGCCCCGGTTCGTCCCCGAACCATTGAGCGTCAGATTGCTGTTCGAATGAATGACGGCGTCGACCGCATTGTTGATCGTGCCGTTGATGGTCAGATCGCCTGCACTGATCTGGCCGGTGTTGGTGAACATGCCTCCCGTGGCCAGCGTCATCGGCGCCGTACCGTCGATACGGCCGGCGTTCGTGAAGCCGTTGTAGCCGTTGGCATAAACACCTTGGCCGCCGGTGTTCCACGTTCCGGAGACATAGATGGAGCCGGCATTGATACGAAGCTGGCCGGCCTGGCTGATGGTTCCCTGCGACGGGTCGAACGCCATGTTGGCGGCCGAGATACCCAGATCGCGTTGCGCCAGGATATGGCCGTAGCCGTTGTAGAAGGAGCCATCGCCGCCGGTCAGGGTCAGCGACATGTCTCCCGCAGCGCCATTCGCCACGTTCGGATTGCCCGCGAACAGCAAGCCGCCGCCATTGTTCAGCGAAGCGGCCGTGATGTTCAGCGCGTTCAGACCCATCAGCGAGCCGCTGTTGGTCAAACCGCCGGTCACCGACACCTGCGTGGTATTTCCGTTCACCACGCCGGCGTTGGTAAGGCTGCCGCCCTGAATCGTGGTGGTACTGGTCGAGGCGAGCGAAGCGCTGGCGTGATTGACCACGTTCCCGCCGGAAACGGTGAGATTGCCGCCGGACAATACGTTGCCGGAGTTGGTGACCCCGTTTCCGCCATGGAGCGATGCCCCACCCACCACCAACACTTGCTGTCCCGTAACCGCCAGCTGATCAGTGGCGCGCGCGTCCAGCGAGCCGCCCACGATGGCATTGCCGACAACGACATGGTTGCCGCTCAGCGTGGTATTGCCGGCGGAGACGACCTGCATGCGGCCGGCATCCAACGTTTGCTGCGCGGCGACCTTGACGTTCTTCGAGCCATCAAGCGAGCCGGACAACACGACGTCGCGTCCAGCCAGATCCACCTGCCCCGCGACGGTGCTGCTGCCGCTCACCGCAAGCGTCTGGCCGGCCCGCACCGTGGCATCGCCATTGGCCGAGATACCTGCCACGCTGACGTTGCCGCCCGATCCCGTGACATTGACGGCTCCCATCGCGGAGAGGTTACCGGTGGTGACGTCGCGCGCGGCCTGGATCCGCAGATTCCCACCGGTCGCAACGGGCTCGGCGAACGTCGCGCTTCCGGTTGACGAGTTGACGGCAATATCCCCGACGACGGTCGTCTTGCCGAATGCCGCATCGCCGACGGCGGTTGCCGTCAGCTTGCCGGCCCCTTCGATATTGCCGAGCGCAATAGCGCCGCCCGAACGAATGCCGATATCTTCGGCAAAGCTGAGCGCGCCGCCGCCGACAACGTTGCCGCCCGCGTCAATGGTGCCGCTGCCCAGTCCGAACAGCGCGCCGGTCAGGGTCATGCCATTGCCGGACGACAGCGTCGTGTCGCCATTGACCAGCCCACCCGCGAGCGCGAGATTGGCGCCGGACCTGGCGTTCAGATTGCCCACGACCGTGGTGTCGCCGGTCACGGAGAGATTGCCGGTGCTTGCTGTCAGCGTGGCATCCGCATTCGCACTGAGCGGCCCACCAACCGTCAGGTTTCTGCCGGCAGTGGCCGTCACCGCGTCATAGCTCAGTACGCCGCCATTGAGCGCGGCATCGCGCGCTGCCGTGACGGTCGTGGCGCCGCCCGACACCGTGAGGCCGCCCACGGTAACGTCGCCGCCACCGCTGGTTCCGTTGGCTGTCAGGCGAATGGTGTCGCCTGCCTGCGCGTCGCCGAGCGACAGGCTGTTGCCTGCGGTCGCGGTCAGCGCGCCGTTGGTGGCGGTGGAACCGGTAACTGTCAGATCCCGGCCAGCGGTGAGTGTGGCCTGCGTACCGAACGCGGCCGCGGCGGTGGAAAGGTTGCCGCCCGCGCTGATCGTGCCCGCGCCCTGTCCCGCTATGCCGCCATCGAGAGCGATATCGCGAGCGGCCCCGATGTCGGTTGAACCAGCCGATGCCACCGCACCGGTAGCGCGCAGGTCGGAGCCGGCAGACAATGTCAGGTCGCCTTGGGTCGCTATGCCCGCCACGTCGACGCGTCCATCCTGCGCCGTGACGGTGAGGTCCCCGACTGTATTGATGTCCCCGGCCACGGCGACATTGCGCCCCGCATTCAGCGTTCCGGCGGCTCCGCTATTGATGGCACCCGCTGCGGAGATGTCGCGCGTAGCCTGCAGCGAAACATCGCCGATCGCGGTAATCGGTCCTGTCGCCGCAATGTCGCCTCCTCCGGCCGTGCCATTGGCATTGACGGTGAGCCCGCCGCTGACGGCCTGGACCGACCCCAAGCCGGCCGAGTTGCCGGCCGTCACGGTGACGCTCGCGCCTTGCAGACTACCGGTGAGCGCCGTGTCATGTCCGGCTTGCACGGTCACGGCGTTCGCAAAGGCCGCGGTCCCGTTGCCTCGCACATCGCGCGCTGCAACGAGTTCGCCATCGCGCTGTCCCGCGATCGCCCCGGTCAAGGCGATGTCGCGCCCTGCCTGGGCCGACAGCTTGTCGGCGGACGATACCTGTCCTGCGACTTTGATGTCCTGGCCAGCCGAAGCGGACAAGGCACCATTGGTCACCGCGCTGCCAGAGACGGTGACACTACCCGTGTCCGCCCGCAGAGCAAGGTCGTCGACCGACTGCACCGAGCCTGTCACAGCTACATCGCGGCCCGCATCGAGCTGGGTGGTCGCGCCCGCGGTGAGCGCGCCGCTTACGTTGACATCGCGGCGACCCGTCACGTTGACGGCGCCTGGCACGCCTACCGTGCCGGTCAGCGCGGCATCGCCCTCGCCAGCATTGCCGTTCGCGTTCAGTGTCAGCGTGGTAGACGAGACGACGTTGTTCAGCGAGGCGTTATTGCCGCCGATAGCCTGAACGCGATCGGCTTGCATATTGCCCGTCAGGGCGATGTTCCGGTCTGCTTCGATCGTCAGCGCCTGCGTCATCGATTGGGTGCCGCCACCCAGCACGTCGCGACCGGCGTGAATCGTGCCCTCGGCCGAGCCCACCAGGGTACCGTTCAGCGTGGCATCACGCCCGGCCGTCAGCGCGATGGCGCCCACTGCCGTGGTACTCGCACCGGTCGTCAGATCCTGTCCGGCGATCGCGTCGAGCGTGCCGCCGCTGTTCAAGCCGCCGGTGGCGTGCAGATTGCCCTGCCGCGCCAACACCGACAGGTTGCCCACCGACTCGACGGCGCCCGCCACGTCGACATGTCGCTGTGCATCCATGACGATGGCACCGCCCGCGGCGAGCTTGCCGCCCACGGCGATGTCCTGTGCCGCATCGATGCGTGCGGCACCGCTGGCCGCCGCCGTGCCGGCGATACGGACATCCCCCGCTCCGCCATTGCCCAACGATTCGATGTCGAGCGTCGATGCCGATTCGACATTGCGCACGCTGACGGCATTGCCGCCGAGGATTTGTACTGCCTGGCCCTGGATCAGGCCGTCCTGCGCCACGTCGCGTCCTGCGGCGACCGTCGTGCCATTACCGAACGCAATCGTGCCCGCGCCGGTGACATCGCGCCCGGCCATCACCGCGCCATCCGACTGGCCGTGCAGCACGCCGGAGACGACCACGTCTTGCCCGGCGGACAGCGTCGTTTGGCCGCCTGCGGTCGAATTTCCAGCGAGCCGAACATCCGTTCCGGCCCCGATATCGAGGCTTCCTTGGCTGGCAAGAGTGCCGTTGCTCGAAAGCGATCCACCAGTCGCGTTCAAGGTCATGCCGGTGACCGACTGCATGCCGCCATCGACAGTGAGATTGCCGGCCGCGGTTGCGCTGACCTCCTCGCCTCCAACGATGGCACCGGTCAGCTTCATGTCCCGGCCTGAAGCCAGCGTCAGCGTCGAACCCGCCTGTACGTCATGCAACGTGGTATTGCCGCCGGCCTCAGCCTGAACGGTTCCTCCGCGTAGCGAGCCGGTCAGATTCGTATCGCCGCCTGAGCTGACCTTCGCCGCGAGGCCGAAAGCCGTATCGCCGCCGCCGGCAATTGCGCCGCCAGCCTTGAGCGTGCCGTCACCCTGGCCGACGAGTTTTCCATCGAGCGATATATCGGCGCCAGCGTTCAGCGACGTATGACCCAGCGCCGTCGTGGACTTCGGTCCGAGCGCGATGTTCTGCGCCGAATCGATCGCCAGATCGCCGCCGGCCTGAATATCCCCGGTGCTGCGCAGCGAGCCTCCCCGAGATTGCAGCGAGACGTTGCCGTTCGACTGCAGGTTGCCGGCGATGACGGTATCCCGGCCCGCATCGGTGCTCAGTGCACCCGCGATCTTCAACGCGCCATCGACAACGATGTCGCGTGTCGCAGTCAATGTACCGGTGCCAGCGCCCTCCACGGTGCCGGCGATCGTGATGTCGCCGCCGTTGTCATTTCCATTGGCACGCACGGCCAAGCTGTCGTTCGCCTGAACGTTGGCGAGCGACACCGAGCGGCCGCCGGTGATGTCCACCGCCTTCGCCTGCAAGGTGCCCGCAATGTTGGCATCGCGCCCGGCGTCGATCGTCGCATTGCCGGCAATCGCGTTGGAGCCGCCGAGAATTACGTCGTTGCCCGCCGTGATATGGCCTGCGCCCTTCGCAGACGTATCTCCGGTCGTCCTGACGTCGTGACCGGCGTTCAGCGTCATATCGCCCACGACGTTGGTAGCGCCGCTCAGCGCGATGTCCCCCACGGCATTGGCCGTCAACTTGTCGCCGGCGGTCAGGTCGCCGCTCGCGGTGATATTGCCGGCCGCTGCGGACAATGCCAGCGACTTGATCGCTTCGACATTGCCACTGACGCCGATACTCCGGCCCGCCGCGATGGCGACATCGGCGCCGCCGGCGAGCGATCCGTCGATGGCGACATCGCGCTGCGCGCTCAATGTCGCGCCAGCAACCGACGCGACATTGCCGTTCAGCGCGATGTCACCTCCACCGTTAAGACCCTGCGCGACGACATCGAGAGCGCCGCCCGCCTGCACGTCCTTGACGCTGACGCCGTTGCCGGCACGGATCGCCAAATCATTGGACAGCAGCTTGCCGGTCAAAGCGACGTCGTTGCCGGCAGTCAGCGAACCGCTTTCGCCTAAGGCCACCGAACCGGCGCCGGAGATATCGCGGCCGGCCTCAAGCGCGCCGCGCTTCTGGGCGATCAGGACACCCGACACGTCGACCCCATTGCCAGCGCGCAGGTCGGCATCGGTGCCCGCGAGCATCGAGCCCTGGATGCCGATGTTCCCGCCGGCGTTCACGGATGTGGCGGTCCCGCTGGCGAGCGACCCGGAGACGGTGGTATCGCCCGCCGCGCTCAGCGTTGCCTGCTTGCCGGCCGTGACTTGGCCGGAAACCGCCAGGTTCTGCCCTGCCGCTATGCCGAGGTTGCCGTCGGTGCTGACCTTGCCGTCTACCGTGACATTGCGCCCTGCTGCAAGGGTGGTACCACCTTTGCCAAGCACCGTGCCGCCGGCGGCGATATTGACGTCGCGGCCTGCGTTGGCAGCGACGGACTCCCCGCCGAGCTGCGCCGCAACGGTGACATCCCCGGCGGCGTCGAGCGTCACGGCGCCGGTCGCCGTGGTCTCGTCCGAAAGGTGAAGGTCGCCGGCGGCCGCCTTCATCGATAGCGCGCCACCGCCCTGCAGCTTCCCGGTTTGAAGACTGCCGCCCGCCGCGAGCTTCATGTCGCCGCCTGCCTGGGCGTCGGCAATCCGGGCATTGCGGCCGGCGTCGACCGTCAAGGTCTTGCCCGCTTGCAGCGTGCCGCTCGACGTCACGTCGCCGTCGGCACTGATCGCATAGCCTTCCACGCCGAGCTGCGTGCCGCTCAGCGCGACGTTTCCGCTGGACTTGAGCGTCGCCTGCCGTTGCGCTGCCGTAGCGGCCAACGTCAGATCGCCATTAGCAGAAATATCGAGATCGCTCGCATTGGCCGCCAGTTGGCCATCCATGCGCACGCCCATGCCGGCAGCGGTGCCGACCACCTGGATCTGGCCGGCCGTGATCGCGCCAAATGCCGTCGCGTCCACCGCATAACCGCGGTTGGCCCCGCCGTTCGCCGCGACGATGGCAGCCGCGGTATTCGCAGCGCCATTGGCCGAGGTCGCATAGGTCGTGCCGGTATCGCCGTTGCTTGCCGTGGCGACCTGCTGCCGGCCGGCCACGATGTTGATGCGATTACCCGCGTACAGCGGTGCATTGACCCCGACGGTCTCGCCGATCAGATCGATCGCCCCGACCGTACCTTCGATCCCGGCACCGGGGCCATTGACGCCGCTATTGCCTTCGATCTGAACATGGCCGCCTCGAACGTCGTACGCCAGCGCGCGGGCGTTTGCAAAGTCGGTCAGCCCACCGCCGGGCGCCGACAGGAACTGTGGCCGGCCGGTGGAGAGCGTCACGCCGAACGTATTGGTGAAGCCAACGCCCTGCGTCGCGATGCCGTTGGGGTTGGCAATGATGACGTTCGCCGGGGCGCCAAAGACCTCCAGCGGGCCACGGAGATAGGTAGCATAGCCCGCGCCCGTCGAGGTCACCTCGTTCAGGATCGTGCTTGCCGTACGGTTGCCCAGGTTCGGGTTGGCGTCGACTTGGCCCCCGGTGAGCGACGTGCCGCCCATCAGGCTGTTGTTCAGGATCAGGCCGACAGGGTCGACGTTGAACTGCTGGTATTGGTTGACCGAAATGCCCGCGGCATTCGGGGCCGCGATGTTGACGACCGGCACGCCGCCGCCCGCGCCGGTGGTCTGCGTGATGGTGGGGCGGAAGACAATCGGCGCGTTCGGGTCGACGATCGGCGTGGCATGCGCGGCCTGCAGTCCAAAGCGGACCTGGAGCGCGGTGAGCGCGCGCAGCCCCTCCCACATCTCGTCGGTCAAGGCGCGCTGGCCAGCATTCAGCGCACCAGCGGCGCGGCGATCCTGTTGCAGCGAAATCGAGAACGGTGTCAGCCATGTCAGCACGGCGACGCTACCGGCGAGAACGCGCTGCCACAAACGATGGCCGGTGGCAGGCGTCTCGCTGCTACGCTCGTGCAATGCCACGCCGTCGCGTGCGACGTCGCGCGCCACCGCTCCCTGTTCCAGTTGACCGAAGACGACCCGATTACGCTTGTTCATCGCTATGTCTGCGCTTCTTCTTGTTTGCCTTGCCTACGGCCGGACTCTTCGCCAGCCGCCGCCCTGTCCCGACACAGGACGGTGCACTTGAAACGGTGTTGCCTGACTACTGCTGAATGCGGGCGCTCTTCATCAGCTCGACCACAACCTGCTCGGTCGCCTTCTGCAGCGCCAGTTGTTCCAGCTGAGCACGCAGCGGCCCCTTGATCTGGTCATACGGAGGAATCTGCGTGGGGCGCTTGGCGTCGACGCGCAGGATCCAGAAGCTGTCGCCCAGTTGCACGGGCGACGGCGACACCCCGCCCTCCGGCAGTTGGGTCAGCGCTTGCGCGAGCGGCATCGGCCAATTCTGCGTATTGCCTTCCTGCAGCGGCAGCTTGAACGACACCCAGTTGAGCGCCCCGCCCTGCGCGGCCGAGGGCCCCTGGCCGTACTGGCGCGCCAGTTGCGCGAAATCAGTCCCCTTTCGCAGCTGCTCGAGCACGGTCTGCGCCGTCGCCGCGTCCTTCACCACGATGGCACTGGGCTTGAGCTCGAACTCGCCGAGCGTCGCGACGATCGTGTCGAACTTCGCGCGCACGTCGTTCTCGCTGACAGGCTGCGGCTTGACCGCATCGCGCAGGTATTCGTGCATCATGGCCGTGGTCTTGGCTTGCTCCATCGCGGCCTTCACGCCGGGCCGGACGTCGTAGTTCCGCTTCTCGGCGGCCTGGCGGAACAGCTCCCGAGCGATCAGTTGGTTCTTGACCGATTCACGCAGCGTAGGCGTCTCCGGCGCATTGAGCGCCTTGATGGCTTGCTGCAGCTGTTCCTCGGGAATGGGAACACCGTTGACGCGGGCGGCCACCCCAGCGGACAGAGGACCTTCCGCCGCAGTCTTCCCGGCGGCCCGGGTGTCGGGGGCCGATTTATTTGCGGCGTGAGCCATTGGCGTGGCGGCAGCAAGCACGGCGATGGTCAGGCTTGCGAGGGACGATTTCAGCGGATCCTTGAAGTTCTTCATGACGCGATTCCTTTGATTCCTTGATGTCTTCGACCTAGATCGACCAATTGAATGTGGCCAGCAATACGGTTGCCTTTTCGCCCAGCAAGGCGGGCTGAATCAGGGCGCGGCCGAGCAGCACTTCTGCCGACAGCATCTGTTGGCGGACCTTCCACTGAGCCCGAACGCCCAGGCCCGCACCCATCAGCGTGGGCCAACCGCCCTGGGCCACCAGATGTGCCTTGCCGCCGTCGAGGAAAACGTACGGCTCGATGCGAGCGTCCTGCCAGGCCGGCGCGTTCTGCCACGCCAGTTCGTTACGCACGTAGAAGCCGCTGTCTCCGGCGATCCCTCCTTCGTTGAAGCCGCGTACTGAACTCATGCCGCCGAGGAAGATCTGCTGCGTACCGAATAGCGCAACGTCGCTGTACTGCATGCGCGTCAGTCCTCGATAGCCGAGCGACGCGCCGGCGATCGAGCCCAGCGTCGCCTGGAGCGTCGCCGTCGCGTCGAGCTTGGTGAACTGGTTGTGCGCTTCGTCGCGGCCGATGCCGCCTGCATCCTCGACAGCGGACAGCCAGCGCAGGCCACGCGACACCCCGATGTCATAGGTAGACGTCACAGGCTGTCCCATCGCCGCGAAGCGCACCAGCCCATTGAGGCCCGCACGTACCACGGTCAACCGCTGCGGAGACAGGTCGATGCCATTGACGCTGCGTTCGGATCGCGTCTTCGTCAGCGTCAGGTCGAAGCTGGTACGGCCGGTACGCGAGCGTGTCAGCACCGAGTTCCAACCAAAGATCTGGCTGAAGCTTCGCCCCTGGAGCAAGGCGATATCGCCGATGGTCTGCTGGTACTCGGAGACCGACGTGGTGTAACTGAAGGTCTGATAACCGATCGGCACCGCGCTGGACATCACCAGCGCATTGCTGTCGCGCGTCCCGATGAAATTCATGCCGATCGATTCCTGCAGGCCGATGAGGTTGCCGGCCTCCGCGCCAAACCGGTAGCGCTGCTTACCGGTCTGCGTTCCGCCGTAGTTGTCGATGCCGATGTCGTAGTAAATCCGATCGCCATAGCGATTGGTGACGGCCACCACCGACTCACCGGGCGACTGGCCGGGCAGGATTTGCAGCGCGGCCTGATTGCGCCGCAGGCGGTTGATCTGGTCGACGCCCTGTTCGACGTCGGGAAGGCGCAGCACGTCTCCCGGGCTGGCCGGGAATGCCCATGCGGTGCCGGCATCCGTCACCAGTCCGCCGCCAACGGTATCGAACAAGCGGGCGCCTTCTGGAACCGGACGCAACGGCGTGCCATTGAGCGTATATCCGGCGATCCTGCCGGCAATGACATTCACCGTCAGCACGCCGGAAGCCAGATTCTGCGGCCCGAGGTAGGCCCGCGTGGTAATCAATCCTTCGGCGATGAACGCTTCGGACAGACGCCGGAGCAGCAAGTTGACGCGATTGCGGCCCAGGCGTTTGCCGAGGAACGGTGCCGCGATAGCGTCCATGCGGTCTGCCGGCAGGACCTGGTCACCGGTGAAGCGGATCTCGCGGATGGCGAAGGTCGGCTCCGCATCGGGCAGCGCTTCGATATCGGTGCCAGGCGGCAGGTCCGGTGCAGGCGGCAATGCGGGCGCGGCAATCTGCGCAGGCGGCTGCTCGGCTTCCTGCTGACGCTCACGCGCCTTCTGATCCTGCAGCAGGCGCTGCGCAGGGTCTTGTTCGGCCCGTATGGGAGGCAACCCAACCGGCGGCAATGGCGGCACGCCTTGCGCAATGGCGAGCGGGGAGCCGAGCAGCGCCATGCCGGCGCAAAGCAGGCGACGAAGCGGCTTCATCTCACAACCCGATCCAGGATACGAGGCCGAGATGGTTCTGCAGTGTCACCGGCGTACGGTACGGCAGGCGCAGCGTCACCATGCCACCGCTCGCGCCGACACCGTCCGGCGCTATGAAGGCGCCTCCGTCGATCTCGCCGACGCCGTCGATCCAAACCTTGCCCGTTCCGGCGCGGAACAGGCCACCGCTGTCCGCGCGATAGATGGTGGCCCAGCGATTGCCGAACCATGCCTTCATGTCGTTCTCGCGGGTAAAGGCCGTATAGCCGGCCACGCCCTGCGCCACCACGCGCGGAGCAGCGAGATGCAGGGCTCCGACGGCGAGCACGGTGCCGCCCACGTTGTCGATTCGTGTGCCGGCCGACAACTCGATGTCCTTGCCGGCCTGGATTGTTCCGCCGTAGGCCTGAACGGTGCTGGACGCTCGAGACCGGCAGAAGAACACGCAGCTGCGGTGAAGCGACGCCTGCCCTGTGAATACGGCTTCGGTACGAAGGCTATCGGTGGCTGCGATCTGTACCGCACCATCGTTCGAGAGAATGGAGCCGCCCCGATTCAGCACATTGCGCGCGGAAATCCGAACGTCGCCGCCATCGGCGGTCACGTAGGCCAGGCGCTCGGGGTCCGCCAGCGAGCCGTAGTCGACAGTCATGCCGCTCTCACGGCGGGAGAACACCAGCCAGCGCGGGCTGCGGTGCGAGTACGTCAGTTCCTGACCGTTCGCCGCGCCTTCGATATGGTCGACGACGTTCGAGAAATCCCCGCCTGCCGCGATGGAGACCATCGCGTTCGACAGAATGCGGGCATTGCGGTTGGTAATGTCGCGCCCGGCCGATATCGATACATCGTCAGCTTGACCGAAGAGGATGCCCAACTGACTGCCTTGTGTGGTCCGGTTGATCACGCTGCCGCCGGCGATCAAGGTCACCGCCCCAGCGGATTTGCCATTGCCGTCGATGCGTTTATTCCCCTGAACCAGATTGTTCAGATTGACGATATCGCCCGCGCTCTTGATCAACACACCACTGCTGGCCGACGCCAGCGTGGTGGAATCGGCGCCACGGTTCTGCAGGGTCACCGAAGCGGCGTCAAGCACCGCCGCGCCGTTGGCCAGCGCGCTGCTGTCCGATATCGCCAGATCGCCGGTGGCTGCAATGGAGAGGCCCGCACCATTGGCACGGAGGTTCGCATGGTCGAATTCGACGGCATCCTTCGCATTGACGCTGATGCCGTTGGCGGCCGTCAGGCTGCTATTTGCAATCTGCACGTTGCCGTTTGAGGTCAGCACGAAGTCGCCGTACGTCGCATTCAGCGCGCCGGCGCTGCGTACTCCGGGACCCTTATCCGTGACGATCAACTCGATGCGGCCGCTCGACAGGCTGCCAGCCGCCGTGATGTCGATCGCGTACTGGCTGGCAGTGCGAGGTTCGTCGGGCGGCGACAGTTGCAGCCACTCGTGACTGTTATCCGTCGGCGAGAGGCCGGTATCGATCATGGCCTTGCTCGCCCCCGCGGTCAGACGGGTCACCGCCGTGTGCGACGAGAAGGTGTTGGTTACCGGTCCCTGCACGCTGATGTTTCTGGCAAGCAGGTCCAGCGCAATCAACGCGCCGCTGAGCCCCTGCGGGCCCACGACGATACTGCCGCCCGAAGTGTCGAGGTTGACGTTGCGCTGCAGAACGCCTGGGGCAATCTGCACATCAGTAAAGCTGACCTGCCCCGTCGACAGCGCGAGATGACCCACATTGACGAACGAGCCGCCGTTGACGGTGATGCCGTTCGGGTTGGCCAATACCACGTTCGCGCGCGGGCCGGCGACCGCCACCTCGCCCATGATCAAGCTGGGGTTCGTGCTGGTGACCTGGTTGACGATCGTGCGCGCGTTGATGCCGACGTTGTTCAGCGTGGCACCGGCACTACCCACATCGAAGCGCGAATAGGTATTCTGCGAGACCCCGGCTATCGCCGGCGCGATATTGACCGTCTCCCTGCCATTCGGCCCTACTGCGACGCTGGTGGCCGTGCCACCGTCCGGGACAATGCCTGCGGCAATGGCTGACGAACTCGCGCCAGCGCTCCATACGCAGACAGCACAAAAGACAGCGGTCAGCACAGCCAGGCTGCCGCAGCGGGTATTGATATTGACCATGTCAGGCGCGCTGCCCGATGCCGCGGGGCGCGCTCCTCTCGTTATTCTTGGCGTTCGCCTTGGAACAAACTTTCGCCGGATTGGCGACCTCTTGTCGGCGTTTACGACCTGGGAGAGGATGGTCTGAACCCCACTGAAGTTGGGAGAACAACTGAGGGATTGGTGGTACTGGCCGGCCCAGGGCCACTATCGAATGACGGCCATCACTAGCGCAGGTTGCGGCACTGGCGGGACCGCGTTTGCCAATTCGGGCCGATTGAGTCAAATTGAGCGCATCTGCGCCGCCTGAAAAATCCGGATCCCCAGACTGCGTAGGTCATCCTCCCACCCGCATACCAGCTTAATTTGACTTAGTGCCGTAGTTTTCAAGCAAACTGTTCTTCCATACTGGCACCAAACGATTGAATGGAAACAAGGGGAACGCGCCACATTCGATCAGGTCTTCGATAGGCCAAGCCCACAGTTTTCGGGTGGCAGTACTGTAGCGCTTGACATCTTCGGTATTTTGAAACGCCAGTACCGCCACATCATTCTCTTTCTCGCAATAAAGGCACCATGATCCGATATCGGACGCACACACGTATCGGTCCACTCGATAAATCCATCCATCCTCTGGGCCGCCGGCGCATATAGCCTCCCAATATCGGTCGCGCGAAGTGCTTGCATCGATAAAAATGGAGGAAATACCGTCATACGCTAGATCGCATGATTTATCTAGATTCACGAGACTACATACGCTTGAGTTCTCGATTCGCATCAATTCCGCTATCGCATCGATGAATTCCGGACAAAATATCCGGTCGGACTCACAGAAAACATACGCAGCCCATTTCCCGCGGAATACCCGATTTGGAAGCAAAACGTCCGGGACCATGGCGTTCTTTATGTTTTCCAACGCGGAACATCGTCCCGCATGATTTTTTTCCATAACGTTGATGATTGGCTACGTCTTAATGGGTTTACGACCGTGGCGGGAATAGTCTGAGACGCATCTTAAGTTGAAAGCGCGGACGGAGCCCATGCCCGGAACTAGCGGAGTGTACGCACTCAGCATCACTGCTTGCTACGGCATTCGACGGCCGAACTACCTAGCCTCACCTTCGCCCGCTAAGCTCTCCCTTAAGAACCCCAAAAACCCCCTCACCCCCTCCGGCAACGTCCGCCCCGCCAACGTCTGCAGTTCAATCGAACGTCCCTTCATCCCCCGTTCCCGTATCACGGCGGCGTGCAGCTCCCCGCGGCGCAGCCGGTCTCCCACCGTCACCGCACCCGAAATCGACAACCCGCCGCCATGCAGCACAAAGCTGGTCAGCGTCTCGAAATGATTGGTGACCAGCACCGGCTCGAACACGATGCCGCGTTCGCCGGCGGCGATATCGAATAGCTGGCGCACCGTGTTGTCGGCCTCGGGCAATGCCAGCGGATACGGCTGCATCTGGGCCAGCGTCACGCTGCGAAAGCGAGCGAGCGGGTGGTCGGGGCGCATGATGGCGATTACCGGCGCCGGCTGCCGATGCTCAACGCGGATGCCCTGTTCGCCGGCGCGGCTGTAAGTAATGCCGATGTCGGCGTCGCCATGCAGCACGATGCCGGTGACTTCAGCGGGCGGTGCCACGCGTACATGGAAATGCAGTCCCGGATAGCGCTCGCGGAATTCGGCGATGCATCGCGGCAGGAAGTCAATGGCGAAGCCGGCCGAGCTGGCAATGCGCACACGTCCGCGCCGCAGGCCCTGCAGCGCGGCGATTTCCGAGACGACGCGGTCGGCCTCCAGAGCGCCGCGCAATGCGTAGGCGGCCAGTAATTCCCCAGCCGCACTGGCCACCATGCCGCGCGGGCGGCGATCGAATAGCGGCACGCCCAGCAGCGCCTCGAGCGAGGCGACCTGGCGGCTGACCGCCGACACGGTGACATTGAGCCGCTGGGCGGCTTCGGTCAGCGAGCCGCTGCGGACGACTTCGAGGAAATAGCGCAGCGAGGTGTCCTGCAGACGGTGCGACAGCATCGATTCGGCTCTCCGGGGCAACCGTGCCCTGCTTTGGTTTGCGTTTTACGCAAGGATATTTGAAATAATCGGCGATTGTGCGAAATCCCGCCCCGCCCGTATGCTTTGCCGCATCAAGGAAGGAGACAACCGAGACCATGTCGCCCGACCAAAACGCTTCGAGCCAGCCCACCAACTCGATCGTCGAACTCGACGCCATCGCACTGTCCCGCGCCATCCACGCGCGCGAGGTCTCGTGCGTCGAGGTGCTCGACGCCTATTTCGACCAGATCGATCGCCACAACCCGCGCGTCAACGCCATCGTTGCCCCGATGGACCGTGAGACGCTGCGCGCTCAGGCGGCCGAGCGCGATGCCGAGCTCGCCCGTGGACAGAGCCGTGGCCCCCTGCATGGCTTCCCCCAGGCGCCGAAGGACATCAGCCCGGCCGCGGGCATGGTGACCACCAAAGGCTCGCCGATCTTCGCTGGCCAGGTCACTCAGACCGATGCCGCGATCTTCGCGCGCATGCGCGCGGCCGGCGCACTGTTCGTCGGCCGCACCAATTCGCCCGAGTTTGGCCTGGGCGGTCACACCTACAACCCGGTCTATGGCACCACGCGCAATGCCTTCGATCCGTCGCGCTCCGCGGGCGGCAGCAGCGGCGGCGCGGCGGTCGCCGTTGCGCTGCGCATGCTGCCGGTGGCGGACGGCTCTGACATGATGGGGTCGCTGCGCACGCCAGCAGCGTTCAATCATGTCTATGGGTTGCGCACCTCGTTCGGCCTGGTGCCGCACGGCCCGACCGATGAAGTCTTCTTCCAGCAATTCAGCGTGGCCGGCCCGATGGCGCGCAACGTGCCGGACCTGGCCCTGCTGCTGTCGGTGCAGGCGGGCTTCGATGCGCGCCTGCCGCTGACGCGCCGCTGCGAGCCGCCGGGCAGTTTTGTGTTGCCGCCGGAGCGCGACTGGAGCGGCGTGCGCATCGGCTGGCTGGGCAATATGAACGGCCAGCTACCGACCGATCCGGGGTTGCTCGATACCTGCGCCCGCGCGCTCGACCATTTCCGTACGCTGGGCTGCACGGTCGAGCCCGCCGTGCCGGCGTTCGACCTCGAAAGGCTTTGGCAAGCCTGGATCGATCTGCGCAGCTTCTCGGTGGCCGGCGCCAATGCCGCGCTGTGGCACGACCCTGCCAAGCGCGCGATGCTCAAGCCCGAGGCCGCGTGGGAAATCGAACGGGGCATGGCGCTGCCGAGCCCGCGCGTCTACGAAGCGATGTGCGTGCGCAGCGCCTGGTATCAGGCGTTGGTCCAGCTGTTCGAGCGTTACGACTATCTGGTGCTGCCCGCCGCGCAGGTATTTCCGTTCGACGCCGAATGGGACTGGCCGCACGCGATCGACGGCCGCGACATGGATACCTATCACCGCTGGATGCAGACCGTGGTGCCGGCGACGATGGCCGGTCTGCCGGCGCTGGCCGCACCGGCCGGCTTCGGATCGAACGGCCTGCCCGCCGGCATCCAGATCATCGGCCCCGCGCAGACCGATGCCGCCGTGCTGCAGCTCGGCCATGCTTACGACCTTGCGGGCGGTTTCTCGCGGGTGCGCAGTCCCTGGCTGGATTGAGCGCCGCCACATCCGGCGATCACACAGCCTCTCGATCGAATTCGAAGTTCACCACTGCTGGCAGGAGTGCCCTTGATGACCGCAATGCCCCCGAAGCTGCCCCCGAAGCGTTTCTTTCTCGCATGCACCGGCCTGATCGCCGTCCTGGCGACGGCCCCGGCCGCCGCTCAGACGTATCCGGACCGTCCGATCCGTCTGGTTGTGCCGTTTGCCGCCGGCGGCGCGACCGACGTGCTCGGGCGACTGCTGGCGGTGGGCCTCGGCGAGAAGCTCGGCCAAACCGTGGTGGTCGAAAACAAGCCGGGCGCCAGCACGGTGATCGGCGCCACGCAGGTCGCCAAGGCCGCGCCCGATGGCTACACCCTGCTGCTCGCGGCCAGCACCACGCTGACGCTAAACCCGGCGATCCGACCCAACCTCGCCTATGACCCGGTCAAGAGCTTCACGCCGCTGGGCCTGGTCGCCGACATGAGTCTGGTGCTCGTCGCCAACCCCGACACGTCGCTGCATTCGCTGAAGGATCTGGTGACGCAGGCAAAGGCCGACCCGGACAAGTTCTCGTACGGCTCGTTCGGCACCGGTTCGTCGGTGCATTTCGGCGGCGAGATGCTGAAGGCGGCCGCCGGCATCCGCATGGTGCACGTGCCCTTCAACGGCAGCGCGCCCAATCTGACGGCGCTGGCCGGGGGCCAGGTCCAGGTCGCGGTCGACACCGTCGTGGCTGGCCTGCCGCTGATCAAGGCCGGCAGGATCCGTCCGCTGGCGGTGCTGTCGCCGCAGCGCCTGCCGGCATTGCCGCAGGTGCCGACGGTCGCCGAGAGCGGCTATCCGGGCTTCCAGATGGGCACGTGGTTCGCGCTGATCGCACCGGCGGGGCTGCCCGCGCCGGTCCAGCAGAAGCTGGAGAAGGCGCTGGCCGAAGTCGTCAATGCGCCGGCCACGCGCGCTCGTCTCGTCGAACTGGCGCTGACGCCGGCCTATGGCAATGCGGCCGCGGTCAAGGCGCGGGTCGAGAAGGAGCTGCCGGAAATGCGTGCCGTCGCGGCGCGGGCGAATATCCGCGCGGAGTGAGAAATCGCCGTGGCTGGCCGTGCGGGCCAACGCGCGGAGCAATTGCACCACGACGTGCCCGCATTATTGACTGATCGGTACAAAACAAATTATCCTCGCCGGAACGCGCTTGCCCATCCGAGCGCCGTTCCCTTGAAGCAACAGTAACGGGCCCACTCGCCCGTTGTTTTTTACTGATTTTTGTACCGATCGATAAAGTCAAAATCAAGAAGCCAGCTACATGACCCAGTCCATCCCCACCCAAGTTCGACAGATTCCGACCCGCAACGGCATGGCTGTCATCCCGGCCGAGCTCGAGGCCGATGTCGCGCAGTTCCACTATGCCCCTGCCCGGCGCGTCGGCGACTTCGTTTATCTCTCCGGCGTGGTCGCCTGCAACCGGTACGCCAGGCCGATGGACGAGGCCGCGTTCTGCGACGAATTGCGTGTGGCCTTCCGGCAGATCGAGCGCTTGCTGCTGGCCTGCGGCGCGCAGTTGGACGATGTCGTCGAGCTGCAGATGTTCCATGTCTTCGGCAGCGAACGCCTGGCGCTGGATAAAGCCGGACAGCTGGCCGCGATCGGCCGCGTTCGGGACGAGTTCTTTGCCGCGCCGTATCCGGCGGCCGTAGAGCTCGGGGTTGCTGAACTGAACCCGGAAGGCGGAATCGTGGAAATCAAGGCAGTTGCATTTGCCCCGCTGGCGCGTGTCATGGACCCGGCGTCCCCGGCGTAATGAACGCCGGCAGACGGACCGCCTCAGTCGGCAAAGGACTATCGCTATTTGCTCCCTCTCCCCTCTCCCTCTCCCGCGAGCGGGAGAGGGAGGCACAACGGGTTCGCAACAGCGGCTGCCGTGGACCAGTACTCTGTCGCATCAGGCGTGCGGCAACGCCTCGAATACCGGAAAGCGCTCGGCGGCCGCCGTCAGCGACGCGATGGCCGGATGCTTGTCAGCATCGACCGCCCCCGGCAGCATGGCCTGCGTGAACGTCCAAACCACCGCGGTCGTCAATTGCGCCTGCGTCAGCGCGGTCTCCTGCACCGGCACCGGCAGGCGGGCGACTTCTTCCTCGAGCAAGGCGAAGGCGCTGGTGCGCTGGCCGTCGACGCGCTCGACCCACGGCTGGTGCTGTTTCTCTGCCGGCCGCAGCATGTGCTCGTAGACGTTCTGCACCGCCTTCTCGCAAGCGGCCAGCCCCAGACCGATCACGCGCAGGTCGCGCTGGCGCGCCGCCAGCTCCGTCGGCATCAGGCTGCGTCGGGCCAACGCCTCGACGTAGTCGATGATCAGCGTCGAGTCCATCAGCACCACGCCGTTGTCGCAGACCAGCGATGGCGCCTTGACGACCGGGTTGATGGCGCGGAACTGCTCGAAGGTGCGGAACACCGAAACCGGTTCATGTTGGAAGGACAGCCCCAGCAGGCGCATCGTGATCGCGGCGCGGCGGACATAGGGGGAATCGAGCATGCCGATCAGTCTCATCGTGTTGGCTCCTGGGGTCGATATGGGTGTGCGGGAAATCGCCATATCATCCGTTGTCCGTAGCCCACTTGCCAACCCCCATCGCTTCGAACCCGCGCCGCCCGGCTCAGTCGCGTTTGCCTGAGGTCCGATGCAGCGGCAGGCGCCACAGTTCGTAGCGCTCCTGGCCGGCCTTGACCGCCCCCGCGAAATGCCCGTTCAGATGGCTGGCAGTAAACACCAGATCGCCGTTGGGCAGCAGCGCGGGCGTATCGGGCCAGAACACGCCCTCGTCCGCCGCGAGCAGCGACATCGTGCCGGTGGCCGGGTCGTATTTGACGATGCCATTGCGCGTCACGTCCGTGATGTACAGCTTGCCCTTCGCGTCGGTGACGATGCCATCGGTATTGCCGCCGACGTCGCCCAGATCGCGCACCGCCGCGGCCAGGCTCTCCGGGCTGGCGCCCTGGTCACGCAGCAGCCGCGTCGGCGCGGCATGGATGTGCGTACCCGTGGTGACGGCCCAGTACAGCGTGCCACCATCGGGCGACAGTGCGATGCCGTTGATGCCGAGCTTCAACGGATTGCCCGGCCACACCTCGGCGCCATGCGAGACGACCTTCGCGCCGGCCTCCGGCAGCAGGCTCGCGTGGCTGTCCAGCACGCGCCGCGCCTTGCCGGCGGCAAAGTCCACCACGATCAGCCCCGCCTGATTGTCCGGCGCGCTGCGCAGGCCGCTGTCGGAGATATAGGCGATCCGGCGCCGCTCGTCGACGACGATATCGTTCAGGAAGCTGCCCTTGCGGTCGGCCACCCCATCGAGTGCGATGCGCCGGACCGTGCGTCCGGTACGCAGGTCGTAGACCATCACCTTCTGCGCGCCGGCCGGCGCCTCGGCCTGGCCCGCGACGAAACCCATGTCGAGCGCCCATAGCCAGCCGTTGCGGCGGTCGACATGAAAGCCCAGCACATTGCGCAGATGGGTGTCGGGGGCGCCATCGACCGCATTGCCGGCAACCGACGGAAAGGCCGACAGTCGGGCCGGGCCGCTCTGCACGCTCGTGTCGAGCAGGCTCAGTGTCGCCGGCGCGTCGGCCGACACCAGCCGCGGCGTGGTGACGAAGGCGCGGCCCTGTGCATCGAAATGGATGCCCGCGATTGGCGCGTTGACCGAGCCGGCGAAGGGCACCGGGTCCGCGCCCCGGCGAGACGGCTCCCAGCTGACGCCCGCATAGCTGCGCCAGCGTTCGAGGGTGACCTGGGCGGGGGAATCTGCGGCATCAGCGGAACCGGCGAAGGCCGGCACGGCGGTGAGCGCGGTCAGCGCCAGCGCGGCGAGACGGGATAGGCGAAGCAACATGATGATGTCCGGAAGGTTGGGCCGAAAGGCAGTGACGGCCATCAAAGGATCGAGCGGAACGACCCGCCCTCGACACGGACGGCAGCCCCATTGGACGCAGCGCCGAGCGGACTGGCGAGCAGCGCCACCATCGCGGCGATCTCGTCCGCCTCGATCATGCGAGCGATCAGCGAACTGGGCCGGTACGTCTGGAAGAAATGCGCTTCGATCTCGGCATCGCTCATGCCCGGACGCGGCGCGGTCTGGCGCAGGTATTCGACGATGCCGTCCGAACGCGTCGCGGCCGGCAGCACGCTGTTGACCGTGACGCCGGTCCCCTTGGTCAACTCCGCCATGCCGCGCGACACGGCCAGCTGTGCCGACTTGCTGACGCCGTAATGCACCATGTCCGGCGGCGTGAAGGCGCCCACCTCGCTGGAGATGAAGATCACCCTGCCCCAGTTCTTGTCCAGCATGCGCGGAAAGTAATGGCGCGACAGCCGCACGCCGGACATCACGTTGATGTCGAGCATGCGCAGCCAGTCTTCGTCGGTGATTTCTGCGAAGGGCCGGGCTTCGTAGTAGCCCAGGTTGTTGATCAGGATGTCCGTGGCCGGCACGGCCTCGGCCAGCGCGGCCGCGCCGCGGGCACTACCCAGGTCGGCGACGAAGCCGGACACCTTTGCGGCGGGCGCGGCCGCGGCGATCTCAGCGACGGCGGCATCGAGCTTGTCGCGATGCCGCCCGGTGACCGTCACCGCAACGCCCTCGCGCGCCAGGGTCCGGGCGATGGCCAGACCAATGCCGGCCGTGGCCCCGGTGACGATGGCAGTCTTGCCTTGAAGTTGAAGGTCCATGGAGTTCTTCGTGATCGGTTGGTGATGCCCGACTTTATTACCCGCGCCAGCGGAGATAAACTCGCCAATCGGGAATTCATCTGTGCTTCGGGGGACATAATGGCGCGCCGCTTCGACCATCTTGGGGACGTGGAGGCCTTTCTGGCGGTGGTCGAGCATGGCTCGTTCACGGCGGGCGCGGTGGCGTTGTCGACCACGGCTTCGGTGCTGAGCCGCGCCATCGCCCGGCTGGAGGCCCGGCTCGGCAGCCAGTTGCTGCGCCGGACCACCCGTCGCATCGGACTGACCGACGCGGGACGGCAATATGTCGAACAGGCTCGCGCTGCTTTCACGCTGCTCGACGACGCTGAGCGCGAGATCCAGGGTCAGGAAGGCGAACTGTCGGGAAGGGTGCGGCTCAGCGTGCCGACCACCTATGGACACTACCGGCTGCCGCCGCTGCTGGCGCGCTTCACGCGGCAGTACCCACGCGTGCAGGTGGAACTGAACATCACCAACCGCAATGTCGACCTGGTGGCGGAGGGCTTCGACCTCGCCATCCGTCTCGGCGAGCTGCCCGACAGCGGGCTGGTCGCCCGCAAGCTCGAAGACGCGGCGCTATGCCTGGTCGCGGCGCCGGACTATCTGCGCCGCGCGGGCACGCCGCGGACGCTGGACGATCTGCATGGCCACGTCTGCCTGCCTTTCGTGCTGCCCAGCACTGGCCGCATCGCGCACTGGGTATTTCGCGATGGCGAGCAGGATATCGACTGGGCCACCGCCTCCACCATCTCGATCTCGGACGATGTGCTGGGCGTGGTCTCGCTGGCCGAGCATGGCGCCGGCATCTGCCAGAGCTACGATTTCATCGTGCGCGACCGCATCGAACGCGGGCGGCTGGTCGAACTGCTGCCGCATCTGCGGGGCCGCTCGCGGCCATTCTCGCTGATCTACGCGCCGCACCGCCGCCAGTCGGCGGCGGCACGGGCGATGATCGATCTGCTGACCGCCGGTTCAGCGGCAGCACGCATGCCGCCTCACTCGAGATAGTCGGGCTCGAGCCGTGTGAGCTGACGGTGGACGCTGGCCAGATGCAGGCGCGCGCTCTCGGGATCGCCGTCGCGCATCTGCCGCGCGCACAGGGCGGCGACGTCGGCCGGCACGGGCAGCAACTTGCGACCGGTGCCGTGCGCGCGCACCTGGACCTCGGCGGCACGTTCGAGGTAGTAGAGATCGTCCCACGCCTGCGCGATGTTCGGCGCGGTTACCATCACGCCGTGATTGCGCAGGAAGGCGATGTCCGCATCGCCCATCGCGTCCGCGATCCGATCGCCCTCCAGTTCATCCAGGGCCAAGCCATTGAACGGCACCGTAGCCACACGGCCATAGAACTTCAGCGCGGTCTGCCCGGCCCATACCAGCGGCTCCCCGTCGACCATCGCCAGCGCGGTCGCGTTCGGCATGTGCGTATGAAAGGCGGCCACCGCCGCGGGTTTGCGCATGTGCAGGCGCGCATGGATGAAGAACGCCGTGGCCTCGGGCTCGCCGTCGCCATCGACCACACGTCCGTCGACATGGCAGACCAGCAGGCGCGAGGCCGTGACCTCGCAGAAGGCCAGCCCCAGCGGATTGACGAGGAACAGCCCCGGGTGCCCCGGCAACGTCGCCGAGAAATGGTTGCAGATGCCCTCCGCCATCCCGAGCCGCGCCGCCATGCGCAGGCAGGCCGCCAGATCGATACGAGCCTGCCGGACAGCGGGATCGTTCCGCAACACCGCCGCCATCTCGGCGTCGCCCGCAGCCCGGCTCGAAAGTTGATGCGCCATGGATCGCTCCTTCAGGGTTGCACCCATCCGAGCGTAGCAAATAACTGGCGCAGACCGGCGAGATCGGGCAGGACGGCGTCGGGCCGATAGTCGGGCAAGGGCTTGCGCGCCGTGCCGCGATCGATCCAGACGCAACGAAACCCCATGTCTCGCGCGGCGGCCAGATCCAGATGCGGACTCGCGCAGATATGCAGCAGCTGGCCTTGCGACACGCCGATCGCGTCATGGGCGTGTTCGAACAGCCGCGGCGACGGCTTGTAGGCCCGTCCCTGCTGCGCGGTGACGACCCGATCGATATGGCCGCCGAGCTGGGCAACGTTACCGGCGATGATGGCGTCATCCGTATTGGACACGATGCACAGCTTGAAGCCTTGCGCCTTCAGCCAGGCCAACGTCGGCACGACCTCGGGAAAAGGCGGCATCGCCGCGATATGGCGCGTCAGCGCATCGGCATCGCCGGGCTCGAACGGTAGCCGGAACGCCTCCAGCGCGGCGCGCAGCGACAGCGCCGATATCTCGGCAAAACTGCGATGCGGCGGCGTCTGTTCCAGCCGGTGCTCGTGTTCGTCGTAGACGCGAATGAATTCGTGAGGATCGACGCCGCGCAATCCCTTACTGGCCAGCAGGCGGTCGACGCAGGCCAGCAAGCCTTCGTCCCATTGGATCAGGGTGCCATAGCAGTCAAAGGTCAACCATTCCGGACGAGGGGAAGCTTGCATGATCGGGACTCCAGCTTTTACGTTGCGAATGGCTGCATGCTAAGCTGATGCAGAAAAATTCGAAAATTCGATTTTTAGCGCAATTTCATCGGCATTCCTAATCATGCTCGATCTCGAACTGCTCAAGACCTTTGTCAGCGTCGTCGACGCGGGCGGCTTCACGCGCGCCGGCGAGCGAGTCCACCGCACACAGTCGACCGTCAGCCAACAGATTCGCAAGCTGGAGGACCAGGTGGCGCAGCCGCTGCTGCTGCGCCAGCGCGCCGGCAAGTCGGTTGCTCTGACGGAGGCCGGCGAGCGGCTGCTCGGCTACGCGCGCCGTCTGGTCGATCTTGCCCGGGAGGCCGAGACGATGATGCAGACGCGGGGCAATGCCGGCGTCATTCGGCTCGGCGTGCCAGACGATTTCGATGTCAAGCGGCTGATTCCGCTGCTATCCGGCTTCGCCGCACGCCATCCAGCGATCCGGCTGGATACCGTCAACGGTTTGAGCGTGGAGCTTTCCAACCGGATCGCCCGGCACGACCTTGATCTGGCGCTGCTCAAGCGCGACGCCGACGGTGCACCCGTACTGCTCCGGCGTCCGGAAACACTGAAATGGGTCGTGGGCCGGGGCTTTGCGATGGACACCGACCCGCTACCGCTGGTGGTGTTCGGCCATGGTTGCCTGTATCGGGACCGTGCGATCCACGCGCTCGAATCCTCGGGCCGCGGCTGGCGCATCGCCTTCACGAGCCAGAGCCTGGTCAGCATCCAGGCGGCGGTCGCCGCGAATCTCGGCCTAAGCCTGCTCCCGGCCACCGCCGTGCAGGACGATCATGTCGTGCTCGGCGCTAGGGCCGGATTGCCTGCCCCGCCGCCGACCGAGCTGGCGCTGATCGGCAGCGCGCGGCTGCTGACGCCCGCGCAGCAGGCGCTGGTGAACTATCTCGATGAGAAGCTGCCCGGACGCCGCCTACGCGCGCGACGTTGACGCTTCGGTCGATCCACGCCCCTTGCGCCGTACCGCCCTGACCTTCCCGCTGGGGCCGCCACCGCAGAAAAACCGATCCGCGCCATCGGACTCCAATCCCGACACGCCCATGCCCGCCGGCATCTCGATGCGCTCGATCACTTCGCCGGTTGCGGGATCGACATGGCGCAGGTCGCTGGCCTCGCCTTCCCAGGTGCCGTGCCACAGTTCGCCGTCGACCCACGTGACACCGGTGACGAAGCGGTCGGACGTCAGCGTGCGCAGCACCGCGCCGGTTTGCGGATCGACCTGATGGATCTTGCGATCGCGCCATACGCCGACCCATAGCGTGCCTTCAGCCCAGGCCAGTCCGGAGTTGCCGCCGTCGGTCGGTGCAGGGATGGTCGAGACAACCTGGCCGGTCTGCGGGTCGATCTTCTGGATACGGTCGCCGGCGATCTGGTACAGGTAGCGCCCGTCGAAGGCGGTGCCGGCATTGGCGGTGACATCGATCGATCGAAGCATCCGGCCGCTGTTCGGATCCATCGCGTGGAGCCCGTCTCCGGACGCGACCCAGACATGCTTGCCGTCATACGACACGCCGTGGACGGCCTCGATGCCGGGGAACGGACCGTACTCCTGGAGGACTTCTGCGGGAATGGTTTTCATGCTGGTTTCCTGGGTGGATGAGGGCCTGAAGGACATGGCGCGTCATCGATGGCCGAGCAGGCTTCGCGATGACGCGTTCATGCCGGCATCCTAGTCCAGGCTCGGGATCGCCGGGAGTAACAAGGTCGTCGTGATTTCCGGCACCGGCGCCGTCATCCACCGGCGCGCCCGTCCATGGCCAATGGCCTGCACCTTGCCGGCCTCTGCCAGCGCGTCGAGCGCGCGTTGCACGGTGCGTTGGCTGGCGCCGAGCGCCAATGCCAATCCGGAGCTCGACCACGATTCACCATCGGCCAGCAAGGCCAGCACCGCGGCATGCCGCTCGTCGACCGGCCGTGCCAGCACCACGACCCGCCGTGTGCCGTGCGGCACCAGCGCATAGCCGCGCGCCGTCGCGCGGATGTCGGCCAATGACCGAATGGCGGCACGCAGCCGGCCCATTTCGACACGCAGACGGGACCGATGCGAATCATCGGCATGCTTGATGCGAAAGGCATGCGCGATCAGGCTGTCGCGCGGTACATCGTCCGGCCAGGCCTCGCCCAGGGCGCGCGCGAGCACGAACAGGACCGGCCGCGTGGCCAGCGGGACCACCGTACCGGCGTGGCGCACGGCGTGGCGGCACCCGTCGACCACCAGCGTGTTCGATGCAAGCAGTGCCTCGACTTCGACCAGCCGTAGTTGTCGCGTTTCGCCGCGATCGATCAACCGGGCCGCGGGCCCGGCGAGCATCGCGGCGGTCCGGTCGACCTCCGCGGCCAGGGCCGGAATGGCCGCCCGGCGGGCCGCGTGGCGCGCGCGGTCGAGCGCCGCGGCGGCGCTGCGCGCATGCACGCGGCGCATGGCGATGCCGGCGATCACCAGTTCGTGCACGGTCCGCAGTGCCGGCGGCAGCTTCGCCGGATCGACCCCTGTCAGCATCTGCTCGGCCTCGTCCAGGCGCCCGATCAACAATAACCGGCGGCTCGCCAGATAGCGCGCATGCGCCGCATTGGCGCGGTCGCCGTTCGCCTCGAGCGTCAGGCGGGCCGCATCGAGCGCCCTGGCCGGCCAGCCAAGGTCGCGCGCGGCCAGGGCGATCTCCGCCTCGGCCACCACGCACCTGGCACGGGCAACGGGCGACCGGCTGCCGAAGGCCCGCGCGGCGCTGCGCACCAGCGCCTTGGCCCGCGCGAGGTCGCCGAGCTGCGCCATCGCGATGCCGCGCAGCGCCAGCGCCGGCGCGTCGTCGCGCAGCGCGACGCAATTGAGCGCCCCGAGCGGGTCACCCGCGGCGAGCGCGCGGGCCGCTGCCGAGATCGTCGGGTCCATTCGAATCACGCCACACTTGTCACTCCCTCCCTGTCGAGGCCGGCGCCTAATCTAGCACGACGATCCACCGGCCCGGCTTGCCGCTGTGCATTGCACAACATCCGAAGACACCGCATGACACCGCACCGTAGCCCGCGCCACGTCCACAAGGAGGAAACACGATGACCACCCATCCCACCGCCACGCGCGAACAGTGGCTGGCCGCCCGCCTGGAGCTGCTCGAGGCCGAGAAGGCGCTGACGCGGCGCAGCGACGAAATTGCCCGCCAACGCCAGGCGCTGCCCTGGCTGCGAATCGACAAGACCTACCGGTTCGATACCAACGACGGCCCCGCGACGCTGGCCGACCTGTTCCGCGGCCGCTCCCAGCTGCTGGTCTATCACTTCATGTTCGGGCCCGACTACAAGGCCGGCTGCCCGTCGTGCTCGTCGATCGCCGACGGCTTCAATGGCTTTGCCGTCCACCTCGCCAACCACGACGTCGCGCTGACCGCCGTATCGCGTGCGCCGCTTGCCAAGCTGCAGGCCTACAAGCAGCGCATGGGATGGACCTTCCCGTGGGCGTCGTCGCACGACAGCGACTTCAATGCCGACTTCAACGTGTCGTTCACCACCGCGCAGCAGCGCGACGGTGACATCGAATACAACTACCGCCGCGAGCCCGCCGTACGCGGATGGCGCCGCAACATGGAGGGCGGCGGCCAGGCGGCGGAAGACCGGATCGCCGCGATGTGCGGCACCGATACCGCTACCTTCCACCGCGACCGGCCAGGCCTGAGCGCCTTCGTGATGGAGGACGGCGTGGTCTATCACACCTACTCGGCGTATTCGCGCGGGCTGGACGGACTCTGGGGCATGTATCAGTGGCTGGATCGCGCGCCCAAGGGCCGCAACGAGACTGGTGTCTGGTGGCGCCGCCATGACGAGTACGACGAGCGCTGAGCCGGGGAACTGCTGTGCGCGCGCCGAGCCGACGTGCGGCGACGCCGGCCGCCGGGTCTTTGTCGGCGTCTGCGCCCTGCTGTTCGGGCTGTGCGCCGCGGCCACCGTGACACTGCATGGCGCGATGTCGTCGATGGCGGCCACGCCGATGCCGGGCGGCTGGACGCTGTCAATGGCCTGGACGCCGATGTGCGGGCAGACCTGGGCAGGCGCCACGGCCTCTTTCATCGGCATGTGGGCTCTGATGATGGTGGCGATGATGCTGCCGTCGATCGCGCCGGCGCTGTGGCGCTATCGCGTGGCCGCGGAGGGCACGGGGCGCGCCGCGCGCCTCACGGTAGTGGCCGCGGTGGCCTACTTCGTGGTTTGGTCGGCGCTAGGAGCGGCGGTGTTCGTCGTCGGCGCCGCGCTGGCTGCGCTTGCGATGCAGTGGCCGGAGCTGGCGCGTGCCATGCCCGCGCTTGCCGGGGTTGTTGTGCTCGTTGCAGGCGCCACGCAATTCACTGCCTGGAAATCCGGCTTGTTGGCCGGCTGCCGGCACGCGTTCCCTGCAGCGTCGCGGCAAGACGCGCGCGCCGCCTGCAGGCATGGCCTTCGTCTCGGCCTGCACTGCATCCAGTGCTGCGCGGGCGCGACCGCGAGCCTGGCGGCGGTCGGCGTGATGGACCTCGCCGCCATGGCGGCCGCCACCGTGGCAATCACTGCCGAACGCCTGGCGCCGGCCGGCGAGCGGACCGCCAGGGCCATTGGCGCCGCCGGCATTGGCGCGGGCGCATGGTTGGCCGTGCGCGGCACGGGTCTGCTCTAGCGGTGAAGGCAAACGGCGATTGGCTAACGCGGCGGAGCGACCGCCATCACGGCACCCACCAATACCGCGTGATATGGAAGAACACCGGCGCGGCAAACACCACCGAGTCCAGCCGGTCGAGCATGCCGCCGTGGCCCTGGATCATCTGGCCCCAGTCCTTGATGCCGCGGTCGCGCTTGATCGCCGACATCACCAGCCCGCCGAGAAATCCCATCAGCGCGATGACCAGCGCGATCGCGCCGGCCTGCCATGGCGCGAACGGCGTGATCCACCACAGCGCGGCACCGAGCGCGGTCGCGCTGGCGACGCCACCGACGAAGCCCTCGACCGTCTTGGACGGCGACAGCAGCGGCGCGATCTTGCGCTTGCCGCACAGCTTGCCCCAGACGTACTGCAGCACGTCGCTGCCCTGCACCACGATCACCAGGAACGCGATCAGCAGCAGGTTGCGGCCCTCGAAGCCGGGAATCGGCAGCGTCAGCAGCGCCGGCACATGCGAGATGCAGAACACGCAGATCATCACGGCCCACTGCACGCCAGCGCAGCGTTCGAGAAAACGCGTGGTCTCGGCCGACAGCGCGGCCAGGATCGGCAGCAGCAGGAAGGCGTAGACCGGGATCAGGATCGAGAACATGCCGTACCAGTCGACATAGACCAGCACGTATTGCAGCGGCAGGAACAGGAAAAAGGCGGCGACGATCGCGCGATGGTCGCCGCGCCGCGTGGTCGTAATGGTGACGAACTCGCGCAGCGCGAAGAACGACAGCAGGTAGAACAGCACGATCACCGCCGTGCGGCCCAGCGCGAAGGCCACGCCCATCACGCCGATCATCCACCACCAGGCCCAGACCCGCTGCGCGAGGTTGTCGATCACCGGATGCGCGCCGCCGCCGGCGATCCGCCAACGCAGCAGCAGCGTCACCGTCGAGGCAAGCAGCAGCACAGCAAGCAGGCCACCGAACAACAGCCAGGTCTCGTGGTTCCAATGCAGGGTCGGCATGGCAAATTAATCCAGTACGGGAGCGAGCGCGAGCAGGCCGTCGCGGCATCGGGCGAGGAAGCTGTCCTTGTCGTCGTCCGGGACCAGCAGCACCGGCTGACCGAACGTCACCGTGCACAGCAGCGGCACCGGTACGATCTCGCCCTTGGGCATCACGCGGTTCAGGTTGTCGATCCACACGGGCACGAACTCCACCGACGGGCGGGCGCGCGCCAGATGGAAGATGCCGCTCTTGAACGGCAGCAGCCTGGCCTCGGTCGTATTGCGCGTGCCCTCGGGAAACAGGATCAGCGAATCGCCGCCTTCGAGCGCGCCGCGCATCAGCGCGACCGGATCGCTGCCCGGGTCGCTGCGGGTGCGGTCGATCAGCAGCGCACGAAAGACATCGCGCCCGATGAAGCGCCGCAGCGCCGAGCGGTCCCAGTAATCGGCGCCCGCCACGGGCCGTGTGCGCGGCCGCAGCTCCGGCGGCAGACAGCCCCAGATCAGCACGAAGTCCCCGTGGCTGCTGTGATTGGCGAAGTAGACGCGCTGCACCGCCGCCGGCACGCAGCCCTGCCAGTTGGCGCGCATGCCGGTCAGCAGGCGGGCGAAGACGATGATGGCGCGCGCGGTCACGCGGGCAATCCACATGGTGTTATCCCAGGATCGATGTGAGGAAGGTCAAGACAAACTGGATCACGGCCAGCGCGCCGCACAGCCGCACCAGCCGCAGTGCACCGCGCGCGCGGTCGGTCATCGTCCGGCCCTGGCGGCCTGGCGCGATCCAGCCGAGCTGCAGCAGCGCCGCATCCAGGCCCGCCAGATCGGCCGCGCCGTGGCGGCTCGCGTAAGCCGCCAGCGCCTCGAACAGCCGGCGGTCGATCGCCACCCGCAGCAGCAGCCAGAGCTGCGCCAGCGCGAGCAGCACCGGCATGCCCGCGAGCCAGCCGGGCAAATCGTTGGCAACGAGCAGCCAGACGGTCGCAAGGCCGAACGCCAGCCCCGCACCCGCCATCCAGGTGGCGCCGGACAGCGCACCCGCAACGGCATGCGCGGTCCAGGCGTCGATGTTGGCTTCGACGTTTGCGCCGGCGCCCTTCCGCGTCGAATCAGGCGGCATGGTCGATCTCCGTTGCCCGGGCCTGCACGAGCCACCGCCGCAGCGCGTCGGCATGGGCGCCGCCGAGCACGACCGCAGGACGGTGGGTACGCAGATGGGCAAGCGCCGCGTCGACGGCCGCCGCGGCATCGGGCGAACCTTGACGACGCGCGAGCCACGCGGTCACCACCATCGCGCTGCGCGAATAGCCAAGCGCGCAACTGACCAATACGTGCCTGCCCGCCGCGTGCCACGCGTCGAGCTGGGCTACCGCCTGATCGAGCTGCGCGGCGGTGGGCACGGTCAGGTCCAGCATCGGCACGCAACGATAGGCGAGCGCGTCGTCGACGACCGCGCGCGGCAGTTCCGCGCTGAGGTCGAGCACGGCATCGGCACCGCACGCGCGCAGGTCCGCCCGCGTGGGGAAACGCCCTACCCGAATGCCGTCCGCGATGACGCTAGCCTGCGGGTCCCGCCGCGTCCACCAACGCGAATTGAGAAAGGCGCTCAGCAGATAGGGTGCCAGCACCCAGCGCGCGGCGATCGCCATGGTGCCGTCGCTGTCCTTCTGGAACCAGGCCGGCGCCGCCAGCGCATAGATGCGGGCGACACAGGCGAGCGCCAGCGCGCCCCACAGCAGCAACAGCGCCAGCGTGACCGAGGTGCCCAGCGCCAGCAGCGCGCACAGCAGCGTCACCACCGCCCCGAGCGCGTAGCGGCGCGCGAGCCGGCGCGTGGCCACATCCGCCGCACTCTGTGCGATCGCCGGCAGGCGCAGCGGAAACACGTAGACGCACAGCCAGCCAACCAGCGCGCCGGTAGGCACGTCGACCAGATGGTGCTGCCAGGTCGTCAGCACCGAGACGCCGATCAGCGCGAACCAGCCATGCAGCAGCCAGCGCCAGCGCCTCGGCAGATGCGCGGCAAACGCGACCCACAGAATGATCAGCAGGCTGATATGCAGCGACGGCGCCTGATTGAAGGGCAGGTCGAAGCCGCCAAGCAGCGTGAACAGCTGCCCCGGCAGACCGTCAGCCTCGGGACGGGTAAAGGCAAAGCGCAGCGGGAAAACGATAAAGCAGGCAACCGAGATCAATTGCGCCGCGACCAGGCGCTTGACGTGCGTCAGCAGCCCGGCGCGCGTGCGCCACAGAAAAAACGAGATGCCGTACAGCAGGTCGATCGACCAGTACGGCACGATGGTCCACGGCACGAACGGGATGCCGCGTTCCCAGCCGAAGTAGAACGACGGCACGTGCGCGCGCTGGCTGGCAAGCCAGTTGGCGAAGCCATAGCTCGAGAAGAACAGCGCGCCGGCCAACGCCAGCAGCACGCAGGCCAGGCCCCAGGGGCGGGCCTCCCTCGGAGCAGGCTGCGTCCCAGACTGCGTGTCGGCAGGCAAGGCGCTCATGCGTCGCGCCTGCGCGCCAGGCTGACGGTAAAGATGCCCCAGCGGTCGATCCGCTGCGTCACCTTGTCGAAACCGGCGGTGCGCACCAGTTCGTCCATCTCGGCCTGCGAGCGGCGCCGCATTACCCAGGCCGCGCCGGCGCGGTGGCTGGTCAGCGCGCGGGCGATGAACTCGAGCTGCGGATGCCAGGGCTGGCCCGTGTAGACCAGATAGCCGCCCGGCGGCACCGCACGCGCCATGCCATCGAGCGAGCGGCGGATCATTGCGTTATCAGGGAACAGCTCGTACAGGCCGGAGACGACGGCCAAGGTCGGCGCCGGCGACAGCGCGGCCAGATCGTCGCCATCGAACGCATCGCCCTGCTCGAAGCGGGCGATGCCGGCCAACCCCTTGGCCGCGATCAGCGCCCTGCCCTGCTCGACGTTCAGCGCGCTGTAGTCGCGCAGCAGGATCGATTCGACTGCTGTGCGATCGAGCTTCTCCAGCGCCTCGAGCACATAGCGCCCGTGGCCGGCCGCGATATCGACGATCCGCACCGGCATGCCGGCCGCTTGCAGCCGGCGCACTGCCTCGGCAATCAGTTCCTCGGCGTGAACCTTGCGCTGACGGATGCCGCGCCAGCCGATCGCCTCGAGGTACTGGCGGTCGGCCATCCGGCCCAGCGCGCCGCGGCCCGATGGCGTGTTGCGATAGACGTAGTCGAGCGTCGAGCCCGAATCGAAGCCGGTCTGGTGCCCAAGCCGCACGCCGTCGGACAGCAGCCCTCCGAGCTTGAGGTTGGCGCGCGCCGCGCGCCAATACCACGCCGCCAGGCCCGTCGGCGCCGAGGCGAGCCGGTCCGATTCCTCGCGGAACGGGCCGATCTGGTCGGCATCGAGCAGCGAGCGCGGCGCCGACGGCGCGTCGAATTCGCGCACGATGAAGCGCCGCGCCGCATCGACCGCGCGTTGGCGGTCGCGCTCGCCCAGCGTGTCGTGATAGAAGCCATCGAGCACGATGCGCTCCTTGGTCCGGCTGCCCAGCCGCTCGTAGAAGCGGTCCTGCGGGCCGCGATGGACCACCCAGTCAGCGCCGGAGATCAGCAGCTGCGTCGGCACGGTGATCGCCGCGGCGTCGGCGACGATCCGTTCGGCGGTCTCGTACAGATCGAGCAGGATATTGACCGCGATTGGCCGCGTGATCAGCGGATCGTTGTCATAGCTGGCAATGCGCTCCGGATCGTGAGTCAGGAACTTTGCCTTGACATAGCTGTTGACGAAGAACTTGCCGCGCAGCCGGTGCATCAGTTTCAGGCCCGGGCGCGCGAACGGCACATACAGCTTGACCTTGAACGCGGGCGAAGCCAGCACCAGCGCACGGATCGGCGGCGCGTAGTCGTGGACCCAGGTTGCCGCCAGCACCGCGCCGACGCTTTGCGCCACCACCGCCATCCGCTGCAGCGGGATACCGTGGTTGGCGCCGATATGCTCGGTAAAGGTCTGGATATCGCGCACGGAGTCGGCCAGGCTCGGGCTATAGCCGCGCTCGCCCGGCGAGCGCCCATGGCCGCGGGCGTCCCACGCAAAGATGTCGTAGCCCGGCAGATTCAGTTCGTCGGCAAGGTGGGCGACGCGGCCGGAATGTTCGTGACCGCGATGGAATAGCACCACCGCGCCGCGCGGCTGCCCCTCCACCGCCGGCCAATGCCGATAGAACAGCGCCTGGCCATCGTGCGTCTGAAATTGCAATTCCTGCGGCTGGCGTGACGACAGTCGGTCCATGCCTTACTCCGCGGTCTGGGCTTGGGATTGGGCATGGGCCTGCGCTTCGGCAACGCCGCGCCGCACCCGGTTGACGATGGTCAGCACCGACAGCAGCGACAGCAGCAGCCACAGCCACGGCCCGGCCGCGCCGAAGCCCAGGCCGACGCCGGCCCACAGCGCGATCGCGCCCACCACCAGCGCGCGATCGCTCTTGCCGAAGGGGCCGTCGTAGCGGCGGCTGGCACCGGCCAGCGGGCCGATCAGCCCGGCCGCCTCGACGATCACCGCCAGCAGCGCGAACGGCCCGACCTGAGCCAGATTGAAGTCCGGCAGCGCGGCCAGCGGCAGGATCAGCGCGACATCGGAGACGATGTCGCCCAGCTCGTTCAGATAGGCGCCCAGCGCGCTCTTCTGGCCATGCTCGCGCGCCAGCATGCCGTCGATCGCATTGAGCGCCATCCGCGCGAACAGCCATAGCGGAAACAGCAGGAACAGCGCCGACGTCTCGGCCACCAGCGCGCCGATCGCGGCCAGCGCACCGACGGCCAGCGAGCCGGCCGCGGCGACGAGCGTCACCTGATTGGCGGTCGCGCCGCGCTCGGCCAGATCCTCGACCAGCGGCCGCAGCCATGCCTGAAATCTGGGCTTGAGTTCGTAGAGCGTCATTGCGCCGGCCTCCCGCAGAGCTTGCGCCGGAAGCGGCATGGCGATGCGCCAGGCTGAGCCGGGACCGGACGCTGCGCGGCCGGTGCACCGGGACCCCCTTCCGGATTTATTGGTATTGGTATCTGGTCTTGGCTCGACGCCGGGCATGCGCGTGGCGGCAGGCTGGCGTCAAGGCCGAGACATTACCAGAACTGGGGTCGGCGGTGAATTCGACGGAGTTTAAATCACCGGCCTCGCCGCCCACCTCGTTCCATTGATCGACTACTGCGCCACCACGCCGCAGTCCTCCTTCTCCTCGGCCTCCTCGCCCGCGTTCTCGCCCTGCGCTTCCTGCATGGGCTCGCTGCGCAGCCAGCCCTCCAGCTTGTCGACGACGCGCGCAAAGCTGAACTGGCTGTCGTAGTAACGCCTGGCCGATTCGCCCATGGCGTGGCGGGTCCGCGCTGGCAACGCGCGCAGCCTGCGTACTGCGGCGAGCAGCGCTGCGCTGTCGCCGGCCGCGCAGGTCACGCCTGCGCCGGCATCCTCGACCACGCGGGCGCCCTCGCCATCCAGCATGGCGACGATGGGCACGCCCGTGGCGAGATAGGACTGCACCTTGCTGGGCACCGTCATCGCGAACAGCGGATCCGGTTTGAGCGTTACCAGCAGTGCATCGGCCTGCTGATAGAAGCGCGGCAATTGGTCAGGCGAGACCAGGCCATGAAATCGGACCCGGGCGCCAAGCCCGCGGCGCGCGACCTCGTCGGCCATCCAGCTGGCCGCGCTGCCCGCCCCGACGAAATGCCAGCGCGTGCCGTCGTCCCCCGCCGCCTGGACGGCGTCGAGCACGGCGGCAAAACCCTGGGCATGGCCAAGATTGCCAAGGTAATAGATATCGAAGCCGTCCTTGCCGCCTTCTGCCGCCATCGGCCGGGCTGCGGTGCCGTCGTCCGCGCGGCCATCGCCCCAGTTCGGCAGATAGCTGACGCGCGAGCGGCCTCCGACACGCGCGTTCAGCAACGGGATATACGCGCGGGACTGCGAAAATACGTGGTCGCAGCGCCGATAGACCCATGCCATGAAGCCGGCGATCGGGGCAAGCAGCCGCGGTGACCGCACCGCGCCGACCGCGCTGATCGATTCGGGCCACAGATCCTGCACCCACAGCATCAGGCTGGCCCGTTTCAGGCGGCTGAGCACGACGCCGGGCAGCCCGACCGTGCCCGGCGATGGCTGGCAGACGAACACATGATCGAAGCGCCGGCCGCGCAGCTTCCACGGGCCGAGCACGCTGGCGCTCAGCGCGAAGCTCAGGTAGTTCAGCGCCAGCCGCCGATAGCCGGTACCACGCGCCATCATCGGTACGCGCACGATATCGACGCCGTCCAGCGCGGAGAAGTCCGCCGGCGCCTGGCGATACGATGGGAATACCGCGCCCTGCGGGTAGTTCGGCACGCCCGTCAGCACGGTTACCGCATGCCCGCGCCGCGCAAGCTCGACCGCCAGCTCGTTGAAGCGGAAATTCTCCGGCCAGAAATACTGGCTCAGGATCAGGACCCGGCTGCCGGCTGTCATGCGCTGTCCTTGCGCCATACCACGCGGTCGACGTAGTCGGTATAGCTGTGCAGGATGCGCAGGACCTTTTCCGAGACGTTGTCCGCGCCGTAGTCGGCGACCATCTTCAATTGCCGTTGCTCGCCACGGCCCTGCGCGTCGAGAATCGCCAGGCCCTGGCGAATGCGCTCCGGGTTGAGGCCGACCATCATTACCGCGCCCTCCTCCATGCCTTCGGGCCGTTCGTGGGCCTCGCGCAGGTTCAGCGCCGGAAAGTTCAGCAGCGACGATTCCTCGGTAATGGTGCCGCTGTCCGACAGCACCGCACGGGCCTCGCACTGCAGCCGCACGTAGTCGAGAAAGCCCAGCGGCTTGAGCAGCCGCACGTTGGCCGGAAAATCCAGCCCAAGCGCGTCGATGCGCTTGCGGGTACGGGGATGCGTCGACACGATGACCGGCATGCCGCTGTCGCGGGCGAGGTCGGCCAGCACCTGCGCGAGCCGGCGCAGCCGCTCCGGCGTGTCCACGTTCTCCTCGCGGTGCGCGCTGACCACGTAGAAGCGCCGCGGCTGCAACGCCAGCGTATCGAGCACGGTGGAGGCTTCGATTCCGGGCCGATAGTGGTCCAGCACCTCGCGCAGCGGGCTGCCGGTCTTGATCACGCGATCGGGCGGCAAGCCCTCGCGCAGCAGGTACTCGCGCGCGATGTCGCTGTAGGTCAGGTTGATGTCGGCAATATGGTCGACGATGCGGCGGTTGATCTCTTCCGGCACGCGCTCGTCGAAGCTGCGGTTGCCAGCCTCCATATGGAAGACCGGCACCTTGCGCCGCTTGGCGGCGATTGCGCCCAGGCTGCTGTTGGTATCGCCGAGGATCAGCAGGGCATCGGGCCGTTGGCTGGCCAGCACCGCATCGGTCCGGACGATGACCTCGCCAATCGTCGCCGCCGGAGACTCGCGCGCGGCATCGAGAAAATGGTCCGGCCGGCGGACCTGCAGCTGCTCGAAGAACACTTCGTTCAGTTCGAAGTCGTAGTTCTGGCCGGTATGCACCAGGCAATGGTCGCAGTGCCGGTCCAGCAGCGCGATGATGCGCGACAGACGAATGATTTCCGGCCGCGTACCGAGCAGGGTCATCACCTTCAGTCGTTTCATGACGCGTCTCCCTGGCTGCGCCGCCCGGGCGCATAGGCTTGCAGATAGTCGGCGTGCATCGCGTCGATCAGCGCCTCCCACGCAGGCGGGGCATAGTCGAGCGCGGCGCGCAGCCGGCTCGAATCGAGCGAACGGTCGATGGCCGGCTGCATCTCGCGGTGAATGTCGATGTCGTGGCGATATTGGCGGGCGACCAGCCGCAACAGCCGGTCCTTGTCGATCGGCGCGGCGCTCAGGTGGTAGAGACCGGCCAGTTCGCGCCGCGGCAGAATCCGTTCGCGCAGCACGCGGGCGATTTCCACGGTCGGCAGCCCGGAAAACACGGCGCCGCCGTAGCCGGTCACCGCCCCGCGCTGGCCAAGAAACCAGTCGACCAGGCTGATGCCGCGTGCCAGCTCGTGGCCGATCAGCGAGGTACGCAGCGTCAGATGGCCGCCGTAGTCGACCTCGCCGAGCCGCTTGGTGCGGCCGTAGAGGTCGTCGGCATCGGCCGGATCGGTTTCGCGGTAGCTGCCTTTCCGGCCGGAGAACACGCAATCGGTGGACACATGGATCAGCCGCGCACCGGCCGCCGTGCAGGCGCGCGCCAACCGATGTGGCAGGCCCGCGTTCAACGCAATCGCCGCCAGCGGATCCTGCGCCTGCTCGCGCTGCTTGATCAGGCCGACGCAATTGATCAGGGCATCCGGCTTGACGAGGCGAACCAGGGCATCGACGGCCGCTTCGTCCAGCGCATCGATGCCAATATGCAGGCGCCCACGTGCCGGCAACGGATAGTTGCCGGGCAGCGGCGTCCGCAGCGAACCATGCACCTCGATGTCACTATCCGCCGCGAGATGCCGGTAGAGGGTATAGCCGAGCATGCCGCCGGCGCCAAACACGAGCACGCGCATCGTCAGTACTCCACCTGGCTGTACTGGCCTTCGAGCGCCGCGCGCACGAAGGGCAGGCGCCGCAGCAGCGCCTTGGTCTGCTGCAGGTCCAGCTGCTCGGTGTTGTCCGAGCTGTAGTCGGCCGACGCCGAGATCGCGGTCTCGCCCTGCTCGAAAAACTTGGCGTAGTTCAGGTCGCGATTGTCCGGCGGCACACGGTAGTAGCTGCCCAGGTCCTCGGCCAGCGCCATCTCCTCGCGGCTGAGCAGCGCTTCGCTGCGCTTCTCGCCGTGGCGCGTGCCGATGATCCGCACCGGGTGGTCCGGCACATCGAACAGTTCGCACAGGGCCTTGGCCAGCGTCGCGATCGTCGTCGCCGGCGACTTCTGCACGTAGATGTCGCCATTGCGGCCATGCTTGAACGCGAACATCACCAGTTCGACCGCGTCCTCCAGGCTCATCATGAAGCGTGTCATGCGCGGATCGGTCAGCGTCAACGGCCGGCGCTCCAGGATCTGCTCGACGAACAGCGGAATCACCGAGCCGCGCGATGCCATCACGTTGCCGTAGCGCGTGATGCAGACGCTGGTGCGCTGCTCGTCGAGCTGGCGCGCCTTGGCCTGCGCCACCTTTTCCATCAGCGCCTTGCTCATGCCCATCGCGCTGACCGGATAGACCGCCTTGTCGGTGCTCAGGCAGATCACGCGCCGAACCCCGCAAGACTGCGCGGCGCCGAGCACCTGTTCCGTGCCGACGATATTGGTCTTGACCGCCTCCATCGGATGGAACTCGCACGAGGGCACCTGCTTGAGCGCCGCGGCATGGAACACATAGTCGACGCCCTGGAATGCCGCCAGCAGGCTCTGCTGGTCGCGCACATCGCCCAGATGGAATTTCAGCTTCGGGCTGGCGTAGCGCAGCCGCATGTCGTTCTGCTTCTTCTCGTCGCGGCTGAAGATGCGGATTTCGCGCAGATCGCTGTCGAGAAACCGCTCCAGCACGGCATTCCCGAAGGAGCCGGTGCCGCCGGTGATGAGCAGGCATTTATCGCTGAACATGGGGATCGGGATGGTCGGTGGTGGAAGGAGCCGCGTCGGCGGAAGGGGCCGCGTTGGCGGGTGTGCCGGCGTCGATCAGTTGCCGATGCAGCGCCCACGCCTGTCGGGCCAGATGCGCCCAGGTATAACGCTCGAGCACAAGCCGCTGCAGCGCCGCGCCCATCGCCTGCCGCTGCGCCGGGGGGAGATCCAGCATCCGCTCGAGCCCGGCGGCCAGTCCCTCGGCCGTAGCCGGCACGATGTGCCCGCCGCCGGCCGGCTCCAGCGCATCGAAGCCGCACTGGTCGGTGATCAGCGCCGGCGTGCCCAGCAGGCCGGCTTCGAGCACGACCAGCGACATCGCTTCCTGGCGCGACGGCACCACCAGCAGGTCGGCGGCGGCGAGCAGGTCCAGCTTGTGCTGGCCCTCGACATTGCCGATCAGCTGCACGCGCCCCTGCAGGCCGAGCCGTTCGATCTGCGCCAGCAGCGCGGCACGCTCGCCAGCGTCGCGGCCCGCCAGCAGCAGCCGCGCATCGGGATGGGCCGTTGCGACCCGGCTCCATGCCTCGATCAGCAGATCCGGACCCTTGATCAGCGCCAGCCGGCCGAGAAACAGCACCAGCGGTGCCGTGCCGATGCCATGGCGGTCGCGCGCACGCTGCGGCCGCAGATCGTCGCACGGCTCGGCATCGACGCCGTTGGGCAGCACGACGATGCGCGAATCGGGCACGCCGTAGGCATGGAAGTGGGCGCGCTCCTGCTCGGTGACCGCCACGCAGCAACTGGCGCCCAGCACCAGCCGTTTGCCGACGATCGCGTTGTACAGCGTCTTGATCGCCTTCGAGCGCCCGAAGATCGGCAACGATCCGGCCGGACAGTAGACGTACGGCCGGCCGTGCCGCAGGGCCATCCATCCGCTCAGCGCGCCCAGCCAGCTCCAGTGCCCGTGGATATGGACGACATCGGCCTGCCGCACGCGGCGCGCGATGCTGCCCGGCCAGACCCACGGCACGATGAAGCGCCGGCTCGGCGTCGGCACCAGCGTGCAGTCGATGCCGGCGAGCTCGCGCAGCCGCTGCGGGCCGAGTCCGATGCGCGTCGCCAGCAGCGACACCTGGGCACCGGCCTGCTTCATCGCACGGCCGAGCCGAAAGGTCCGTTCGGCGGTCCCGCCGCCCATCGACGGGTCGATCGCATCGCAGACAAACAGCACCCTCATCGTGCCCGCTCCGCGCCGCGGTCGGCGGCAAAGCCCCTGGCAAAGGCGGCCAGGGCTGCGTCCAGCGAATGGCGGTCGGCCAATCCATATGCCACCAGCCTGGCGTCGGAAAACCGCTGGCGCGGATCGCACAGCGAGCGGCCCAGCATGCGCAAGGCGAAGCGCAGCAGCCACGTCGGCGCGGCCGGTGTGTTACCCGCGAGCGGCTTGCCGAGCAGCTGTCCGAGACGGGAGTCGATGGCCTGGTAGCGATTGAGCGGATCGTCATCCGCGCTGACCACAAAGGTCGCACCGGCGAGCGGCCGTGGATCGCCTGCCAGCATCCTCAGCGCCGCGACGACGCGCTCGACCGGGACGAGATGCATCTGCCTGTGGCCATGAATGACGCGCAGCGCGTGCCGTTTCCACGCCGGACCGTGCGCGATCAGCGACGCAAGCTTGCGCAGATTGGCCGAGCCTTCGCCGACGATCGCGGTCGGCCGGATGATTCCCAGATCCACCGCCGGGCCGAGACGCTCGGCTAGCAGCCGCTCGGCCAGCCCCTTGCGACGCTCGTATTCGGTGCGCGGCCGGCATAGGGTGTGCTCGTCGATCCGCAAGGCATTGCAGCGCCCGACGACGACGGCGGTGCTGACATGCAGCACGCGGGAGACTCCTGCCTGTCGCGCCGCTTCGGCAAGGTGGCGGATCGCGTCCGCGTGGGCGCCCTCGTCCGGCGCGTCGGCCGGATTGACCAGATTGATCAGCACGGCGGCACCATGGACAAAGCCGCGCAGGCTCGCCGCATCCCGCAGGTCGCCGCGAAATTGCGTGTGGCCGTCGTGCGGACCGCCCCGGCTCAATGTGCGCAGCACCGTGCCGGACTCGCCCTGCAGCGCGCGCACCAGATGGCGGCCGAGAAAGCCGCTGGCGCCCGTCACGCACACCACCCGCGGCTCATGCATGTTGCGCCACCGTCCGCGGCTCGCCGCGGCCGATATGGCCGAGCAGCCAGAAGCCGATCAGCGACAGCCCGGTCAGCACGGCGAATACCAGGGCCAGATACGGAAAACTCATCTGGCACACCGCATTGGCCAGCAGCAGGCCGACCCATGCAGTCAGCAGACGGCTGCCGGTCGCACGCAACGCCAGGCCGTCGAGCCAGCAGATCAGCGCGCAGACCGCGAACATGCCGAGACAGACCACCAGCAGCGAGCCGCTGTAGTACAGCACGGTCGCGAAGCCCGGCAGCGTCAGATAGGTGAAGTCCGGCTGATAGGCGTAGACCGAATGCGCGAGGCGCTGGAAAACCGCATGGACGCCGCGCGCCGGGTCTTCGGTCAGACCCTCGCGCAACAGCGGCAGGCCGAGCCGGTCGCTGGACGCCACGGCCATCATGCCTTCCATGCCGATCCAGCGGTCGATCGTCAGCAGCATGACCTGGCGCAGCATATTGCTCGGCGTCATCTGCAGCCGCTGTTGCGCAACTGGGGCAACGGCGATGGCGGGCGCCGAGCCGCCCGTTGAAGCGGCGCTTGCCGATGCGGGCAGTACATACTGCGTAGCCGCTGCCGGAGCCGGCGATGCATTGACCGCCGGCGCGGAGATCGCGTTGGCCGGCGCGTTGGCCGGCGCGTTGGAAGTCGCGTCGGGTGCCGCGCCGGCGTCGATGGCAGGCTGCGCGGGCGACGTCGCGGCGGCAGGCGCGTTCGGATCGGCCACCTTGTACAACGTCAGCCGGATCGCCGAGACCGCCACCAGGCTCGCGGCGAACGCGGCGGCCATCACCGGCAGCCATTTCCACCCGCCCTCGCGCCACCAGCGCGAGGGCGCGATCCGGCCGTGAGCGAGGCTGGCCATCGCCAACGCGCCGAATACGAACAGTGCGCTGGCCCGGCTGGACATCGATGCCGACATCACGACCCCCAGCACGCTCAGTGCGATCACGAGCGGCCACAAGCGATTGGAGCGACGCTGATGTTCCCAGTCGGCCAGCAGCATCACCAGCGCGGCGATGCCGCAATACGCGGTCCAGGCAAAGATCGCATTGAGCTTGAACGGCAGCACGATGCGCGCGTTGACGCCTGTCACGAAGAACGCGTAGTGATAGTTGGCCAGGTAGAACAGCCCCACCGCCACCGTCAGGCCGGCCCAGGTCCACCCCGGGGCGCGCCGGTACCAGGCCGGCACCGCCAAGCTGGGCATGGACAGCGGCAGCACCGCCTGCCCGGCCCGGTGGCGCAGCCAGCCGAGCTGCACCACACGGAACAGCGCGACGCCGACCGCCGCCGCCGTCGCCGCCGCCAGCGCGCGGTCCCACTGCTCGGGGCGCTGGGCGAAGTCGCCAATCGGCTCGATATAGGGATAGCGGAACCACTGGTGCGCGACGAACTTCGCCCAGAAGCCGAGGAACAGGAAGATCGCCAGGAAGCCGTAGGCGTCGACGCGCGGCCGGCGCGGCAGCAGCGCGAGCATCGCCGCGAACGCCAGGTGAAACGCGGTCAGTACCCATGGACTGCCGGGGTGACCGACATAGGTACCCGCGGCGACCGCGAGCCAGAGGAGAACCAGCGCGCGCCCACCCCACCGAAGCGCCGGGCGCGATTGTCCGGTCCGATCCGTTGCCATCATGCCCGCCGCCTTCATGCCCTCACCTGCTGTCCTCGGCGCGCACGCCAATCATGTAGTGCCCTGCCAAGCAAGCCGTTCGCCAGCAGCCGCCACGTCCGCGCGCGCAGCAGCACGCCGGGGTGCGCCGCCAGCGCCCGCATTCCGCAGTCCAGCGCCTGACCGAAGCGCCAGGCGCGCAGATGGCCGCGGCTCATCAGGATCGCGGCGTTGGCCTGCGCCTGCCGCCGCGCCGCCCGATACGCCGGCGGAACATCGTCGCGGGCAAAAAAGCCGGCAATCACCCTGCCATGCTCGCCAACGCGAGCGGCATCGGCGAGCGCAAATGTCTGCGATTGTTCGTGGACACGGAAGCTGGCCAGCCGCTGGGCAACATGGACGCCCTCGCCGCACAGCCCGATCCGCAGCAGAAATTCGTAGTCGGGAATTTGCCGCAGCGATGGGTCCCAGCCGCCGACACGCGCAAAGGCCTCCCGGCGGAACAGCATGCCGGGGCCGGGCGGACAGACCCCTTCGAGCAGCACCGCGGCATAGTCGAAGTCCGGCGCGCTGACCTCGCGGAATCGCCGCGAATCGGCGTCGATCAGCCAATAGTCCGGATAGGCCAGCACCGCCTGCGGCCGCGATTCGAGCGCCTGCACCACCTGTGCGACGGCGTCGGGCTCGAGCGTGTCGTCCGCGCTGAGGTAGCCGAGCACGGTGCCCGAGGCCAGCGCCCAGCCACGATTGAGCGTGGCGGCCTGGCCCTGGTTCGGCTGCGTGAACACACGGCAGCGGCCGGCATGGCGCTGGATCCGCGCCCACGAATCGTCGGTGGAACCGTCATCGATGACGATGATTTCGAGGTCCGGATAGCGCTGCGCCAGCAGCGAGTCCAGCGTCTCGGCGATATAGCGTCCGGCGTTGTACACCGGCACGACCAGGCTCACGCGCGGCGGCGTCATCGCAATTGCCTCAGCGTCGCGAGCGGTTGCAGCAACCCACGCCAGCTGGCATGCGTCCACAGGCCGCGAGTCTGCCGCACGCGCAGCCACATCGCCAGGCTCTGCAGCGCGAGGCCGATGGCCGAGGCGCAGGCCACGCCCAGCGCGCCGTGGCTGCGAACGACGGCAAGGCCCAGCCCGATCGTCAATGCACCGGCGGCGATCGTGATCCACATCATGTCCCGCTGCCGTCCCGTCATCATCAGCGTGTAAGCGGCCGAGCCGCACAGGACATTGACGAGCTGGCCCAGCGACAGCACCAGCATCAGCGGCGCCGCGGCCCGATAGGCATCGCCGAACAGCAGGCTCAGCAGCGGCTCCCCGCAGCCCGCGAAGACCAGCACCGCCAGCGCGGCGGGCAGCGCGGCCAGCGAGGCGACATCGCGCAACAGGCGCTGCAGCTCGGCATGGCGCGCCAGCGCATGGCGAGCCGAAATCACCGGCATCAGCGCGGCGTTGAGCACCGTCAGCGGCAAGGTCAGCAGCACGGTCATCCGAACGGCGGTGCCATACAGCGCGACGCCGGCGCTGTCGCCGGCGCCCTGCAGGATCCAGATATCGGCCTGCAGCAGGACCAGCAGCGTCAGCTGTGTCGCCCACAGCGGAGCGCTGGTCTGCCACAGCCGCCGGGCATCGCGCTCGATGGACGTTCCCAAGGGCTCACGGGCGCGCCACAGGCAGACCGCGGCAACGGTTGCGCCGGCTAGCGTGGCCGCGGCGATGGCGACCACGACCGCGTCAAGCGAAGCGGGCACCAACCAGCCGAATGCGGTCAGCAGCAATACCGACAGCACGGCGCTTGCCGCGCCGGAGAACAGCGAGGCGAGAAACAGGTTCTGCAGGCCGCGAAAGATCTCTGCCAGCAAGGTCTGCAAGGCGCTCGCGGCGATCCACAGCCATAGCGCGATCCACGGCAGGCGGCCGTCGTAGGCCAGCCAATCGACCAGCAGCAGCCGTATCGGCGGCACGGCCATGACGATGGCGGTCAGCACCGCCGCCGCCGCGACGAACCGGATCGACAGATCGATCACGCCCAACGTGCGTGCCGGACGCCGCTGCGCCTGGGCTTCCGCAATCAGCCTGACGACGCTGAAATTCAGTCCACCGCCCAGCACGACCGCGGCGACGGAAACCACACTGAGCAACAGGAAATAGCGCCCGGCATCGGGCTGGGATAATTGCCGGGTAATCAGCATCGCCACAATCAGGCCGAAGAATGCGGCCAGGGCGCGAAACCCGAACGACCAGATACTGCCCAGGACAATGCCGCTGGCGGCGGAATCGTCCGATGAGCAGGATTGGGGCTGGCGCGCGGGCATGGCTTCGCATCATACCGAAAACCCTTTGCCGGACTAATAACCCAAACGCGGCAAATTGGAAACGAAGCGAAGAAAATTTGCCCGAATCAGGGAAAACCCGCGGTGATGCCGCGGAGTTCATTTGCGGATCGCCGTGTTTTTATGCCGGGCGGGATTCGGTAATGTCTTGCAGACAAAGCCACCGATGCTTGCGCTCCGCCCAATGCAGCAATTGCGGCGGCGGGAAATCCCGATCCTCCAGGCATCCCGCCGATACCGAAATGGCTTCCTTCAATGCCTCCGCCCGCATCAGCACCACCGATCCGCACGTGGTACAGAATTCCTGTTCCAGCCATTGTCCCGATGTCCCGGTACGGCGCCATGTCCGGGTTTCGCCTTTTCGGCTGACAATCGCCGATTCGGCATAGATGGCCCGGTAGGAAAAAGCCGAGCCGGTACAGCGCTGGCACTCCAGGCAACTGCATGCGTAGACGCGGCGCGGTTCGCCGGCGAGCACCAGTTCGACGCCACGGCACGAACATGCCGCGGTTCGCTTGCGATCTTCAGCCCGCATTGCCGCACTCCGCAATGTCATGCCGAAACCAATGGCACGGGTTCACTAAAATGGTAACGACGGCCGCGCCCATCGGGGCAGCATCGCGCGGCTGCGAATTGGATGCCATGCAACAGTTCTCCGGCGGTCGCAGATCGAGATTGCGGCCGCCCGATGAGTTGTGAAAGGGAGAATCGATGATATCGATTCGCCTTTGCCCGTGGAAGAACGCACCTTGAGGTAAGTACCCCGATTCCGGGGATGGAGATTTTTGCAATGAGGAACAAGGAACCGGACAGTTGCGGCTTTGCCTCTGCGCTGCAGGCAATCGGCGGCAAATGGAAAACATCGGTGCTTTGGGAATTGCATCTGCGCCCGCATCGATTCGCGGAATTGCGCCGGCTGTTGCCCGGCGTCAGCGAAAAAGTCCTCGCGCAGCAATTGCGGCAGATGGAGGCGGACGGACTGATCCATCGCCATGATTACGATGAAGTGCCGCCGCGCGTCGAGTATTCGATCACGCCGCTGGGCCTGAGTCTCAATGATGCGGTGACGGCAATGTCCGCCTGGGGCAAACGCCATGAGGCTTGGAAAGCCGGGCAGCGAGCAGCGGCCTGAGGCAGCGGCAGCCTGAGCGCAATGGAGGGAAATCAAGCGATGTCCATGGTGCAGAAGACCGCAACGCGCTTCGAGGTCGATGGCGTCGATTGCATCGGCTACGTCTATCGCCCCGCGCAGCGCGAGACGTTGCCCGCCTGCATCGTGATGGCGCACGGCTTTGGCGGAACGCAACAGGGCTCGCTGGCCAGCACCGCCGAAGACTTTGCCGGCGCCGGCTTTGTCGTGCTGACCTTCGACTACCGCTATTTCGGCGAGAGTGCCGGCACGCCGCGCCAACTGATCTCGATCGCCGCGCAGAAGGCGGACTGGCATGCGGCGATTCGGCATGCGCGCACGCTGGCGGGCGTCGATCCCGAACGAATCGCGTTGTGGGGCAGCTCGCTGAGCGGCGGCCATGTGGTCGAGGTAGCAGCCGAAGACTCGCGGATCGCCGCGGTGGTCGCGCAGGTGCCGTTCAACGGCTTTCCGCGCAAGGTCGAAGGCAGGACCTCGGCAGAGACCCGGCAATTGCTGCGGGCCATGCTGAAGGACTGGTGGCATGGCCGAATCGGCCGGCCGCCGCACTATGTCCCCGCGGTCGCACCGCGCGGCCAGCTTGCGGTGATGGCCTTCGACGAGGCGGACGCGGTGATCCGCTCGATGCGCAACGACAGCTGGCGCAACGAGATCACGCCGCGCGTGCTGCTCGACATGATGCTGTGGTACCGGCCGGGGCGCCGCGCGCACCGCGTCAACGCGCCGTTGCTGGTCTGTCTGGCCGAGCGCGATGCGCAAACGCCCTCGCACCTCGGCCGCCGGATCGCGGATCGGGCACCGCTCGGCGAATTGCGGCGCTATCCCTGCGCGCATTTCGATTTCTACAACGAGGCGGTCCGCCGCCTCGTCGTCGCGGATCAGATCGCCTTCTTGCGTACCCATCTGGCCTGGCCCGAAAGGCAAGCAGCATTCGCCTGAACGCGGCGCCAAACCGCGCTCGCGGCATCCCGTCCCGCACATCCGGCCTTGCCGCGCCGGCGGCCCCGTTCCCGTCCTCGACATTCGCCGCCGCAGCTTCTACTGTCCAGCAAGACAGGAGCGCTGCGCGCGCAGCGGCCTGCCCGAATAACACGAAGGGGACCCGCCATGACGACCTTGCATTCGCGCCGCTCGTTTCTCGTCGCCACGTTGGGGTCCGCCCTCGCCGCCTGCGGTGGCGACGACGACGATCCCTCGCCACCCTCGGGTCAGCCGTCGCCGGTGCCGGAGGCCCGGATCGCCGAGGCCATCGCCAGCCTCGACAAGCTGGTGACCGTCCAGATGTCGCGCACCGGCGTGCCCGGTGTGGCCACCGCGGTGGTGCGCCGCGATCAAGCCGGCAGTCGAATCGTTTATGCCAGAGGATTCGGCAAGCGGGCCGTCGACGAGACCGCGCCCGTTGACGCCGATACCGTGTTCCAGCTCGCCTCGATGTCGAAATCGATCGGCGCGATGGTGGTCGCGCATCAGGTCGGAATCGGACGCGTACGGTGGGACACGCCGGTGCAATCGCAGTTGCCGTGGTTTGCCCTGTCCGATGCCGAAGTGAATCCGGTGTTGACCGTAGCGGACCTGTACTCGCATCGCTCGGGTCTGCCCGACCATGCCGGGGACCGCCTCGAGGACATGGGGTACGACCGCCGCCAGGTGCTGGAGCGGCTGCGGTTCCTGCCGCTGCATCCGTTTCGCGCGTCGTACCAGTACACCAATTTCGGGCTGACTGCCGCCGCCGAAGCGGTCGCAACCCCAGCGGCGACGGACTGGGCCACGCTATCGGAGCAGACCCTCTATCGACCGCTCGGCATGACGCGCACCAGCTCTCGCCACGCCGATTATGTGGCCCGCGACAATCGGGCGGTCGGCCACGTACGGGAGAACGGCGTGTGGGTACGGGGCCCGGTGCGCGATGCCGATGCGCAATCGCCGGCCGGCGGCGTCAGCGCCTCGGTCAACGATGTCGCGCGCTGGCTGATCATGATGCTCGGCGAGGGCATGTTCGAAGGCAGGCGCATCGTCGACGCTGGTGCGCTGAAGGAAGCGATCGCCCCGCATAATCAGTCGACGCCGCCGGCAGGCGGACGTCCGGCCGGCTTCTACGGCTATGGCTTCAATGTCGGCATCAATCCCGCCGGCCGCCCGATGTACAACCACTCGGGCGCGTTCGCGCTTGGCGCCGCCACGGCCTTTCTCGCGGTGCCATCGCTCGGCCTGGCGATCGTCACGCTGACCAACGGCTATCCGATCGGCGTGCCCGAGACGATCAACAACCAGTTCTTCGATCTGGTCGATCACGGCGCGATCCAGCAGGACTGGGCCACGATCATCGAGGAGGCGCTGGCACCGGTGCTGGCGCCGGAGGGCGCGCTGGTCGGCGCCACGCCGCCGGCCTCGCCGCTGCCGCCGCGCGCGCTGTCCGTCTATGCCGGCGACTACGCCAATGATTACTACGGGCCGATCACGGTACGCGAATCCGGTGGCGCACTGGTGCTGACGATCGGCCCCGCGCCGCTGGTGCTGCCGTTGTCGCATTGGGATGGCGACGTCTACACGTTCCAGCTGCGCAACGAGAACGCGACGCCCGGCACGATCTCGCGCGTGTGGTTCGGCAGCGACCGGCTCACGCTGGAGTACTACGACCACGAAGGGTTGGGTACCTTCATGCGGACCGGCTGAGCGAGCGCGGCGCGCCGGCCAACCTCCGTCGTCCCCGCGAACGCGGGGACCCAGCGGCTTTCAAAGACACTGGGCTCCCGCCTGCGCGGGAACGACGGGGTTGTCCTCCGCGACTGCGGCCGACTCAGGCGCTCTGCCCCATCGCCGGATCGCTGACCAGGTCCTTGCCGGTCTCCATCCGTCCGGCAAAGCGGCGGCGGAATGCCGGGCTCGCGTCGCAGGTCACGACGAAGTCGTACCAACACCCCGAGTCGCCGATCGCCCACTCGAACTCGACCACCTTGCCGGGAGCGACCATCTTCGTCCACGGGCCATCGCTGCGATAGGCCAGCGCCTCCGCGGTGAAGCGGATCGGCCGGCGGCCGTTGTTATGCAGCTTGACCTGCACGGTCGGCCGCTCGCACGGGTTGTAGCAGACCTGGATCTCCGGCATCGCCTCGCCCTGCTCCGCCGCATCGCCGACGAAGCTGCGGTGATAGCCGTTCGGGCCGAGCACCCACAGGTCGTACTTGCCGCCGTCGCCGCTCAGGTCCCAAACGTCGTCCAGCATCTTGCCGGCCTCGACGACGATGCGTCGCGGAATGCGATCCAGATGCAGGCGATCGTAGACGTGAAACACCGCACCGGCGCTGCGCGCGCTGGCATTGGCGAACAGCAGCTGCAGCCGGTTGTTGCGGGCATCGACACGCCCACTGGTGTGCAACTCATAAGGAAGCGCACGGGACGGGCGCGTGCCGGCGTCCTGCACCGGCAATGCCGGCGTGGCGGGCACCGGGATCTTCGGCATCGCCTGTTGCGCGGCCGTCAGGCTGGTGGCCTCCGCTCGCGTGGTGCGACCGGCGAGTTCAGGCAGCGGGTTCGCGTTCGGCGTCGCGAAATTGAACGCGCTGGTCAGATCGCCGCATACCGCGCGGCGGTACGGGCTGATCTGCGGCTCCATCACGCCGAAGCGCGCCTCGAGGAAGCGGATCACCGAGGTATGGTCGAACACCTCCGAATTGACCCAGCCGCCGCGGCTCCACGGCGAGACGATCCACATCGGCACGCGCGGACCCGGGCCATAGGGCCGCCCGTCGCTGGCCGGCTGCTTGGGCGTGGCCGGCTGGTAATCGTGGTATTCGAATGCCATCTGCGCATCCGACAGCGTCGATTTTCCGGCGACGGTCCCGTCCGAATTGCGCGACGGCGCGGTCGGCGGCGGCAGGTGGTCGAAGAAGCCGTCGTTCTCGTCGTAGTTGATGATCAGCGCGGTCTTGCTCCAGACCTCGGGGTCCGACGTCAGCGCATCGAGAATCGCCTGTACGTACCAGCCGCCCTTCGCCGGGCTCGACGGCCCCGGGTGCTCGCTGAACTCGGCCGGCGGGATGATCCACGAGACCTCGGGCAGGCGCCCGTTCTGCACGTCGTCGCGCAGCGACTGCAGGAAGCCGCCGTCGGCCATGGTGTTGCAGAAGCCCTTGGCAAACGGGCTGTAGCGGTCGTCGATGGCCGGGTCGTACGGCGGATTGAAGCCCGGCGCGTTGGTGTTCGATACCTGCCGTCCGGCCGGCATCTTCTCCATCTCGGCGCGCCAATGACGGAAGCTCATCATCTGGTTGCAGCCGAAGTTGTCCGGAATGTTCTGGTAGACCTTCCAGCTGACGCCGGCGGCCTGCAGCCGGTCCGCATAGGTTTCCCAGGTCCAGCCTTCGGTCGACGGTCCCACGTCGGCGCCGCCGTTGAACTCGTTGACCGTCACCGCGACGTTGTCGCCGGTCGGACCATTCGAGCCTGTCCAGTAGAACAGGCGGTTGGCAATGGTGCCGGTGTGGATGCCGCAATGGTAGGCATCGCACAGCGTGAAGGCATCGGCCAGCGCGCGTTGGAACGTCACCTCCTCGTCATCGTAGTAGCCCATCGACAGCGGCTGCTTGGCCACCGGCCAGCGGTCCATCCGGCCGTGGTCCCAAGCCGCCTGCGAGTCGGCCCAGTTGTGCGGCGTGCCGCCGGCGCGCTGCGCGTTGCCGGCTGTCTCGTCCAGGTGATACGGCGTGATGATGTTGCCGTTCGCATCGGTCTGGTACAGCGCGGTGCGGCCGTTGCGCAGCGGAATCGGGAAGCGGTCGCCGTAGCCGCGCACGCCCTTGAACGTGCCGAAATAGCTGTCGAACGAACGGTTCTCGAGCATCACCATCACGACGTGCTTGACGTCCTTGATGGTGCCTGTCGCGTTGTGGGCTTCGATCGCCAGCGCGCGGCGGATGGCGGGCGGGAAGCTCGCCAGCACGGCGGCAGCGGCGCCGGTGCCCAGCGAAGCCTTCAGGAATTGTCGCTTCGACGGATTGAATGTCATGGCGGATTCTTGTTCGTTGGGAACGTCGCGCAGTCAGGGCGCGCAGCGGCTCGAGCAGTTGCCGGGCCTGCCGGGGAGCTTGCCGCTCGGATTGGTGGTGTCGGGAGCGGCCGAGGGCGACAGGGTCGCACCATCGTCGCCGCCGCCGCAGCCGGCCAGCAGCAGCGCGGCCAGCATGGCGCCGGCCGCGAGCGGCAACGTCGCGCGGCGGCGCAACAGGGAAGCGAAGGAAAGGAGCATGGCTGGAGTTCCGTGGTGGGGAAAGGGACAGCGCTATCGTTGGCATGCATTGTTGGTAGGGCAAATGTCAGTTCCTTGACACATTGCGACAACTACGAATCTTCGTTACCGACTGCATTGCCTCTGCGCTATGCCGTCGCGGTGGAGCACCGCTTGCAGCGGCCCTCCCCTTCCTCTACGCTTGCCTGGTCGATTGTTCGCGCACGCACGCCCTCTTCACCATGCAGCGCTTTCTCGTCATCGCCGGCCTGGCCTTGCTCGCGGCGGGACTCGCCTGGCCCTGGCTCTCCCGTCTTCCCTTCGGTCGCCTGCCAGGGGACATCCATATCGTCCGCGAAGGCTTCAGCTTCTATTTCCCGATCACGACCTGCATCGTGATCTCACTGATCGTTTCTGTTCTGATCTGGCTGTTCCGCCGCTGATTTGCGACGCCAAGTGCCGCCGATACGGCATAGCGGCATTCGTCAGCGGATGGCCCCGCACCGTCATCGCTCTGTCATCACCTCCCCCCAGAATGCCCCCGTCATTCAGCAAGGGAGTCGACATGACCCATGCAATTGAAGTGCGCGGCGTCAGCAAGTCGTTCCGGGCCGACCGCAAAGCCCTCGACGACGTGACGCTGCAGGTGGCGCCCGGCGAAATGGTGGCGCTGCTGGGGGCCTCCGGCTCCGGCAAGTCCACGCTGCTGCGCCATGTGGCGGGCTTCGTGGCCGCCGACAGCGGCGAGATCCTGGTACATGGCCGCGCCGTGCAGCGCGATGGCCGGTTGGCCGCCGACGTGCGCAAGGCCCGCGCCGACATCGGCTTCGTGTTCCAGCAATTCAATCTGGTCGGACGTCTGCCGGTGATCACCAACGTGATGATCGGCATGCTGAGCCGCATCCCGAAATGGCGTGGCCTGCTTCGCTATTTCAAGGCCGATGAACTGCGCGCCGGGCTCGATGCGCTCGCGCAAGTTGGTATAGACGACTATGCGTTTCAACGTGCTTCGACGTTGTCGGGCGGCCAGCAGCAGCGCGCCGCGATCGCGCGGACGCTGGTGCAGAACGCCCGCGTGATCCTGGCCGACGAGCCGATCGCCTCGCTCGATCCGGAATCGTCGCGCCGCGTGATGTCGCTGCTGACGCAGATCAATCGCACGCACAAGGTGGCCGTGGTGGTGTCGCTGCACCAGGTCGACATCGCGATGCGCTACTGCCCGCGCGTGGTGGCGCTGCGCCACGGCAAGGTCGTCTACGACGGTCCGTCGCAGGCGCTGACGCAGAGCATGCTGCGCGATCTCTACGGCACCGAAGCGGACGAGCTGCTGCATGACCTGGTGCCCGACCGGATTGCAACGCCAGTCGACGGCGCGCTGGTACCGGCCACCGTCAGGATGGACCTCGCGGCCGCGTGAGCACCCTCCCTGATCCTGCTGCTTCTCGCTGCCGCACCGCATTCCCCACCCCAATTCCGCATCGGAGACCACCATGCTTCGCAGAACCTTCTTCGCGCTGATCGCATCGGCCATCGTCGCCACCCCGGCCCTGGCGCAGGATTCCAGGCCGCTGAGCATCGGCTTCATCTCGACCGAGTCCTCGTCGAACCTGAAGACCGCCTGGCAGCCGCTGATCGACGACCTGAGCAAGACGCTGGGCGTGCCGGTCAAGCCGTTCTTCGCATCGGACTATGCCGGCATCATCGAAGGCATGCGCTTCAACAAGGTGCAGATCGCCTGGTTCGGCAACAAGTCGGCGATGGAGGCGGTCGATCGCGCCAACGGCGAGGTGTTCGCCTCGGTGATCGACAAGGACGGCAACCCGGGCTACTGGTCGTTATTGATCGTCAGCAAGGACAGCGACCTGAAGTCGGTCGACGACGTGATCAAGCGCGGCAAGGAGCTGTCGTACGGCGCCGGCGATCCGAACTCGACGTCCGGCACGCTGGTTCCCGGCCACTACCTGTGGGCGGCGAACAAGGTCGAGCCGAAGACGCTGTTCAAGGCGGTGCGCATCGGCAACCACGAGGCCAATCTGCTGTCGGTGCTGAACAAGCAGGTCGACGTCGCGGTGAACAATACCGAAAACCTGGGGCGCTATCGCGTCAACACCGGCAAGGACCCGTACGAACAGGTGCGCGTGCTGTGGAAATCGCCGCTGATCCCGGCCGATCCGATGGTGTACCGCAAGGACCTGCCGGCCGATCTGAAGAAGAAGATCCAGACGTTCTTCGTCAACTACGGCAAGGGCGCCGATGCGACGCGCGAGAAGCAGGTGCTGGCCACGCTGACCTACCAGGGCTTCCGCCCGTCCAGCGATGCGCAGCTCGTGCCGATCCGGCAGATCGAGCTGGCCAAGGAGAAAGCCCGCATCGAATCGGACGGCACGCTGGGCGCCGCCGACAAGGAAAAGCGGCTGGCCGACGTGTCGCGCCGCCTCGCCCAACTTGACAAGGCCGTCAGCGCGCAGTGACCGCGCAGTCGTTCCACATGATTCCGACTGACGGCAGGGCCGGCGACGTGCAGCGGCCCTGCTGCCTCTTTCCCTTCTACGGATTCCCCTGATGACCGCCACCGCCAAGCCAGGCCTGCCTGCGCCGAACGCAAACGGCCGGCCGCCGCGCGCCTCCCTGTCCGCCATGCTCGTCTGGGCCATCGTGCTCGCGATGCTCGCGCTTTCCTGGCAGGGCGCCGACATGCGCCCGCTCGACCTGCTGCGCGACTCCGGCAACATGGCGCAGTTCGCCGCCGACTTCTTTCCGCCGGATTTCCGCGACTGGCGCCACTATCTCGACGAAATGGTGGTGACCGTGCAGATCGCGGTCTGGGGCACCGCGCTGGCGGTCGCCGTGGCGGTGCCGCTGGGCCTGCTGTGTTCGGCCAATATCGTGCCGGCCTGGGTCTACCAGCCGGCGCGGCGCCTGATGGACGCTTCGCGCGCCATCAACGAGATGGTGTTCGCGATGCTGTTCATCGTTGCCGTCGGCCTGGGACCGTTCGCCGGCGTGCTGGCGATCTGGATCCACACCACCGGCGTGCTGGCCAAGCTGTTCGCCGAGGCGGTCGAGGCCATCGATCCCCGTCCCGTCGAAGGCGTGCGTGCCACCGGCGCGGGGAGGCTTGAAGAGATCGTCTACGGCGTGATCCCGCAGGTCCTGCCGCTGTGGCTGTCGTTCGCGCTGTACCGCTTCGAGTCGAATGTCCGCTCGGCGTCGGTGGTCGGCATCGTCGGCGCGGGCGGCATCGGCACTGTGCTGTGGGAAATCATTCGCAGCTTCCAGTACGCCCAGACCTGCGCCGTGATGATCCTGATCATCGCGTTCGTTACGGTGATCGACGTGCTGTCGGCGCAGATCCGCAAGGTGCTGGTCTGAGGGGGCCCGGCACCGACGCCGTGCCGGGCTTCGACAATCAGCAGGCTTCGCCGGCCGGCCTCGTGGCCGGCGCGATGCCGATCGCCTTTGCCATCGCCTCGGCGGCCGAGTGCAGCGCCCCGCTGTTGTCGATCTCGACAAGCCGGCAACCGGCCGGCACATCGAACGAAGCGGTGGCACGCGCAAGGCGCCGTGCGATCGCCTCCTCCGATTCCCGGCCACGCTGGCGCAAGCGTGCGGACAGCACTTCCGGCGATACCCGTACATGGAGCGCGCTCAGGTTCGGATAGCGCGCCACCGCTTGGGGCAGGTACTCACGCGAGCCGTTGACGACGACCTTGATGCCCCGTGCCAGCCACTGCTCGATCTCGATACCGATGCCGTAGTGCAGGCCATGGCTGTGCCAGTGCATCGCCATGCAGCCCAGCGCGACGCGGCGCTGGAATTCCTCGATGGTCAGGGAGACCGATGCTTCGTTGGCATCCGCCGGACGCGTGATATAGCGATGCGCGACGACCAGGCGATCATCGCTGCCGTGTCTCGTGTGCAGGGCCCGCAGCAGCGAGTCCTTGCCGCTGCCCGATGGGCCCATCAGATAGAACAGGCCGGCGCCATCCACGCCATGATTTGCCGCGCTCATGCCGACAGGTACGCCGCGCCGGCGCCATCGCGAGATTGTCCATCGAAGCCGTAGTGGCGCGCTGCGACGAACGCGGCGCCGGGCTCGGGCTGCACGAACACGCTGACGCTGTCCACGCGAAGCGAAGTGTCCAGCAGCGCGCCGGCCGCCATCGACAGCTGGGCCAGCGCCGCGGCCTGCCGCTCCGCGTCCAGCATGCCGGTCAGCGTGATATGGAAGGTAAAGGTCTCGAACAGATAGGGATAGCCCCAGTCGAGCAGCATTTGCCGTTCCAACACTGACAGCCGTTCGGGGTTGCGCCGCGCGATCTCGTCCGGCGTCGGCGGCGCGCGGAACCGGTCCAGTTCGCGCACGCTGGCGTCGCCAAGCTGATGCATCAGTGCCACGGCCTCGTGCCGATCCGCCAGGCACCACGCAACAAAACCGCGCAGCGCGCGCAGTGTCAACGGAACCTCGAACGGCCGCCGACCGCGCGCGAACTGGCGCATGGCCTCGTCCAGCATCGCGGGGGCTGCGCCTCCGGCAAAGCGGAACGGCGGCTTCAGCGTCGCGTGCAGGCCGTAATGGGCTGGCGCCCCGACCCACTCGGCCGGCCGGGCCGCCATTTCCGGAAGCGGGGGCACCGCGGCACCTGTGTCCGCGTCGCGGCCGAGCCAGTGTTGGCCGAAGGTCCGGAACGGCTCGTTGGGGGCAAGGTATATGGCGTATCGATGCGCCGGCATGGTCAGGTTCGTGGGCTTGTCCAATCGGCAGGCTAGCGCGGCAAGGTGACAGACGGATGTCTAGACCAATCGACCAGCATGCCATCGGCTCGCGCCGCGGTTCAGTCGTTATCCGATACGGTCAGCTGAACCCAGTCGCCGGCAAACCGCGTGACGCTGTACTGCACCGGCGCGCCGTCGATATCGACGTTCAACGCCTCGACCTGCAGTACGGGCCTGGTTTTGGGCTGGTTCAGCAGCCGCGCCACCGGCGCGCTGGGCAGCGCCGCCGTGATTCGCGACCACTTGCGAGTGTAGTCGGCGATGCCGCATTGCGCGAGGGCGCGCGAAATCGAGCGCTGGTCGCGCAGCAGGTCCGCCAGCTGCGGGAAACGCTGGTAATCGAAATAGTGCTCGGCCACATCGATGGGACGGCCCTCGGCCTTGCCCACCATCTGCACATGCAGCACCGGCGCCGTGCGCGCCAGGCCAAGATGCCGGGCGACCTCGGGCAGACGGCTGACCTGGCTGCCGACCACTTCGGTATGGCCGCGCATGCCTTGCGCTGCAAGGTTCTGCGAGAAACGGGTACGCCGTGCGATCGCGTAGTCGATCGCATGCTCCTGCACGAAGGTGCCGCGCCCCTGCTCGATCCGCACCAGGCCGCTCTGCTCGAGCTCGCTCATGGCACGCCGCACCGTATGACGATTGACGGCAAACCGCATCGCGAGCTCCGACTCGGGCGGCAGCTGCTCGCCCGGCCCGTACAGCTTCTTGCGGATGTCGTCGGCCAGCGCTTCCCCGATCTGGCGCCATACCGCGACACCCGAGCCCCGTTCGACTTCTCGTTCCGACATCGTTGTTATTCCTCTGGTCGTTGTTCGCTGTCATTCAGCGGCAATCGCATCGTGCGATTGTGCCCGAGCCGCATGCCCTCGTGCGCGGTGTCCGATCACGATCCGGGCTCGTCATCAAACGGTCATCCCGCCGTGGTCTAGTAGCGCCGTGTTGTTGCAGCTCACATCTAAACGTATAGACGTATAGGGATGACGATGACAGGCAAGATCGGCGAAAGCGGCCAGATCGGCGATACCGCCGACGCTTCCCGGGCCGCATGGCTGCGGATTCTGGCGCTGGCGGACACCGACGCGCTGGACGGCGCCTACCGGCTGTTGGGCCAGCAGGCACCGCTGCCGGCCTACCGGCTGCTGCGCAAGCCGGAATCCGGCATGGCGATGGTGCGCGCGCGTACCGGCGGCACTGGCGCGCAGTTCAATCTCGGCGAAATCACGGTCACGCGCTGCGCGGTGGTACTTGAAGCTGAAGCGGGCGCTGCGTCCGCCGAAGAGCCAGCGGTCGCCGGCGTGGCCTATGCAATGGGCCGCTGCCCGCGCCATGCCGAACAGGCGGCCGTCCTCGATGCGCTGCTGCAGCGGCCCGAGTGGCATGCCCGCGTACAGCAGATCGTGGTCGAGCCCCTGGCACGCGCGCTGGCCGAACGCGCCGCGACCGAAGCCGCTACCGCCGCGCAGACCCGCGTCGAGTTCTTCACGATGGCCCGCGGAGAGGACTGACATGCCGACCTTGCATACGATGTCCGGCCAGACTACCGCGTCGCTGCTGCCCGGCTTCGACAATCCTGTCGACGACGCGCAACAAGTCTTTCGCGCGACGCTGCAGGCGATCTCGCATCCCGGCCGCATCGAGACGCTGAGCGCCGATTGCGGCGTGCCCGATGGCCTGTCGCCGGCGATGACGGCGCTGCTGCTGACGCTGGCCGACCCCGATACGCCGGTCTGGCTGCCGGCCGACGTCGCCGGATCGATCGGCGGTTTTCTGCGCTTTCACTGCGGCTGCCCGCTGGTCGACGAGGTCGCGGCCGCGCAGTTCGTCTGCGTACCGGCCGGCCATGACGTGCCGGCGCTGCACCGCTGCGCGCAGGGCGATCCCGCATTTCCGGACCGCTCGGCCACGCTGATCGTCGAGGCCGCTTCGCTCGACGTAGGCGACACGCTGACGCTGCGCGGCCCCGGCATCGAGACCACGTGCACGCTGCGTGTCGGCGGCTTGCCGGAAGACTTCCGCCACCAATGGCAAGCGAACCATGCCGGCTTTCCGCTAGGCGTGGACCTGCTGCTGACCGCCGGCGCGCGGATTTGCGCGCTACCGCGCACCACACTGGTGGAGGACTGACATGTACGTCGCAGTCAAGGGCGGCGAACGCGCCATCCTCAATTCGTACCGGATGGTCGACGCGTATCGCCGCGGCGATCCCTCGGTGCCGGAACTGACGCTGGCCCAGATCCGCGAACAGATGCCGCTCGCCGTTTCCCGCGTGATGGCCGAGGGTTCGCTCTACGACCCGCATCTCGCCGCGCTGGCATTGAAGCAGGCGGCGGGCGACCAGATCGAGGCGGTGTTCCTGCTGCGGGCCTATCGCACCACGCTCGCGCGCTTCGGCTATACGGTGCCGCTCGATACCGGCGCCATGCGGCTGCGCCGGCGGATTTCGTCGACGTTCAAGGACGTACCCGGCGGCCAGGTCCTGGGGCCGACCTACGACTATACGCAGCGGCTGCTCGACTTCACGCTCGAGGCTGAAGGCGCTGCGCGCCCGGCCATCGCACCGGCCACGGACCCGGGCACCAACGTCCGGCCGATGCCGCGCGTGACCGACCTGCTGCAGGCCGACGAGCTGATCGAGGCCGAACCGATTCCGCCGGGCGATCCCGCGCCGACCGATCTGACCCGCGAACCGCTGACCTTCCCGGCCGATCGCGCGTCGCGGCTGCAGAACCTCGCGCGGGCCGACGAAGGCTTCCTGCTGTCGATGGGCTATTCGACCCAACGCGGATATGGCAACTCGCACCCGTTCGCGGCGGAGATCCGCTACGGCGCCGCGGAGGTCGAGCTGTTCGTCGAAGAGCTGGGCTTCGCCGTGACGATCGGCGAGATCGAGCTGACCGAATGCCAGATGATCAACGACTTCGCCGGCAACGCCGAGGAAGCGCCCTGCTTTACCCGCGGCTATGGCTTGGTATTCGGCTACAACGAGCGCAAGGCGATGTCGATGGCGCTGGTCGATCGGGCGATGCGCGCCGCGGAACTCGGCGAGGCAGCGGACAACCCGGCCAACGACATCGAATTCGTGCTGTACCACAGCGACAATGTCGAGGCCTCCGGCTTCGTCCAGCATCTGAAGCTGCCCCACTACGTGGACTTCCAGACCAATCTCGAACTGCTGCGCCGGCTGCGCGCACAGCGGCAAGCAGGCGAAGCGGACACCGACACGCCGGCGGCCGCCCCATCGCCCTGTGCAGACAGCGAAGCTGCGCTGAAATGCCAGCCGCAGGAGGAGAGCGTCGCATGACCGCCGCCATCGCAACACCTCTCCCGGAACGGGCCACGCCGGACGCGCACTACAACTTCGGCTACCTCGACGAATCGACCAAGCGCATGCTGCGCCGGGCGCTGCTGAAGGCGGTGGCGATCCCCGGTTACCAGGTTCCATTCGGCAGCCGCGAGATGCCGCTGCCCTATGGCTGGGGCACCGGCGGCATCCAGGTGACCGCCGCCATCATCGGCCGGCGGGACGTGCTCAAGGTCATCGATCAGGGCTCGGACGACACCACCAACGCCATCAATATCCGCCGCTTCTTCGGCAGGGTGACCGGCGTACGGACCACGGAGCGCACCGCCGAGGCCAGCATCATCCAGACCCGCCATCGCATCCCTGAAACACCGCTGCGCGAAGGCCAGACCATGGTGTTCCAGGTGCCGATTCCCGAGCCGCTGCGCTGGCTCGAACCGAGCGAAACCGAGACACGCACGATGCATGCGCTGGCCGAATACGGCGCGATGCACGTCAAGCTTTATGAAGACATCGCACGCCACGGCCATATCGCCACGACCTACGACTATCCGGTCATCGTCAACCAGCGCTACATGATGCGGCCCTCGCCGATCCCGAAGTTCGACAACCCGAAGCTGCACCGCAATCCGGCGCTGATGCTGTTCGGCGCGGGCCGCGAGAAGCGCGTCTACGCGGTGCCGCCGTACACCTCGGTCAAGAGCCTGGACTTCGCGGATCATCCGTTCACGGTCGAGAAGTGGTCCAGCTGCTGCGCGCAGTGCGGCGCCACCGACAGCTATCTGGACGAGATCATCATCGACGATGCCGGTACGCGGATGTTCGTCTGCTCGGATACCGAGTATTGCGCCGACCGCCAGGCCGCGCAGGCTGACCCCGCCATCGATCCGGCCGCAGGAGGTGCGCGATGAACGCGACGCCCTTGCTGTCGGTGCGCGGGCTGACGCGGACCTGGGACGGCGTCCACGGCTGCCATGACGTCAGCTTCGATCTGTATCCCGGCGAAGTGCTGTGCATCGTCGGCGAATCCGGCTCGGGCAAGAGCACCCTGCTGCAGGCCCTGTCGATGCAGGCGCCGGCACAGCGCGGCAGCGTCAGCTACGACATGCGCGAATCCGGGCTGACCGACCTCGCCTCGCTGTCGAGCGCTCGGCTGCGTCTGCTGGCCCGTACCGACTGGGGCTTCGTGCATCAGCACGCGCGCGACGGCCTGCGCATGCAGGTCAGTGCCGGCGCCAATATCGCCGAGCGCCTGATGGCAGTCGGACAGCGCCACTACGGCGAGCTGCGCGAGATCGCCGGCGCCTGGCTGAAGAAAATGGAGATCGACCTCGCGCGGCTGGACGACACCCCGCACGCCTTTTCCGGCGGCATGCAGCAGCGGCTGCAGATCGCCCGCAACCTGGTCACGCATCCACGCCTGGTCTTCATGGACGAACCCACCGCATCGCTCGACGTCTCGGTTCAGGCGCGCCTGCTCGACCTGCTGCGCCGGCTGGTAGCGGACCTCGACCTCGCCGCCATCCTGGTCACGCATGACCTCGCCGTCGCCCGGCTGCTGGCCCACCGCACGCTGGTGATGCAGGGCGGCCGCGTGGTTGAGCAGGGCCTGACCGACCAGATTCTCGACGACCCGCAGCATCCCTATACGCAGCTGCTGGTCTCTTCCATTCCGCAGGGTTGAACCATGAACCAAGCACGGCAGGGCGAGCACGCACGGACGCTGATCGAAGTCCGCGGCCTCGGCAAGATGTTTACCTTGCACAACCAGGGCGGCATCCGGCTGCCGGTGCTGCAGTCGATCGATTTCGACGCGGCGCGCGGCGAATGCCTGGTGCTGTCGGGCCGTTCCGGCACCGGCAAGAGCACCTTGCTGCGATGCCTGTACGGCAACTATCTGGCCACCGAAGGCAGCATCCGGCTGCGCGATACCAGTGCGCAAGGCGCGCCCTGGGTCGAGCTGACGGATGCCCCCGAGCAACGCGTGCTGAAGCTGCGCCGCGACGTGATCGGCTACGTCAGCCAGTTCCTGCGCGCGATACCGCGTGTCGGCGCACTGGACGTCGTGGCCGAGCCGCTGCAGCAGCGGGGCATCGACCGCAACGTGGCACGCGAGCGCGCTGCGGCGCTGCTGGAGCGCCTGAACCTGCCGCGCCGGCTGTGGGACTTGCCGCCGGCGACGTTTTCCGGCGGCGAACAGCAGCGCGTCAACATCGCGCGCGGGATGATCGGCGGCCACCCGATCCTGCTGCTGGACGAGCCCACCGCCTCGCTAGACGCCGATAACCGCACCGTGGTGATCGAACTGATCCGCGAGGCGCTGGCCGAGGGCCGCTGCCTGATCGGCATCTTTCACGACGAGGCGGTCCGCGATGCGGTCGCCACGCGCTTGTTGCCGTTGCAGCCGGAGACCGCGGCCGCGTGATGCGCGTTGCGGCCGCCCCTATCCGCACCCTATCCGCACCCTACCTGCACCCTACCCCGCACCAGCCTGAACCGACACGGAGCCGGACATGTCCACCACTTACCTGACGCACGTCACCCTGGTACTGCCCGACCGCGTACTGCAAGACAGCGCGCTGCTGATCGAGGATGGACGCATCGCCGCCATCGAGCCCGACCCATCCACGGTGCCCGCGCTGGCCAGCGTCGTGGCGCTGCGCGGACACACGGTGATGCCCGGCCTGATCGACGTCCACTGCGACGCGATCGAGAAGGAGGTCGAACCGCGCGCCAACGTGCTGTTCCCGATGGACTTCGCCGTGGCACAGGTCGATCGGCGCAACGCGGCGGCCGGCATCACGACGCCCTACCATGCGCTGTCCTTCGCCAATAACCAGTTCGGCGTACGCAACAACGACACGGCGGCCGAACTGGTGCGCACCGTGGCGGCGTATCGCGACCACAGCCTGGTCGATAACCGAATCCATTGCCGCTACGAAGTGACCGACGCTGCCGCGGTGCCGGTGCTCGAGATGCTGATGCTCGAGGGCGTGGTCGACCTGCTGTCGGTGATGGACCATTCGCCGGGACAGGGCCAGTTCAAGACCCTCGACGCATACCTTGCCTACATGGTCGGCAACCATGGCATGAGCCGCGAGGAAGCGGCGGACGCCGCCGCGAAGAAGGCCGAGCAGCACGACGGTGCGCACGAGCGGGTCCGCCGGCTGCTGTCCCGCGCGCACGAAGTCGGCGTGCCGACCGCCAGCCATGACGACGATTCCCCGCAGCGCATTGCCGCGATGCAGGCCCTCGGCGTGCGCATGAGCGAGTTTCCGATCAACCTCGACACCGCGCAGGCGGCCGCCGCCCACGCGCTACCGGCCATCTTCGGTGCGCCGAACGTGCTGCGCGGCCGCAGCCAGAGCGGATCGATGCGCGCGATCGACGCGATCCAGGCAGGCGTCGGCCACATCCTGTGTTCGGACTACCAGCCATCGACGCTGATCGCCGCCGCGTTTGCCGCGGCACGCCTGGCCGAATTGCCGCTGAACGAGGCGGCGGCGCTGGTCACCGCCAATCCCGCGGACGCCTGCCTGTTGCGCGATCGGGGCCGGCTGGCGCCGGGACTGCGCGCGGACGTGATCGCGGTCGCCGACGTGGCCGGGCAAGCGATGGTCACGCACACATGGTCGGCGGGCCGGCTGGTGTTCGCGGCGGGGTATCGGGCCCTGCCCGACCATGCGGCCCGGCCGCGCACGCACGAGAAGCTGTTCGAGACGGCGTGAGCTGCGGCAGTGCGCAGGCAGCCGGCAGCCGGCGCGTCAAGGTGCGCGGCTGTCCGTCACCGCGCGAATGAAGTCGACCGCGGTATGCGCGGACGCCAGGCAGGCCGCGCCGACCACCGGCTCCCAGAACGCCTCCGAGCCGTGGGCCATGCGCCATTGATGCAGGCGCCGCGTCAGCAACTGCAGATCGTATTCCTCGGTAATGCCGATCGCGCCGTGCAACGCGTGAGCGGTGGCGGCGATCGTGGCGGCGGCCTCGCTGGTACGAGCCTTCGCAATCGCGGCGGCGATGCCGTCCGGCTGATCGCCATCGCCGGTGAGCCCGACCTGCCCGGCGATATGGCAGGCGGCGACCAGTTCGGCCATCACGCTGAGCTGGTGCTGTACGGCCTGGAATTTGCCGATCGCGCGGCCGAACTGGGTCCGGTCATTGCAATACTGCAGCGTCAGATCGAACACGCGACGCGCGGCGCCAGCGATCAGCGCGGCATGCAGCGCCGCGCCCCATGCGCCGACGTCGGCGTCGGGCGCCGCCACGGGCTCGGGCACCGCCTGCGCCGGCCAGCGCAGCGTCGCGGCCTGGTCGCGGTGCACGCCAGTGGCAACCCGGCTGGCGGCGCCCGCATCGAGCAACAGCAGCTTGCCGTCGAGGCCCAGCACTACGTGGTCCGCGATCGCCCCGTATGGCGTCACGGGGCAGACCACGCCGCCATCGGCTTCGCGCATGCCGGCCTGGGCCAGCGTGATCATTCCGTTCGGGACCCCCAGCCCGGCCCGGCGCAGCAGCGCCCGTGCGGCCACCGACTGCGCCAGCGGCACGGGCAGCGGATGGCGTCCCATGGCGATCAGCACGGGTGCGAGTTCGGACAGCGTCAAGCCCGCACCGCTGCTCTGCTCGGGCACGAGCAGTTCCAGAAAGCCGGCATCCTCGATCGTGGCCCACAGCCCCCTCGGGTCGGCGCCGCCCTCGACGGCGCGGACCGCCGCAGGCGTGCAGGCATCCTGCAGGATCGATTCGATCGCTTCGACGAACATGGTGCTCTCCCCTTGCACTTCCCTCCTCCTGCCTAGCGCAGTCCCAGGCTGCGGGCGATCATGCCACGCAGGATTTCACGCGTGCCGCCGCGCAACGAGAAAGTCGGCGAGATCTGGCTCAGATAGCTGACGGTGCGATACAGGTCGGCATCGGCAACGGTGCGCGGATTGCCTGCGATGACGGCCTCCAGCGCGGCCGGGATCTGCTGCTCCAGCGTCGTGCCCAGGTCCTTGACCAACGCCGCCTCGGCTACCGGGCTCTCCCCCGCCGCCAGGCTCGCGGTCACCGCGATCGACATCTGCCGCAGCGTGGCCAGTTGCGAGCAGAATCGGCCCAACAGCGCCTGCTGTTCCGGCGTGGCGCCATCGCGGCGCAGGCGCGCAGCCCACAGATCCAGCAGCACCACGCTCGAATAGATCCGTTCCGGTCCGCTGCGCTCGAAGGCCAGTTCGGCATTGACCTGTTCCCAGCCGCTGCCTTCGTTGCCGATCAGCGCATCGCCGTCCAGCCGCACGTCGTCGAACACAACCTCGGCAAAATGCGCGTCGCCGGTCAGATCCTCGATCGGCCGCACGGTGACTCCCGGCAACGACAGGTCGACGATGAACTGCGACAGCCCCTTCTGCTTGTCCTCCGGCACGCCCGAGGTTCGCACCAGCGCGATCATGTACCGGCAGTGCGGGGCATTGGTGGTCCAGATCTTCCGGCCGTTCAACACCCATCCATCGCCCGTGCGGCTCGAGCGGCTTCGCACGCTCGCCAGGTCCGAGCCCGAGTTGGGCTCGCTCATGCCGATGCAGAAGAAGCTCTCGCCCCGGCAGATGGCTGGCAGGTAGCGGCGTTTCTGCGCCTCGGTGCCGTAGCGCAGGATCAATGGCCCGCTCTGGCGATCAGCGATCCAATGCGCGGCGACCGGCGCGCCGGCGGCCAATAGTTCCTCCACCAGCACGAAGCGGCGAAACGGATCGAGCCCGGCGCCACCGTATTCCGGCGGCAGCGTGATGCCGACCCAGCCGCGCGCCGCCAGCCGGCGGCTGAAGTCCGCGTCGAAGCCCATCCAGGAGCGCGCGCGGCGATCGGCGGGCGCGTTGGGCGCGTCGGGCAGTTGCGCGGCAAGAAAGCGCTTGACTTCGGCACGGAAGGCCTCGGCCTCGGGCGGCAGTTCCGCAAGGACGAAGTTATCGAGAAGACTGGACACTGCGATCGGCTCCGATGCGGTCGATGGTCGGTCTGTTCATGGTCGTTTCCGCGGCTCGCACGTGGAATAGCGTCAATACCGCATCTGCATCAGCCAGGTCGCCACCATCGCCGGCCGGTCGGCGCCCTCGACCTGCAGCTCGACCTGCCAGAAGCAGCGCACCTCGCCCGGCCGCACGTCTTCGACCCGCTGCAGCGCGAAGCTGCCGCGTAGCCGCGAGCCCGCCGGCACCGCTCCGGTGAAACGGACGCGGTCGAAGCCGTAGTTCAGCGACAACTTGCGATTGGGAAAGCGATAGCACTGCCCGAAGGCCGCGGTGACCATCGACAGCGTCAACAGCCCATGGGCGATCGTGCAACCGTACGGCGATTCGGCGGCCGCACGCACCGGATCGACATGGATCCACTGCCGGTCGTGCGTCAGGTCGGCGAACGTATCGATGATGCGCTGATCCAGCGTGAAATAGCCGCTGACTGCAGCTGGCGCGCCAACCGCCGCGCGCAACTCCTCCAGCGAGGCGATGGTCTGCATGGGCGGCTCCATTCCGTGCGTGGTGCGCAGGCCAGCGATCCGGCGTCAAATCACGCCCTTGGCGCGCAATGCATCGAGCCGTGCCTTGTCGAAGCCGAGCTTGTCGCGCAGCACCGTCTCGGTATGCTCGCCCAGCGTCGGTGCGGCGCGCTCGTACTGGATCGGCGTGGCCGACAGCCGGATCGGATTGGCAAGTCCCGGCGCCTGCACGCCCGCCCCATGCGGCAGCGACAGCTGCATGCCGCGATGGCGCACCTGCTCGTCCTCGAAGACCTGCTCCATGTCGTAGATGGGCCCGCACGGCACGTTGGCCGCTTCCATGCGCTCGACCCACTCGGTCATCGTGCGCGCCAGCATCGCTTCGGCGATCTGCGGGATCAGCGCTTCGCGGTTGCGGTTGCGTTGGCCGGCGGAGGTGAAGCGCGGGTCGGCCGCCAGCTCCGGGCGGCCGATCACCTCGCACAGCGCGGCGTATTGCGCGTCGTTGCCCACCGCGACGATGACGTCCCCTTCGCGGCAGCGGAACACCTGGTAGGGCACCATGTTCGAGTGCGCATTGCCCATCCGCTGCGGGACCTTGCCGGACAGGAAGTAGTTGATCGCCTGGTAGGAGTTGATGGTCACCACGCAGTCGAGCAGCGCCATGTCGATGTACTGCCCTTCGCCGCTGACATTGCGATGCTCGAGCGCTGCCAGGATCGCGGTGCTCGCGTACATGCCCGTCAGCAGGTCCGTGATCGCGATGCCCGACTTGATCGGCCCGCCGCCGGGCTCGTCATCAGGTAGTCCGGTGATGCTCATCAATCCGCCCATGCCCTGGAACACGAAGTCGTAGCCCGGCAGCGCGGCATAGGGACCGGATTGGCCGAAGCCCGTGATCGAGCAGTAGACCAGCCGCGGATTGAGCGCGCGCAGATCGTCGTAGCCGAGGCCGTAGCGCGCCAGCGTGCCGACCTTGTAGTTCTCGACCACCACATCGGCCTCGCGCGCCAGCTCGCGGATGATCTGCTGGCCCTCCGGCGCGGCCAGATCGACGGTGATGGACTTCTTGCCGCGATTGGCGCTGAGGAAGTAGGAGGAATCGGCGGTTTCGCGGCCCTGCGCGTCCTTCAGGAACGGCGGGCCCCAGGCTCGGGTATCGTCGCCGACGCGCGGACGTTCGACCTTGATGACTTCGGCGCCCATGTCGGCCAGATTCTGCGTTGCCCACGGGCCGGCCAGGATGCGGGTCAAGTCGAGAACCTTGATATGTGCCAGTGCGCCTTTCACCGGTGGTCTCCTGGGGCTGCGAATGGGGCAAGCGTAGTGAAGGCGTACGCAGGGCGTCCAATATCCAATCGGCATCGATCGATACACGGCGCTTATCGCTCTCGCCTGCATCCCCTTCCGTCGTCCCCGCGAATGCGGGGACCCAGTGGCTTTCCGCTTCTTTCGAACATCAAAGTCGCTGGGTCCGCCTGCGCGGGGACGACCACCGGCATTCGGCGATAAGTTTTGTATATCGCCACACGCCGAATTCATATTGGACAGGCTGCCAACGCCGCTCTTAGCCTTGCGCACAAGCCTCGCGCGATGACGGGGCGCCGACTGGAGAGAGACATGCTGATGACCCGCCCGGGCCGGCTGCTGGCCGCCACCTTCTGCGTCGCCGCGCTTTCCCTGAGCCTTGCCGCGCCGGCGCGAGCCGACTATCCGAACAAGCCGATCCGCCTCGTCGTGTCGTTTCCGCCCGGCAGCGGCACCGATTCCACCGCTCGCTACGTGGCGCGCAAGCTCGAGGAAAAGACGGGCCAGTCGGTGGTGGTCGAGAACCGGCCCGGCGGCAACAGCTTCATCGCCGTGCAGACCGTCACCCGCGCCGAGCCCGACGGTTACACGCTGCTGCTGGCGAGCAATTCCCCGGTGGCGACCAATGTCGCGATGTTTCGCCAGCTGCCCTACGATCCGGTCGGCGAATTGGCGCCGATCGCGCGGCTCCGCGTGGGCGCGATGGCGTTGGTCGTCAACCCGGCCTCGCCATTCCATACGGTGGCGGAACTGGTCGCGCATGCCCGCCAGCAGCCGGGCAAGCTGAATTACGGCGCCGGCAGCGCGTCCTATCAGATCGCGACAGAACTGTTCCTGACGCAGGGGCAAATCAAGGCGAACCACGTCCCTTACAAGGGCGCCGCGCCGGCGCTGACCGATGTTGCCGCGGGCCAGATCGATTTCGCCTTCGCCGACTATGGCGCGGTGCTGCCACTGCTGCAGGGCGGCAAGCTGCGGCTGCTGGCGGTGACCAGCGAGAAACGGCTGGCGACGCAGCCGAATACGCCTACGCTGCAGGAGAGCGGGTTTCCCGGCTACTTCATGGTCAACTGGACCGCGGCCTTCGCGCCCGCGAAGACGCCGCGCCCGGTGGTTGAAAAACTGGAGAAGCTGCTGCTGGAAATCAATGCCGCGCCGGAGACCGCCGAGTTCTTCGCCCGCACCAACTGGGATGTCTTTACCGGCAATGCCGCCGAGCTGCGGCGCTTCCAGCTGGCGGAGATCCGCAAATGGTCGGATGCGGCGACGCGCGCCGGCATTCCGAAGCAATAGCCACGCGAACAACCACCGCGGCAGACAAGCAACCGAACGAGGACCACCATGAGCCAGTTCCTGGATTACGCGCAGCAAGGTCATATCGTGACCCTTACCTTGAACGAGCCGGCACGCCGCAATCCGCTGACCGGCAACTCCGCGGTGGCCGAGCTGGTGCAAGCGGCCGAACGGATCGACGGCGACGACTCGGTGCGTGCGGTGATCCTGACCGGCGCGGGTCCGGTGTTCTCGACCGGCGGCGACATCCGCGACATGGAGCGGCAAGCCTCTGGAACGGTGCCCGGCATGGAGATCCGGCGCGACTACCGCCGCGGCATCCAGCGGCTGCCGCTGGCGCTGTTCAATCTGGAGGTGCCGGTGATCGCCGCGGTCAACGGGCCGGCGATGGGCGCGGGCCTGGACCTCGCCTGCATGTGCGATCTGCGCATTGCGTCCGAGAGCGCGCAGTTCGCCGAGAGCTTCGTGCGGCTGGGCATCATTCCGGGCGACGGCGGCGCCTGGCTGCTGCCGCGCGTCATCGGCCTGTCGCGTGCCGCCGAGATGATCTTCACCGGCCTGCCGATCGATGCCGCGCGGGCGCTGGAATGGAACCTGGTGTCCCAGGTGGTGCCCGCCGATCAGCTGCTGCCGACGGCGATGCGGTTGGCCGAGGCGATCGCCGCCAATCCGCCGCAAGCCGTGCGGCTCGCCAAACGGCTGTTGCGCGAGGGCATGCATACGCGGCTCGACACGCTGCTCGAGATGTCGGCGACCTTCCAGGCGATGTGCCACCAGACCGAAGACCATCGGCGCGCGGTAACGGCCTTTCTCGAGAAACGGAAACCGGCCTCGCGAAGCTGACCGGCGGGGCACGGCGTCGGCCATCGGTAAGATGTGGGCTTCGCCACTGCCCGCGCGCCGCCCTGCCCCATGGATTTCCGACGTATCCGGCATTTTGTCGTTCTCGCGGAAACGCTGAACTTTCGCCGCGCCGCCGAACGGCTGCATATCGCACAGCCCGCGCTGACCGTTTCGATCCAGAAACTGGAACAGGAACTGGAAACGCAGTTGTTCGTGCGCGAGACGCGCGGTGTCACGCTGACGCCGAGCGGCCACGCGGCGCTGGCCGAGGCGCGGCGCATCCTGTTTCATGCCGGCCATTTCCGCGAGGCCGCGCACGCCGCGGCCAGCGGCACGGGTGGAACGCTGCGGATCGGTTTCGTGGGTTCCACGACCTATCACCTGCTGCCGCAACTGGTGTCGCGCTTTCGCGCCGAGTATCCCGCGGTGGAGCTGACGCTGAAGGAGGCCACCTCGGCCTCGATCGTCAAGCAGCTCGAAGACGAGGCGCTGGACGTGGGCCTCGTGCGCATCCCGCTGCTGCAGGCGGGCAGGATCACGCTCGCTGCGCTGGAGCACGACCGCTTCGTCGCGGCGCTGCCGCGCCATCATCCGCTCGCCGGGCACCGGTCGCTGTCGCTGTCCGAGCTCGCCGGCGAGCGCTTCGTGATGTACGCCCGCGAGGAGGCCTCGGGACTGCACGCGGCGGCGATGGCGGCCTGCCAACTGGGCGGCTTCCAGCCCCGCATCACGCAGATCGCCACGCAGATCCAGACGGTGATGGCGCTGGTGGAAAGCGGGCTCGGCATCGCGCTGGTGCCGTCGATCATGCACCGCTTCGCCAACGAGCGGCTGGCGTGCATTCCGGTCGACGACATGCCGGGTGCCGCGTCGATCGGCTTGGCGCTGGCCTATTGCGCCGAGACCGAGCGTCCCGCCGGGCGGCATTTCCGGCAGGTCGCGCAGTCGGCCTTTCCCGTCGAGCCATCGGCCAACGCCCAGCCGCTACGCTGACGCCAGTCCGGTGCGGTACGCCGCGGCACGGCGCTTACCGCGTGCTACATTGCCCTCGTAATCCGACCCGCCCACACGCCCCGATGAAAACGCTGCTGATCGTCTACCACACGATGACCGGAGGCACGCAGCAGATGGCCGAGGCCGCCGCCGACTCGGCGAGGAGCCAGCCGGACATCGAGGTCCGCCTGCTGCGGGCCACCGAGACCCGGCCCGACGATGTGCTGAACGCCGACGGCTATCTGTTCGCCACGCCGGAGAACCTCGCCGCGATGTCCGGGCTGATGAAGGACTTCTTCGACCGCTGCTATTACCCGGTGCTCGACCGCATCAATGGCCGCCCCTATGCCGCGATGATCTGCGCCGGCAGCGACGGCCAGAACGCGCTGCGCCAGATCGACCGGATCGCCACCGGCTGGCGCCTGCGCTCCGTGGCGCCCGGGCTGATCGTGTGCACGCATGCGCAAACGCCGGAGCGCATCCTGGCACCGAAGCAGATCGGCCCCGAAGATCTGGCGCGCTGCGCGGAACTTGGGGAAGGCTTGGCAAGCGGGCTGGCGCTGGGCGTGTTCTAGGACTTACGCTTCTTTCCAGCTTTCGGTGAGGCGGTCCTCCAAAAACAGGGCGTCCCCTTCAGGGACAACAAGCAACTTCAGCCCCAGACCATCGAGTACCTTCATCAGGCCGTCGAGCCCGACCGATCTGCCGTTCTCCAGACGAGAAAGCAAGTCCTTGGAGACATTGAGCAAATCGGCCGCATCGTCGATCCGCAATTGACAACGTCCTCGTTGGCTGCGAATCAAAGCCCCTAACGACTGCAGATCGTGAGCGACCGGGCTCAGGGAGATATCCGGCAACGGCAGTTTTCTGACCATGTTTTGACCTCGTCATCCACCTTGGTCGGCCCATTAGTTCCCAATATTCCGGAACTATCGGCCTATTGGCCGCCACGGAGGCAATAATTCCTCAATCTCCGGAACAATAACGACTTGGATGGCGCGCCGCGCGCCGGCTGGCGAGTGCAATCACGTCGTGTCGAACGCTTGCTCCAGGACTTGCCGCACCGTCGCCGCCACCCGATGCGGATTGCCACGCCGCCAGACCAGATGTAGCTCGACATCCAGCCCGACCTGATCGTCGATCGGCCGGAAGCGCACCCCGGCGTAGCCGAGGCGCCAGGCCGACTGCGGCACCAGCGCGACGCCCATGCCTGCATCGACCAGCGACAGGATCGAGTGGGTATGGCTCAGCGTCTGCACGGTGTCGGGCGCCACGCCTTCGGCGCGCAGGCGCCCGGCGACGATCTCGTACAGATAGCGCGATTCGGAGCGGCAGAACTCGATGAAGGGCTGGCCTTCGAGCGCGGACAGCGGCAGGCGTTCGGCCTGCAGCAGCGGATGACCGGCCGGTGCGGCCAGCACGAAGGGCTCCCGCAGCAGCGGCGCCGATTCGACGAAGCTGCGCGGCGCGAACGGGCGCACCAGGCCCAGTTCGATGCGGTCGGCGGCGATCGCCTCGAGTTGCGCGTCGGTCTGCATCTCGCGCAGCGACACATGGACCTCGGGCAAGCTGCTACGGATCGCGCCCAGCAGTTGCGGCAGCAGCGCAAAGCTCGCCGCCGGAATGAATCCCATCGACACGCTGCCGGCGTCGGCGCGCATGGCGCGGCGCGCGGCAAGCTTGGCGGCCTGGCTGCGGCGCAGGATGTCCTCTGCCTCGCGCAGGAAGATCGCGCCCGCCGGCGTCAGGCGGACCGCGCCACCCGAGCGATCCAGCAACTGCACGCCCACCTCATGTTCGAGCAGCTGGATATGCCGAGTCAGCGGGGGCTGCGTCATGTTCAGCAAGGCAGCGGCCCGGCCGAAATGCAATTCGGTCGCGACGGCCACGAAGCTGCGCAGATGGGATAGCTGGAACACGATTCAAATCTTGAATTGGGTAATCGCCAGTTTGGATTGGACGGCGGCACCGGCGCCTTTCTACAGTAGCGCCTCTCATGTCCATTCCATCAGGAGTTCAAGTGGCGACTTTCGAAGGTTCCGCGCTGCGCGAGGCGCTCAATGGCATTTCCGGAATCCTGGTCACGCCGTTCGACGCGAATGATACCGTCTCGCCCGGTCCGCTCTCGACCGTGGTCGATCGAGCCGTGAACGCCGGCGTGCATGTACTGGTCGCCAACGGCAATACCAGCGAGTTCTACGGCCTGCGCGAGCAGGAGGCGGTGCGCATAGTCCATGCCGCCGCGGAATGCGTGGCCGGCCGGGTGCCGCTGCTGGCCGGCGTCGGCCGCAGCGTCCATGAAGCCTGCGCCCTCGCCCGTGCCTCTCGCGAAGCCGGCGCCGATGCGCTGATGGTCCATCAGCCGCCCGATCCCTTCGTCGCGCCGCGCGGCGTGGTCGCCTATGTGCAGAAGATTGCCGAGGCCGGCCACGGCCTGCCGCTGGTGCTCTATCTGCGCAACGACAACATCGGCCTGGCCGCGATCGAAGCGCTGTGCCGCATTCCCGAGGTCGTCGGCGTCAAGTGGGCCTCGCCTACGCCGATGATGCTGGCCGAAGCAATCCGCCGCACCGCGGACCGCGGGCTGGCCTGGGTCGGCGGGCTGGCCGAGGTCTGGGCGCCGCCCTTCTATGCCGTCGGCGCGCGCGGCTTCACCTCCGGCCTGATCAACGTGATGCCCGAGCGTTCGGTGGCGATCCATCGCGCGCTGGAAGACGGCGACCATGCGCTGGCGATGCGCCTGATCGGCGAGATGCTGCCCTTCGAGGATCTGCGCGCCCAGGAAAACAACGGCACCAACGTCACGGTCGTCAAGGCCGCGCTGCAGCTGATGGGCAACGACTGCGGCGCCGCACGGCCGCCGTCGGCGTGGCCGCTGACCGAAGCCCAGCAGCAGCGCCTGCACGAGCTGATGTCCGGCTGGGGGCTCGCACGCTGATTTCATCGCGGGCGGGAGCCCGCTCCGCACGCCCGGGACGTGCCACGTCCCACTACAACAACGTTCATTGGAGACTATCGATGCCATTTCGTCGCACCCTGCTTGCCTTCTGCGCCTTTGCCTCGTTGACCGGCAGCGCGCTCGCGGAAACCTATCCTGCCCGTCCCATCACCATCGTGATCGGCTCCAGCCCCGGCAGCGCCACCGACGGCCTGGCCCGCGCCCTGGGCAATGAAGTGACCCGGCTGACCGGGCAGGCCGTCGTGATCGAGAACCGCGCCGGCGCGATGGGCGGCATCGCGGCCCAGACCGTGGCTCGGGCCAAGCCGGACGGCTACACGCTGTTCATCACGACCAACACCACGCAGGCGGCCAATCCGCATCTGCTGAAGAAGCTGCCCTACGACCCGATCAAGGACTTCACGCCGGTGTCGATGCTGACCAAGGGCTACCAGCTGCTGGTCGTCAATCAGAACGTCAAGGCCAACAGCGTCGCCGAACTGATCGCCCTGGCGAAGAAGGAGCCGGGCAAGCTGACGTACGGCTCGGGCAGCTCGTCGGCGCGCGTCGCCGCCGAACTGTTCCAGCAGATGAGCGGCACCGAGATGACCCATGTCCCCTACAAGGCGAACCCGCCGGCGGTGGTGGACCTGGTTGCCGGCCAGACGGACCTGATGATCGTCGACCTGCCCGCGAGCCTGCCGCAGGTACGTTCCGGCAAGCTGCGCGTGCTCGGTTTCAGCGGTCCCAAGCGCTCGGCCCTGGTGCCCAACGTGCCGACCATCGCCGACACGCTTCCCGGTTACGAGGCTGGCTACTGGAACGCGCTGTACGCGCCCGCCAATACGCCGCAGCCGGTGGTGCAGCGCCTGAGCGAGCTGGTCCATCGCGCGCTGGCCACGCCGAGCGTGCGGCAGGTCGTCGAGCAGAGCGGCCAGGAAATCGCGCTGTCGAGCGCCGAGGAGCTCGGCCGCTTCCAGCTGGCCGAGCTGGACCGCTGGGGCCGCATCATCCGCACCGCCGGTATCGAGAAGGAATAAGCCGTGCCCGGCGCCGCCGGGCGCCCCCCTCGCCAACAAGGAAGCCACCGTGAAATCGCACTACATCGCCGGCGAATGGGTCGCCGGCACCGACAGCAGCGCCAACGTCAATCCGTCCGACCTGTCGGACATCATCGACCACTACGCGCAGGGGGACGCAGTGCTCGTCGACCAGGCGGTCGACGCCGCGCGGCAAGCCTTCGGCAAGTGGTCGCTGTCGACGCCGCAGCAGCGCTTCGATGTGCTCGATTTCGTCGGCAACGAGCTGCTGCAGCGCCGCGCCGAGCTGGGCGACCTGCTGGCGCGCGAGGAAGGCAAGACGCTGCCGGAGGCGACCGGCGAGGTCGTGCGCGCCGCGCAGATCTTCAAGTTCTTCGCCGGCGAGGCGCTGCGTACCGCCGGCGAGCTGCTGCCCTCGGTGCGCCCCGGCATCGGCGTCGAGATCACGCGCGAGCCGATCGGCGTGGTCGCGCTGATCGCGCCTTGGAATTTTCCGATCGCGATTCCCGCCTGGAAGATCGCTCCAGCGCTGGCCTACGGCAACTGCGTGGTGTTCAAGCCGGCGGAGCCGGTGCCGGGCTCGAGCTGGGCGCTGGCGGAAATCCTGAGCCGTTCGGTCCTGCCGGCCGGCGCCTTCAATCTGGTGCTCGGCCGCGGACGCGATGTCGGCCAGCGGATGGTTGAACATCCGCAGGTCGATGCCATCAGCTTCACCGGCTCGGTGGCCACCGGCCGCAGCATCGCCGCGCAGGCCTGTCAGCGCATGGCGAAGTTTCAGCTGGAGATGGGCGGCAAGAATCCGCTGGTCGTCACCGACGATGCCGATCTGGAGCTTGCGGTCGAGGTCGCGCTGCAGGGCTCGTTCTATTCGACCGGCCAGCGCTGCACCGCGTCGAGCCGCATCATCGTCACGCACGGTATCCACGACCGCTTCGTCGCCCGGCTCGCCGAGCGCACCGCGGCACTGGTGGTCGGCGATGCCCGCGATGCGCGCACGCAGATCGGCCCGGTGGTCGACGCGCGCCAGTTGGAGCAGGACGAACGCTATATCGCCATCGGCAAGGCGGAAGGCGCGCGGCTGGTGTGCGGCGGCGAACGGCTTTCGCTCGGCAAGGAAGGCTTCTATCTGCGCCCCGCGCTGTTCGTCGACTGCAGCAACGACATGCGGATCGCTCGGGAAGAAATCTTCGGGCCGGTGGCCGCGGTGATTGCGGCACGGGACTACGAGGAAGCGCTGGCGCTCGCCAACGATACCGAGTTCGGCCTGTCCGCCGGCATCTGCACCACCTCGCTGAAGCTGGCGACGCATTTCAAGCGCCACGCGCAGGCCGGCATGGTGATGGTCAACGCGCCGACCGCCGGCGTCGATTTCCACGTGCCGTTCGGCGGACGCAAGGGGTCGAGCTACGGTCCGCGCGAACAGGGCCGCTATGCGCAGGAGTTCTATACGACGGTGAAGACGGCCTATACCGCGGCTTGATCCCGGCTTGATCGCGGCTTGACGCTCCGGTTGCCCCGCTTAGAATGCTGCCATTCCACCATCAAGCGGGGCATGGCGAATGGAATCTGTCATCGGGGTCGTGGCGCGCTTCGCGATGTATGCGCTGTTCCAGTTCGTCCTCTATTGGCCCGGCTGGCTGGTACTGAAGATCGTGACGCTGGGCCGGTATCCGGCTTCGCCGATGCGGCGCGACGCGTGGTACGAGTTCGAACTGGTCGCGGTCGTCGGCATGCTGGCGATCGTCGGCATCGGGATCACCGTCGCGGCGCTCACGTAGCGGGGTACGCCCGCAGTCCGCCCTCGTCACTGCGCTACAGCCCCTTCGGCAATAACGTCCCCACTGCCTCCCGCATCAGCCTTGCGATCAACTGCTGACGATCGCGGGGCATCCGCGCCAGCGTGGTGGCGACGCTGATACCGGCCACCGGTTCGCCGTCGCGGTTGTGCACCGCCATGCCGACCGCGAGCGCGCCGCGGGTCGCGTGATTGCCGATCACCGACCATCCGCGCTCCCGCGTCGCCCGAATCAGGATGCGCATCCGCTCCGGCGTCATGCCGCCGTATTGAGCCAGGGTGTCGGCATTGCCATCGATGATTTCCCCCACCGCCTCATCCGGCAACGCGGACAGCAGAGCCAGCCCGGCCGCGCCAACGCCCAGCGGCTGGCGCGTACCGACCTGGATCACCAGCACCTGCACCGGATGCGTGCCCACATGGCGCGCGATGCAGCGCGACAGCGAGCCATCGCGGACGATCGCGAAGGCCGCATCCCCGCACGCTCCGCTGACCCGCGCCAGCACCGGCCGCAGCTTCTCCGCCAACTCGGTCGAGCCGTCGCGCTGCGGCATCGCGGCGAGCCGCGGCCCGCTGACATAGCGAAAGCGGCCGCGCTGCGCGACATAGCCGCATTCGATCAACGTGGCCAGCAGCCGATAGACGGTCGGGCGCTCCAGCCCCGCCGCCCTGCATAGATCGACCACGCGCAAGCCGTCCCTGCCGCCCGCGAGAATCGCGTCGAGCAGCGTCAGGCCGCGCCGCAGCGCTCGCGCGCCCTCCTCCGGAGCGGTGGTTGAAACGTCCGCCTGCCGGACGTTCCGATTCGCAAGGCGAGAGGTCATCGGGAAGAATTTCCTTGCCGGGATACCAGTGCGCAGTATGCCCCAACACCACAAGAGGGCCGCCCCGGCGAGGCTATCGACCCAGGAGACGACCATCATGAACGTACGCAACGCGCCGCGCCGGCGCCTGTTCGGCTGTGCCCTTGCCCTTTCGCTTGCCGCGCTGGCGGGCGGAACTTCCCTTTCTGTCCATGCCCAGCAGCCTTGGCCCAGCAAGCCACTGCGGCTCGTCGTCGGCTATGCCGCGGGCGGCGCGACCGACGTGCTGGCGCGCCTGGTCGCGCTCAAGGTCGGCGAAGAACTCGGCAAGCCCTTGGTCGTCGAGAACCGTGCCGGGGCCAACAGCAACGTTGGCGCCGAGGTGGTCGCGAAGGCCGAGCCCGATGGCTACACGCTGTACGTCTATACGATCGCCAACACGATCAATGCCTCGCTCTACGACAAGCTCGGCTACGACCCGGCCAGGGACTTCGAGCCGGTCGGCATGATCGCGAAGATTCCAAACGTGCTGGTCGTCAATCCGAGCCTGCCGGTCAAGAACGTGGCCGACTACCTGCGCTTTGCGAAGGAATCTTCGTCGGGCATCACGTTCGCCTCCTCGGGCAGCGGCTCGTCGATCCATCTGTCCGGCGAGATCTTCCGGATGCGCAGCGGCATCAATATGCTGCACGTCCCCTATCGCGGCAGCGCGCCGGCGGTCACCGATCTGCTCGGCGGGCAGGTGCAATCGATGTTCGACAACACGCCGTCCGCGATGCCGCACGTCAAGGCCGGCCGCCTGCGCGCCATCGCGGTGACCAGCCCGCAGCGTCTTCCGTTGCTGCCCGATGTGCCGACCGTCGCCGAGTCGGGCTACCCCGGCTTCGACGTGCAGTCGTGGTTCGCGATCGCGGCGCCGGCCGGTACGCCCAGGCCCGTGGTGGACCGGCTCAACGCTGCGCTGAACAAGGCGCTGGCGGCGCCCGACGTGCGGCAGCGGATGCAGGACCTCGCCGCCAATCCGCAACCGGGCACGCCGGAGCAGATGCGCGCCTTCATGATGTCCGAAATCAAACGCTGGCACGACGTCGTCAAGCAATCCGGCGCCCGTGTGAATTGAGGAGTCCCATGTTTCCGATCGATCTGTTCTGGCGGGCCGCGGACCGCTGGCCCGACCGCCTCGCCATCGACGCGCCGGACGGCTGCGTCACCTATCGCGAGCTGGCGGCGCGCGTCGCCGCGGTGGCGGCCGGCCTGATGGCGCTCGATGCCGCGCCGCAGAGCCGCGTCGGCATCTGCGCCGGCAATTCCGCCACGCATCTGGTCGCGCTGCTGGCGGTGCTGGCCAGCGGCAAGGTCTGGGTACCGCTGAATCCGAAGAGCGCACGGCCCGAGCTGCGCCGCATCGTCGATGCGACCGAGCCAAGCATTCTGGTGCTGGATAGCGGCTGCACGGCACTGCCCGACGGCGCGCCGGGCGCCCGCATCTTCACGGATGTGGCGGACGACGGCTGCGACGCGTTGCCGGCGATCATCGCGCGCCATGCCGGCGCGGCACGGCCCCGTCTCGACCTGTATCCCGATCTCGATCGCGATGCGACGCAGGCCATCAAGTTCACCGGCGGCACCACCGGCGCGCCCAAGGGCGTGATGCAGCCCTACCGCGCGTGGATGGTCAATATCGTCAACCAGATCCATGCGTGGGGCTTCGATGCCGACGACCGCTACGTGATGGCGGCCCCGATCACGCATGGCACCTCGACCTATGTGCTGCCGATCCTCGCGCAAGGCGGCTGCCACGTGATCCTGGACGGCAGCGGTGCCGAGGCGGTCCGCGCCGCGTTTCGCGACCGGCGCGGCACGGTGTCCTTCATGCCGCCGACGCTGATCTACATGCTGATGGCGCTGCCGGACACCTCGCGCGACGACTATCCGGCGCTGCGCCGGCTGATCTACGGCGGCGCGCCGATGCCGGTGGAGAAGATCCGCCAGGCGCGCGCGTTCTTCGGCCCGGTGGTCGGCACCACCTACGGGCAGACCGAGGCGCCGCAACTGCTGACCGTGCTGCGCCCCGAGGATTTCGAGGACGAGCGCAATCTGGCCTCGGTCGGACGAACGACCTGGTTCAGCGACGTCGCCATCATGGCGCCGGACGGCACGCTGTTGCCAGCGGGACAGATCGGCGAGGTCGTCGCGCGCGGCGATCTGGTGATGACCGGCTACTGGCGGCGCCCGGACCTGACCGCCGGGACGATCGTCGACGGCTGGCTGCATACCGGCGATCGGGGTCTGATCGACGAGCACGGCTATCTGTATCTGAAGGATCGGCTGCGCGAGGTCGTGATCACCGGCGGCTTCAACGTCTATCCGATCGATGTCGAGAACGCGCTGGGACAGCATCCCGCGGTCCACGAGTGCGCGGTGTTCGGTGTGCCCGACGAAAAATGGGGCGAGGCGGTGCACGCCGCCGTTCAGCTGCGCGACGGGGCAGTCATCCCATCCGAGGCCGAACTGATCGCCTTCGTGCGCGAGCGGCTGGGCCCGGTGGCCACGCCCAAGCGAATCCATTTCCACGACGACCTGCCGCGCTCCAGCGTCGGCAAGGTGCTGAAAAACGCCGTACGCGACCGGGCGCTCGCCCACGCTACGAACACCGCTTCCGCAAACCGGGGAGACCAGCGATGACCGCCACCACCAAGCCCGTGACCCGCCTCTGCACGCATACGCTGACGAGCCTGCACTACCGCGAAGCCGATCTCGTCAACGACCTGATGGGCAAGAAGACCTTCACCGAAGTCATGCTGATGCAGATTCTCGGCCGCACGCCGCGGCCGGTCGATATGCGAATCACCGATGTCGTGCTGATCGTGCTGATGGAACACGGGCTGACGCCGAGCGCGATCGCGACGCGGCTCATCTATATGAGCGCGCCGGAGAATTTGCAGGGCGCCGTTTCCGCCGGACTGCTGGCGGTCGGCAGCTCCTTCGTCGGCACCATGGAGAATTGCTCGCAGCTGCTCGATCGGCTGCTTGCTGCCGGCGACCCGCAGGCGGAAGCGCGCGCCATCGCACGCCACTACAAGGAAACGAAGAGCCCGGTTCCCGGCTTCGGCCACCATCTGCACAAGCCGGTCGATCCGCGTGCATACAAGCTGCTTGAGTTGGCCGAAGCGGAGCCAGAACTGAGCGGCGAACGGATTCGCGCGTTGAAGCAACTGTCCGCCGCCGTCGACGAAGCGGCCGGCCGGCCGATCACGATCAATGCCACCGGCGCGGTGGCGGCGCTGCTCGGCGAGATCGGCGTGCCGACCGCGGTGATGCGGGGCTTTGCCGTGATCTCGCGCGCGGCCGGACTGGTCGCGCATATCGTCGAGGAACAACAAAGTCCTTCCGGCCGCTATATCTGGGACACCGTCGAGCACGCGATTCCCTATGCCGGCAACGCACCGACGGGAGAGGCATCGTGACGGGCATGCATGCCCTTCCCCTGAGCCTCGCCGACCGGACCGTGTTCGTCGCCGGCGCCGGTTCGGCCGGTCCCGGCTGGAGCATCGGCCGCGCCGCCAGCCTGACCTATGCGCGGCTCGGCGCCCGCGTCTGCGTCGTCGATCGCGATGCAGCGTCCGCCGAGGAGACCACCGCGCTGATCCGGGCGGAAGGCGGCACAGCGGAGACGTTCATCGGGGACGTCGCCATCGAGCCGGAGGTCGAGCGTCTGTTCGCCCAGGCACGCGATCGCCTTGGTCCGATCGACGTGCTGCACCACAACGTCGGCATCGGCAAGCCCGGCGGCCCGCTCGACACCGCACTGGCAGACTTCGACCAGGCGCACAACGTCAACGTCCGCAGCCTGCTGCTCGCGTCGCAACAGGTATTGCCCGAGATGGTCGCCCGCGGCCGCGGCGCCATCGTGACCATTTCGTCGGTCGCTGGCCTGCGCTATCTCGGCTATCCGCACCTGTCGTACTGCGTCACCAAGGCGGCGGTAATCCAGTTCACGCGCATGCTGGCACAGCAATACGCCTCGCACGGCATCCGCGCCAACACGGTGGTCCCCGGCTTGATCGATACGCCCCGGATCGCGCATACCGTGGCGAAGATGTTCTCCGACAACGACCTCGACGAAGCGCGCGCGGCGCGGGCAAGGCAGGTACCAGTGCAGCGGATGGGAACGGCCTGGGACGTGGCTTACGCCTGCGCGTTTTTGGCTTCGGACGCGGCGGCGTATGTCACGGGGACGGAGATGGTGGTGGATGGCGGGCTGACGGGGAAGTACGCATAGGCTCGCATTGTCCGTCAGTTCGCCTACCTCATGTCCTGGCCGCGACCGAACTTGAAATCCGCGGGTAGTCGTCCGCGGAATGTTCGCAGGCGCTCCAACAACGCATCAGCGTCCCGACTCCTGCGCCTTGGCGAACTGCCCGAATTGTGGACAACAATTTCGACGTGGTCCCCCTCGCGCAATTTCAGCAGCTCCACGATGCTGTTCGGAAGGCGGATGGCCAAACTGGCTCCCCACTTCTCTATGCGCATTGGCGTTCTCCGTGGCTAAGGACCGTAGATGTCCGCTGAAACAAAACGCGACGGCCAGGTTTCTACCCGCCACCAGGCCGGCAACAACTCCCGCACCGACGGCTGCGCGAAGCGGTCGTCGATCAGATACACCACGCCGCGGTCCTCGCTGGTTCGGATCACCCTGCCCGCTGCCTGAACGACCTTGCGCAGGCCCGGATACAGGTACGCGTACGCATAGCCGTCGCCAAACGCGTCCTCCAGCCGGCTGCGCAGCTGCTCGTTGACCGGATTGAACTGGGGCAGTCCGAGCGTGGCGACGAAGGCGCCGATCAGCCGATCGCCGGGAAGGTCGACGCCCTCGGCGAAGGGTCCGCCCAATACCGCAAAGCCCACGCCGCGGCCGCCGGGGCGGAAGGCGGCCAGGAAATCGGCCTGCTCGCCCTCGCCCATGCCGCGTGCCTGCGACCAGCTCGGGATATCGGCGTGCCGCTGCGTGAACAGCGCCAGCGCATCGCCGAGGTAGTCGTGGCTGCTGAAGAAGGCGAGATAGTTGCCCGGGCTGTCGCGATACTGCGCGGCGATCAGCTCGACGATATCGGGCAGGGAGCGCTGGCGATGTGCGAAGCGGGTCGAGATATGCGAGGCCACGCGAACGCGCAGCTGTTCCGGCTCGAATGGCGACGGCACCTCGTGCCACACCCATCGCTCGGGCAGGCCCAGCATATCGGCGTAGTACGAGGCCGGCGCCAGCGTGGCCGAGAACAGCGAGACGGAATGCGCCGCCGCCAGCCGCGGCCGCAGGAAATGCGCTGGCACGAGGTTGCGTACGCCGAGACGGACATTGGCGTGCGCGCCGCGCGCCGGCATCCGCGTCATGTCGAACACGGAATGCGGACCGATCTGTTCGGCCAGCCGGCAGAATTGCAGCACATCGAAATAGAAGCGCTGCAGCGCCGGGTCCTGTTCGGTGGGCCGCTCTGTAAACCGTTCCAGCAACGCTGCGCACAGCCCTTCGAAGGCATCGAGCAACGGCGCGGGGACCTTCGCCTCGGCCCGATAGTCGCTGGCCAGCGTCTTCCCGGCGGCATTCCATTGGCGGCCGACGCGATCGAACGCGCGGCGCAGATCCGCTGGCGCCTGCCGCCGCAGCGCGCGGAAGTCGGCCTGATCGAGCGTGGCGCTGTACATGTCCCGAGCCCGTTCCGGCAACTGATGGGCCTCGTCGACCAGCACGCTGACGCGCCAACCGTCGTGCAGCGCGAAGGCATGCAGCAACGCCGTGCGGTCGAAGTAGTAGTTGTAGTCCGCCACCACTACATCGCTCCAGCGCGCCATTTCCTGGCTCAGGTAGTACGGGCAGACGTCGTTTGCCCGGGCGATCTCGCGAATCTGAGCGCGGTCCAGCATCGTCCGTCCGGCCGCCTGCGCGCGCGCCGCCGGCAGGCGGTCATGGAAGCCGCGTGCCAGCGGACAGGCTTCGCCGTGACAGGCGCGGCCCGGATATTCACAGGCCTTGTCGCGCGCCACCATCTCGAGCACGCGCAGCGGCATCGCATCCCGCTGCGCGGCCAGTCCGCGCGTGGCCTCCAACGCCAGCGCCCGGCCGGTCGAACGGGCCGATAACACGAACAGCTTGTCGATCTTCTGCTTCGGCATTGCCTTCAGCGCGGGAAAGATCGTGCCGACGGTCTTGCCGATGCCGGTGGGCGCCTGCGCGAGCAGGCAGCGACCGGACAGATTGGCGCGATAGACCGATTCGGCGAGCTCGCGCTGGCCGGCGCGAAACAAGCCATGGGGAAAGGCCAGCGAGTCCAGCGACAGGTCGCGCCCGGCGCGATGCGCCAGCTCCTGCTCGGCCCAGCCGACAAAGGCACGGCATTGCGCCTCGAAGCATTCGCGCAGCGTCTGCGCCGTAAATCGCTGCGTCTCGGCACGCTCGCGGCCGCTGACAATATCGAAATAGACCACCGCGATCTCGATGTCGTCCAGCGCCTCGCGCAGACACATCAGCCAGCCATAGACCTTGGCCTGCGCCCAATGCAGATGCCGATGATGGTCGGGCACCTCGGCGGCGTCGCCGCGCACCGTCTTGATTTCCTCGAGCCGCCGCAGGGCGGGATCGTAACCGTCGGCACGGCCGCGCACGCGCAGCGGCCCGAAGTCCGCGCTCAGGGAGATCTCGGTCCGATAGCCGGCGGGCCGGCGGGAGGTCACGGTGGCATGACCGGCCATGCCTTCCAGCGCGGTCGGCGAAGGCGTGAAGCGCAGGTCCAGATCGCCGGCGCGGGCGGTGAAATCGCACAGCGTGCGGACCGCGACGATGTAGCGCGGTTCGCTGTCGGCCACCGACGCAGGCTCGCCTTGCCCGCGTGGCGAGGCGAATGGCGGGTGCTGGGTGGCGGCAGAATCGGACGGTGTAGCGGCGGCGGACATCGATGACGGCTTGAAATCGCGCCATTTCGCGGGGGACGAAATGGACTGTATAAATATACAGGTACGCGATCGGCGTGTCGATGTTCCATTACTGTCGTCCCCGCGAATGCGGGGACCCAGTGGCTTCGGCTCGATGCCCGATGCAAAGCCGCTGGGTCCCCGCCTGCGCGGGGACGACGGGGCACAACGGACAGGTGCGATTCAATCCACCGTGATATTCGCGCTGCGCGCCACCTTGCCGAACTTCTCGTACTCGGCCTGCGTCAGCGATTGCAGTTCCGCGGCGCTCGACGACTTCGGATTGAAGCCGGCCTGCACCAGCTTGTCGCGCACCGCGGCACTGCCCAGCGCTTCGACGAAGGCAGCATTGAGCTTCTGCACGATATCGGCCGGCATGCCGGCGGGCCCGTACACGCCGAACCATGGCTCGACCGAATAGCCGGCCAATCCCGCCTCGGCCAGCGTCGGCACATTGGGCAATGCCGGGGAGCGCGTGCTGCCCGCCACCGCCAGCGCGCGCAGCTTGCCCGCCTGGATATGCGGCAACGAGGCCGGCAGGTTGTCGAACATCACGGGGATATGCCCGCCCAGCATGTCGTTGATCGCAGGGCTGCTGCCCTTGTACGGGACGTGGGTCAGGCTGGTGCCCGTCATCTGCGCAAACATTGCGGCGGCCAGATGCATCGACGTGCCGGTGCCCGCTGTCGCATAGGTCAGGCCGGGATTGCGCTTGGCATACGCCACCAGTTCGGCCACGGTCTTGACCGGCAGCTGATTGCCGACCTCCAGCACGATGGTCGACGTGCCCAGCAGACTGACCGCGGTGAAGTCGCGGCGCGGATCGAACGGCATCGCCTTGTAGATATGCGGGTTCAGCGCATTGGTCGAGATCGCGCCGAAGCCGATCGTATAGCCGTCCGGCGCCGCCTTGGCCACGGCCTCCATGCCGATATTGCCGCCGGCGCCCGGCCGGTTCTCGATCACCACCGGCTGGCCCAGCTTCTCGGCGACGCGTTGGCCGACGGTGCGCGCCACCAGATCGGTGGTGCCACCCGCGGCGTAGGGCACGATGAAGCGGATCGGCTTGGCCGGGTAGTCAGCGGCGCTGGCCGGCGTCGGCAGCGCAACGATTGCGGTTGCCAGGCCGGCGAGCGCGATGCCGAGAATGGTGCGGCGGGGAAGATGGCGGACGCGAGGCGTGATGGGCGCCATGGGCGTGATGGGCGTCATGGGGCGGTCTCCTTTTGTGTGGTGACTTGCGATCGTTGTTGTCGTTGTTGCGGCTCGCAGCTCGATGTCGATGCAAGCCGGCCGGCGCCATCATATCCAATCCCGACCATGCGCGCGGGGCCGTCCAAGGCCGCAGACCGCCTCTACACGCTGGCGCCCCCGCCCGCTTCGCGCAAGGCATCGAGCGCGGCCACCACCGCGCCGCGGCGGAAACTGTCCTCGCGCCAATACATCGACACCGAGCCGAATCCCGACAGCCGCAGCGGCACGATGCGCAGCGCGCCCAGGTCCTCGAGCCGGCGCGCGGTGCGGTGCGAGGCAACGCCGATCATGTTGGTGTGGTTCAGCAGCGTCAGGTTCAGGACGGTCGAATTGGACTCGACACAGCGCGCCGGCAGCGGCCGCCCCGCCGCCGCCAACGCGGATTCGAGCGCATTGCGGATCGGCGTGCCGCGCGGCCAGATCACCCATTGGAACGATTCGAGCGCGGACCAGTCGAGCGCCGCCATCGACAGCAGCGGATGCTTGGGCCGCGCGACGAAGTGGATCGGCTCCATGTACAGCGCCTCGGTACGCAGCCGCGCATCCTGCAGCTCCGGCGCGGAGCGGCCGACCACGATATCGAGCTCGCCGCGCGCGAGCCGGCTCATCAGCTCGTCCATCGTGCTTTCGACGAGGCGGATCTGCGCACCGGGCATCGCCTTCAGCAGCCGCACCACTGCCAGCGGCACGGTATCGGCCGCCGAAGCGCCGGAGGTGCCGATCACCACGAGGCCGCTGCCGCCATCGCGCAGCGCCTGCAGATCGTCGCGCGCGCTATCGAGCTGCGCCTCGATGCGGCGCGCATGCTCGATCAGCGATTCGCCATAGGGCGTCGGCCGCAGGCCGCGCGCGTGCCGCTCGAACAGCGGCAGGCCGATGTCCTCCTCCAGTTCGCGCAGCCATTTCGACAGGCCGGGCTGCGTGGTATTCAGCGCCGCCGCGGTCTGGCTCATATTTCCGGTCTCCGCCAGGCTCAACAACATCTGCAGGTTGCGAAGCCGCAGCCGGTGCGTCCAATCCATCGGGGAAAACCCTCCCAGTCATATCCATATTCGTATGGATCAGATCAACAATTCATTTTCCGAAATATACCTGCGCGGCTACAGTCCCAACAAACGATGACGCGGACAAGCTTCCCTCTCCCCCAGCCCCTCTCCCGCAAGCGGGAGAGGGGAGCCGATCCGCCTGTGTTTTCCCGATTGGAGACCTCGATGTCGAACAGCAAGCGCGATATCGCCCGCGCAGCCTATTACGAACAGATCGGACGCAGCCATATGGCGCCGCTGTGGGAATCGCTGCACGCGCTGGTGCCGCCGCAACCGCAGCCGAAGGCGCAACCGGCGATCTGGAAATACGAGCAAGTGCGCCCGCTGGTGATGCAGGCCGGCTCTGTGATCAGCGCCGAGGAAGCGGTCCGCCGCGTGCTGGTGCTGGAAAACCCCGGCCTGCCCGGTAGATCGAGCATTACGTCGACGCTGTATGCCGGCCTGCAGCTGATCCTGCCCGGCGAAATCGCGCCGAGCCATCGCCATACGCAGTCCGCGCTGCGCTTCATCGTCGAGGGCCAGGGTGCCTGGACCGCCGTCGACGGCGAACGCACGACGATGCATCCTGGCGATTTCATCATCACGCCGTCCTGGACCTGGCACGACCACGGCAATCCGCTCGAGGCGGACGGCGGCGAGCCGGTGGTCTGGCTCGACGGGCTCGATATCCCGCTGCTGCAGCATCTCGATGCGGGGTTCGCCGAGAGCTACCCCGAAGCGGTGCAGCCGGTCACGCGCCCCGAAGGCAACAGCTTCGCGCGCTACGGCAACAACATGGTGCCGGTGCGCTATCAGCCCACGGGCGGCAGCTCGCCGATCTTCAGCTATCCGTATGCGCGGACCCGAGAGGCGCTCGACCAGCTCTATCGCCATGGCGAGCTCGACCCGTGGGACGGCGTCAAGCTGCGCTACGTCAATCCCGCCACCGGCGGCTGGCCGATGCCGACGATGGCCACCTACATGCAACTGCTGCCGGCCGGCTTCCAGGGCCGCACCTATCGCAGCACCGATGCAACTGTCTATAGCGTCGTCGAAGGCCGCGGCACCGCACGCATCGGCGAGATGCAATTCCAGTTCGAGCCGCGCGACATCTTCGTCGCGCCGTCGTGGCAGCCGGTGCAGCTCGCCTGCGTCGAGGACGCGGTGCTGTTCAGCTATTCCGACCGCCCGGTGCTCAGCGCATTGAATCTGCTGCGCGAAGAACGGCTCTGACGGCCCGCATCGGGACACTGGCGCGCGCCTGAATCACGGCCGCGCCCCCGATGCCTGCACCCATTCCTGAACGCTACGATCCTGCAAGGACTTCCCATGCCTTTTGTTTTCGATCCCGCGCCCACCGTCGGCATTCCTGTCGCCGGCAGCGGCGATGACCGCTTCCCGGTTCGCCGCGTCTACTGCGTCGGCCGCAACTACGCCGCGCATGCCCGCGAAATGGGCTTCGACCCGGACCGCGAGCCGCCGTTCTTCTTCTGCAAGCCGGCCGACGCGGTGATTCCGGTGGCCTACGGCGACACGCTGTCGCTGCCCTACCCGCCGCAGACGCAGAACTATCACTACGAGGCCGAACTGGTTGCCGCAATCGGCCGCGCCGGCAGCGATATTCCGGTCGAACAGGCGCTCGATCACGTCTGGGGCTATGCCGTTGGCCTCGACATGACGCGGCGCGACCTGCAGATGAAGATGCGCGAGATGGGCCGCCCGTGGGAAATCGGCAAGGCGTTCGACGCGTCGGCACCGATCGGTCCGCTGCATCGCGCAGGCGACGTCGGCCATCCCGAGCAGGCCGAACTATGGCTGACCGTCGACGGCGACACGCGCCAGCGCAGCAATGTCTCGCATCTGATCTGGTCGGTCGCGGAAACGGTGGCCTATCTGTCGCAGTACTTCCGCCTGGAGCCGGGCGACCTGATCTTTACCGGCACCCCCGAGGGTGTCGGCGCGGTGAAACCGGGCCAGCGGATGGTGGCCGGCGTACAGGGACTTGGCGAACTGTCGGTGCGCATCGCCTGAGCGGAACGAGTGAAAGCGATCATGCAGCTGCACAGCTTCTTCAACAGCTCGACGTCGTACCGCGTGCGCATCGCGCTCGCGCTGAAGGGTCTGCCCTACGACTACGTGCCGGTCAATATCCGCAACGGCGCCCATCGCGCCCCCGGCTATGTCGAGCAGATCAATCCGTCGGCCAGCGTGCCGGCGCTGGTCGATGGCGATCTGCACCTGGGCCAATCGCTGGCCATCATCGACTACCTCGACGCGCGGCATCCGCAGCCGCGGCTGATTCCCGCCGACATCGAAGCGCGCTCGCGCGTGCTGGAGCTGTCGTACGCGATCGCCTGCGACATTCATCCGGTCAACAACCTGCGGGTGCTGCGCTATCTGCAGGACACGCTAGGCGTGTCGCCGGAACAGAAGGACGCCTGGTACCGGCACTGGGTCGACGAGGGCCTGGCCATGGTCGAACGCCTGCTGGCAAGGCACGCGTCCGGCCCGTGGTGCTTCGGCGATCAGCCCACGCTGGCGGACTGCTGCCTGGTGCCGCAGATCGCCAACGCGCAGCGAATGGGTTGCGACACCGAGCGTTTTCCGCTGGCGATGGCGGTCTATCGCCATGCGGTCGAGCATCCGGCCTTCCGCGCCGCCGATCCGCGCCAGCAGCCGGACTATCCGGGCTGAGCGCCATGCATCCCGGGGAGCGGGACAGGAGACATCGATGAACACATCACAACAGGGCCGCAAGGTCATCGTCGTCGGCGGCGGCATCGGCGGCCTGGCGGCAGCGCTGGCGCTGGCACGACAGGGCATTCGCATCGAACTGCTGGAACAGGCCGAGCAGATCGGCGAAATCGGCGCCGGCATCCAGCTCGCGGCCAACGCCTTCGCCGCGCTGGACGCGCTGGGCGTCGGCGAGGCGGCGCGCAGCCGCTCGGTATTCACGGACCATCTGATGCTGATGGACGCGGTCGATGCCAGCGAGGTGGCGGTGGTCGACGTAGGCGAGCGCTATCGCCAGCGATTCGGCAATCCCTATGCCGTGATCCATCGCGCGGACATCCATCTGTCGATCCTTGAAGCAGTGCAGGACCATCCGCTGATCCGCTTCCACACCGCCACGCGGGTCGAGGGGCTCGATCAGGACGACTACGGCGTCACCGTGGTCGACCAGCGCGGCGAGCGGCACCGCGCGGATGCGGTGATCGGCTGCGACGGCGTCAAATCGGCCGTGCGCCAGGTGCTGCTGGGCGACGAGCCGCGCGTCACGGGCCATGTGGTCTACCGCGCGGTCGTCGAGCTCGACGACATGCCGCGGGACCTGCGCATCAATGCGCCGGTGGTCTGGGCCGGCCCTCACTGCCACCTGGTCCATTACCCGTTGCGCGGCGGCCAGCAGTACAACCTGGTGGTGACGTTCCACAGCCGCGAGCAGGAGGTCTGGGGCGTCAGGGAAGGCAGCAAGGAAGAAGTGCTGTCCTACTTCGAAGGCATCCATCCGCGGCCGCATCAGATGCTGCATCGCCCGACCTCGTGGAAGCGCTGGGCCACCGCCGACCGCGATCCGGTCGAGCGGTGGAGCTTTGGCCGCGCCACGCTGCTGGGCGACGCCGCGCATCCGATGACGCAATACCTCGCGCAGGGCGCCTGCCAGGCGCTGGAGGACGCGGTGACGCTGGGCGCCGCCGTCGAGCACTGCGACGGCGACTTCGAGGCGGCGTTCGCGCTGTACGACCGGGTCCGGATTCCGCGCACCGCACGCGTGCTGTACTCCGCCCGCGAGATGGGCCGGATCTACCACGCCAGGGGCGTCGAACGTCTGGTGCGCAATTCGCTGTGGGTCGGCCGCACGCAACAGCAGTTCTACGATGCGCTGGCCTGGCTGCATGGATGGCGCGCGCAGGACTGCCTGAAGGTGCCGGGCCAACGCTGATACCGGTCCGCAGATCAAGTCACTGGGTTCCCGCCTGCGCGGGAACGACGGAAAAGTCTGTCGTCCCCGCGAAAGCGGGGACCCAGCGGCTCTGCGCACGCCCAAACATAACGCGCCCAGCGCGGATCCCAAGGAGACAACCATGCCGCGCCCCGCCATCGACGTGACGCGCTTCATCGACGAAGCGCCGTTATCGCCGTTCCAGATCCTGATCGTCGTGCTGTGCTTCCTCGTCGTCGCGATCGACGGCTTCGATACCGCCGCGATCGGCTTTATCGCACCGGCCATCCGCAGCGAATGGCAGCTGAGCCCTGCACAACTGGGGCCGCTGTTCGGCGCGGGGCTGGCCGGACTGATGGGCGGTGCCTTCCTGTTCGGTCCGCTGTCGGACCGCTACGGCCGCAAGACGGTGCTGGTCTTCAGCGTGCTGTTCTTCGGCGTCGCGAGCCTGGTGTCGGCCTGGTCGGACTCGTTGTGGGAGCTGATCGCGCTGCGCTTCATCACCGGCCTCGGGCTCGGCGGTGCGATGCCCAATGCGATCACGCTGACCTCGGAATACTGCCCGGACAAACGCCGCTCGTTCCTGGTGACGACGATGTTCTGCGGCTTCACGATCGGCTCGGCGCTCGGCGGCCTGGCCTCGGCGGGCCTGATCGAAACGTATGGCTGGCGCTCGGTGCTGGTGGTCGGGGGCGTACTGCCGCTGCTGCTGGTGCCGGTACTGCTGGTGCTGCTGCCGGAGTCGGTCCGCTATCTGGTGACCATGGGCAAGAAGCTCGATCGCGTCGCCGCGGCGCTGCGGCGTATCGACCGAAACGCGGACCTGCGCGACGCGACGTTCATGGTGCCGCCGCGCACGCAGGCCGGCTCGCCGGTCTGGCATCTGTTCCGTCCGGAGCTGCTGCGCGGCACCTTGCTGCTGTGGTTCGCCTTCTTCATGAGCCTGCTGGTGATCTACCTGTTGTCGAGCTGGCTGCCGACCGTGCTGCGCGGCACCGGCATCTCGCTGAAGCACGCAGCGCTGGTCACCGCGATGTTCCAGGTCGGCGGCACCGTCGGCGCCATCGTGCTCGGCTGGCTGATGGACCGGCTCAATCCGCATCATGTGCTTGCCGCCAGCTACACGCTGGCCGGCCTGTTCACCGCCGTGATCGGCAACGTGACGGCAAGCCCGGTGCTGGCCGCCGTCGCCGTGTTCTGGGCCGGCTTCTGCGTGTCCGGCTCGCAGGTCGGCGCAAACGCGCTGTCGGCGGCCTACTACCCGACCGACTGCCGCGCGACCGGCGTCAGCTGGGCCAACGGTGTCGGCCGCATCGGCTCGGTGGTCGGCTCCGTCGGCGGCGGCGCGATGCTGTCGCTGGGCCTGGGCATGCCGGCGCTGTTCGTGCTGGTCGGCATTCCCGCCGTACTGGCCGGATTGACGATGCTGGTGCTGGGCCGCGGGCATACGGCCGCCCGCCCGGCGCTGCCGGCGGTGCAGGGCTAAGCGCGCGCCTGCTTGCCGTCGCCCAGAAAGGCGCCCTGCCTGACCAGCACGGCCTGCAACTCCGGTACGTCGATGTCGTGGGGCGAGCAGCGGTCCCGTACCGCCAGTGCGGCCGCGGTACCGGCCGCCTGGCCCATCACGAAGCAGGCGCCCGACACACGCGCCGCCGATTGCCCGTCATGCGTCATCGACGCGCAGCGGCCCGCCACCAGCAGATTGTCGACGCCGCCCGCACTGGCGCGCCGCGGCAGCAGCATCCGGTATGGCAGCTGGTTGTAGCCGCGCGAATCCGGAATCGGCGGCCATACCCATTGCACGTCGCCGGCCACATGCTTCTCCAGCGGCCAGCCGTTGACGCCAATTGCATCGGGGAAATCGGCGCAGTTCAACACGTCGTCGGCGGTCAGCATGGTCTCGCCGATCAGCCGGCGCGTTTCCCGAATGCCCAGCTGCGGCGCAATGTCGAGCGCATAGGCCCGTTCGAAGCCGGGCACCCTGGCGCGCAGGAAGCGCAGATATTCGACGATCTGGCGGCGGCCCTCGATCTCGCCTTCGCTCAGCGAATATGCGTCGGTACCGTCGGTCGCGGAGCCGTCGAGCTTGCGGAGCTGGGTCACGTTGACGCGCCACTCGTACGGATGCTTCTGCGGGCGTACCACCGCGCCACGCCGCGGGAAGCGGAATTCCCCGGCGGCCTCGGCCTCGTCCATCAGCGCCGGGATGGTCTTCCAGGCCTCGCCGGCGCGCTGCGCGTCGACATTGCCGACGCGGAACATCAGCGTGGGATACAGCATATGTCCGTGCCCGTCGCCCTTCTCGGTGGGCACACCGGCCCAGTGGGCGATATCGGCATCGCCGGAGCAATCGATGAAACAGCGCGCGCGCACCGCGACGCGGCCGGACTTGGTCTCGAGCAGCAGCGCGTCGAGGCCGCCGTCCGCATGACGAACGACGCCTGCCGCAAGCGCATGGAACAGCAACTGGACTCCGTGATCGGCCAGCAGCGCATCGGCGGCGCACTTGAACGCCGACATGTCGTAGGCCTGCGCGTGGATCTTGCCGAGCACCAGATGCGGTTCGTTCAGGCCATCGAGCCTGCGCATCCGCATCAGCAGGTCATCCGCGACGCCATGCACGACCTGGCGGATGTCGCCAAACACGTTGGCATGCAAGCCGCAGAAGTTCGTCACGCCGGCGGCGGTGCCCATGCCGCCGAGGAAGCCGTAGCGTTCGGCCAGCAACACCCGCGCGCCATTGCAGGCGGCTGCCGCGGCTGCGCTGATGCCGGCGGGGCCGCCGCCCAGTACCACCACGTCAAAGGGGCCGAGCACCGGGACGTCGCGCCGCGCCTCCGTCAACGTGTCCCCGCGATCCAGTTCTTCCATCGTCGTTGCCATGCTAGTCCAGCCGAATCCCATGTTTTTCAATGACCGGCTTCCAGCGCGCGACGTCCTCCGCCATCACGCGGCGGAACGCGTCGGGCGTGTTGCCGACCGGGTCCATATATTGAAGGCGCATCTTTTCGCGCAGCGCCGGCTCGGCCAGCGCGGCGACGATCTCGTCGTGCAGCCGCCTGACGATCGGCGCCGGCGTACCGGCCGGCACCACATAACCGATCCACGCATCGGCCTGTACGTCCGCGATGCCGGCCTCCGCCAGCGTCGGCAGGTCCGGCAGCGATGGCGAACGCTTCGCACTCGCGACCGCGAGCGCCTTGATGCGGCCGCTCTTGACATGCGGCATCACGGTGGCCGCCGGCAGGATCGCCATGTCGACGTCGCCGGCGATCACCGCGGTGACCGCGGCACCGGAGCCGGGATACGGCACGTGAACCGGATCGGCCCCACTGCGCGCGGCCAGCGCCGCTACCGCCAGATGCGAGATCGTGCCCGCGCCCATCGACGAATAGCTCAATGCCTTCGGTTGCTTCTTCAGCAGCGCCAGCAGTTCGGCGGCGTTGCCCGCCGGCACGCGGTTGGCCACCACCAGCACCGCGGGCTGGCTGGTCGCGATGGTCACCGGCTGCAGGTCGCGCGCCGGGTCATACGGCATCTTGCGGTACAGCAGCGAATTGACGGCCAGCGGACCGGCGATGCTGAGTCCGATCACCTGGCCATCGGGCCTGGCCTTGGCGATGGCGTCGGTGCCGATATTGCCGGCGGCGCCAGTCTTGTTCTCCACCACCATCGGCTGCCCCAGGCGCGCCGTCAGCCGTTCGCCGATCAGCCGCGCGGTGATGTCCGGCGTCGAGCCCGCCGCGAACGGCACAATCACCCGCACCGGACCGCTCGGCCAGTCCTGCCCATGGGAAAGCGTCGATACCGCGGGCAGTGCAGCCAGCGCGGTACAAGCGAGCCATCTCCCCAGCTTGCCTGTCTGCATGCAATGTCTCCAACAATGTCCTGTCTGTATGCGGCGCGCTGTCCGGTGGCGCCTTGCGGCAAGATTAGGGCAATGGCACTATGGCGTCCATGCAATGGCCGACATAGGCTCAAGCGGGATTTTCAATAATGGATACGAAGCTGCTGGCCGTTTTCGACGAGGTCTACAAGACCCGCAGCGTGTCCCGCGCGGGCGAACATCTGGGCCTGCCGCAGACCTCGGTCAGCCTGGCGCTGGGCCGGCTGCGCCGTCAGTTCGGCGATCCGCTGTTCGTCCGGACCGCCGAAGGCATGTTGCCGACCCCGCATGCGGAGACGCTGATCCAGCCATTCCGGCAGGCGCTGGCGATCCTGCGCACCGCCACGCAGCAGCAGGTGGTGTTCGACCCGCCGCGTTCGGAACGCACCTTCCGCATCAGCATGACGGATATCTCGCACCTGCAGTTTCTGCCGGGACTGATGAACCGGCTCAATACACTGGCGCCTGCGATTCGCGTGGAAGTGATGCGAATCTCGACGGAGACACCCAAGGAGCTCGAAACCGGGGCGTCGGACCTCGCCGTGGGATTCATGCCCGAGCTGGAGGCAGGCTTCTATCAGCAACGCCTGTTCAATCAGGGCTTTGCCTGCGTCGTGCGGCAGGACCATCCCCGAGTCGAGCGGCGCATGACGGCCACGCTGTTCAAGCGCGAAAAACATGTGGCGATCACCGCCGCGGGCACCGGCCATGAACTGCTCGAACGCGAGCTGGCGCGGCGGCGGGTCACGCGCAACGTCGCGTTGTCGCTGCCGACGTTGCCGGGGCTGGGCAATCTGCTGGCCAATACCGACCTGGTCGCCACGGTGCCGGAGCGCGTGGCGCAGATGCTGATGGGTATCGCCAACGTCAAGGCGTTGGCCCCGCCCTTCCCGCTGCCGACCTTCTCGATCAAGCAGCACTGGCACGAGCGCTATCACCAGGACCCGGCCAATCGCTGGCTGCGTTCGGTCATTGCAGACCTGTTTCTCGACTAGGCCCTCGCCTCTTCCTCGCCTCTCCCTCGCTTCGCACGTATCATGCCGGCGATGTATCCGAACCGAACAAACACCGGCAACGCCGGACGCTGAACCCGATGGACAAACTGCTTGCGCTGAAGATGTTCGTCGAGACCGTCGACGCCAAAGGCTTTTCCGCCGCGGCGCGGCGGCTGGACCTGGCCACCTCGTCGGTGACGCGCGCGCTGGACGGCCTCGAGCAATCGCTCGGCGCAGTGCTGCTGAACCGCTCGACGCGCCAGGTCACCGTCACCGAGGCGGGCGCCGCCTACTATCAGCAGGCCCGACGGATTCTCGAGGCAGTCGAGGAAGCCGATGCGCTGATCGCCGACCGCGGCGACATACCGGTGGGCCAGTTGCGCGTGTCGCTTCCCGTCGCCTTTGGCCGCCGCTGCATCGCCCCGCATCTGGGCGCGCTGCTCGAACGGTATCCGCAGCTGGAGCTGGAGGTGACGCTGACCGACGACATCGTCGATCTGCTCGGCGACCGCTTCGACCTGTCGGTGCGCATCGGCAATGCCTCGTCGTACGACAATGTCATCGCGCGACAGATCGGCACGTTCCGCCGGCATGTGGTCGCGAGTCCCGCCTACCTGCAGCGGCATGGCACGCCGTCGCTTCCCGAGGATCTGGTCGGCCATGCCTGCCTGCGCTTCCGCTTCGGCTACGGTGCGCGTGATCAGGTCTGGACGTTCGAGCGGGATGGGGAACGGCAAATCGTGCCGGTCCGGGGCCATTTCCGCAGCAACAACATCGACGTGCTGCACGAGCTTGTGTTGGCCGGTGCCGGGATCGGCCTGCTGCCGGACTGGGTCACCGATGCCGATATCGAGGCGGGACGACTGCGGCGCCTGTTCGACGATTGGACCGTCAACCCGGATCAGGTCAGCAGCGGCGTGTCGGCGCTGTATCTGCCGAACCAGCGTGGCTCCCGCCGTATCGCCGCCTTTCTCGCCTTCCTGGAGGGGCTGCCGGCCTTGGCGCAGGGCCGCTGCTGACGCCCGCACGCGACGCATTGTCTTGGGCGCAACGCTGATTTGCGCCGGCATGGCATTCACCGCAACGACCCGTCCCCCTAAGCTTCGGACATTCCAACCGACAAGTCCGAGGCCATCAACATGCCCGCTCCTTCCGCTCTCGCCCCATCGGCTTCCCACGCGCGTGCGATGCCCGCCACGCTGGTCGCATTGTTCTCGCTTTGCGCCGGGGTGCTGGTGGCCAATCTGTATTACGCGCAGCCGCTGATCGAACTGATCGGCCCGCAGATCGGCCTGTCCGCAAGCAACGCCAGCCTGATCGTGTCGCTGACACAGATCGGCTATGCGGTCGGGCTGTTCTTCCTGGTGCCGCTCGCCGACCTCTACGAAAACCGCCGGCTGCTGCTGCTCAGCGGCACGGCGGCCACGGCGAGCCTCGTCGCCGCGGCGCTGTCGACGCAGCCCGGTCCTTTCCTGCTGGTGTCGCTGCTGCTGGGGCTGAGTTCGGTCAGCGTGCAGATCCTGATTCCGCTGGCCGCGCATCTGGCGCCGGAGGCCACGCGCGGCCGCACGGTCGGCACCATCATGGGCGGCCTGTTGTCCGGCATCCTGCTGGCGCGGCCGCTGTCCAGCCTGCTGGCCGAGGCGCTGGGATGGCGCGCGGTCTTTGTCGCCGCGGCGGCGATGACGCTGGCCACCGTGGCGATCATCGCGCTGACGCTGCCGCGCCGCGTGCCGGAACACCGTGCCCGCTATGGCCAACTGCTGGTTTCGCTGTGGCATCTGTTGGCGCGCTTTCCGCTGCTGCGCCAGCGTGCGCTGTACCAGGGCCTGCTGTTCGCCGCCTTCAGCCTGTTCTGGACCGCGGTGCCGCTCGAACTGGCCAGCCGCCACGGCCTGTCGCAAGCGCAGATCGGCATCTTCGCACTGGTTGGCGCGCTGGGCGCCGTCGCGGCGCCGATCGCCGGACGCCTTGCCGATGCCGGACACACCCGTATCGCGTCCCTCGCCGCGATGGCGCTCGCCGCGCTGAGTTTTGTGCCGGGATTGGCCACCGGCCCCTACGGCGTCTACGCCCTCGCCGCCACCGGCATCGTGCTCGACTTCGCCGTGCAGATGAACATGGTGCTGGGCCAGCGCGCGATCTATGCGCTCGATGCCGCCAGCCGTGCGCGCCTGAACGCGCTGTACATGACCGCGATCTTCATCGGCGGCGCGGCCGGTTCGGCGGTGGCCAGCTTCGTGTACGCACAGGCCGGATGGCAAGGCGTCGTGATGACGGGCAGCGGCCTGGCCGCCATCGCGCTGGTCGCATTCGTGGCGGCATCGCAGATGCGGCGCTGAGTGGGCCGCCGCCCCGCTGCCCTCATCGAAATCGGCGGCGACGGTCCTTCAGGCCGAAGCCGCAGGCAGATCGCCGCGATGGACCACCTGGACCTTGTTGCCGTCCGGATCACGCAGATAGGCGCCGAAATACCCCTCGCCGTAATGCGGCCGTGGCCCAGGTGGGCCTTCGTCCGTGCCGCCGGCCGCCATCGCGGCCGCATAGGCCTGCTCGACGGCCTGCGGCGAAGGCGCAAGGAACGACACCATGGTGCCGTTGCCCGCGGTGGCCGGCTGCCCGTTGAACGGGATGTAGGCGTAGAAGCGCGGCAGCGCCTCACCCGGCTGGATCCAGCACAGCGCCGGCGGACCGCCATCCGGCATGACTTGACGCTGGCGCAGGCCCAGCGGCGTCAACAGGGCATCGTAGAACCTTCCAGCACGCGATAGATCGGCGACGCCGACGGTGACATGGCTGAACATCGTGGGACTCTCCTTCGGTAGCAATCGGCACGACAGCGAGGCTATTGGAATTGCCGCAGATACGCCAGCAGATCGTCGATCTGCCTGGCGCTGCCGATTCCCCAGAAGCGCATCTTGTTGCCGGGGACGACCTGCTCCGGCGCACGGAGGAATGCGGCCAGCGTGTTGTCGGACCACACGATGCCCGCACCGCGCATCGCATTCGAATACGGGTAATCGCTGGCCGCCCCAGCCTTGCGGCCCACGATGCCATTGAGCTGCGGACCGAAGCCGCTGCGCGCGCCCGGTCCGACCTTGTGGCAGGACGCGCATTTGCGGTCGAATGCCGCCTTGCCCGCGCGCGGATCCCCTGCAGCTTCCGCCGACGGCGAAAGCAGGGCCAGCGCCAGCACCGCCAGCGTGGCTTGAATCATGGCGTGATACGAATGGGAACGCGGCACCAGGACGTCCAAGGCGAGGATCGAAGCCGCGGATTTTAGCGCTGCGAACGACAGCGGTCCAAGCCGCTCGCCTTGCATGCCGGGATCGATGGTTTGGGTAAAATCCTGGCGGTTAATTGCACTTCAACACAAAAAACGCGCGTATCGGGAAAGACGCGCGTACGGGCATTCTCATTCGGTCCGATGCAAGGCCTTGGTCCGGTACAGCATGGCGAGCGCCACCGGCGCGCCGACCAGGCCGATCACCGCATTCAGGTGGAACACATGCCGGCTCCAGGGCAGATGCACCACCAGATCCGCCGCGAGGCCGAGCACCGCGCCGACCAGCGCCGCGCCCGGAAGCAGCACGCGATGGTCCGCGCAACGCCACAGCGTGCGGGCCACCTGGGCCGAGACCAGGCCGAGGAAGGCAACCGGGCCGCAGAACGCCGTCACCAGCCCGGTCAGCCACGCCGTCGCCAGCAACGCGGCGCGCTTGACCCGCGCCACCGGAATCCCCATCGACTCGGCATAGCGCTCGCCGAGCAGCAGGCCGTTCAGCGGCTTGACCAGCAGCAGGCTGCCGAGCAGGCCGAGCGCCACGCCGGGCACCAGCAGTTCCAGCTGCCGGCGCGTGGCGCCGGCGAAACTGGCATCGTCCCAGGCCTTGAACGCGCGCGCCTGCGTTTCGTCGATAAAGTGCATCGAGGCGCTGATCAGGCCGACCGCCAGATAGCCGAGCATCAGGCCCGTGATCAGCAGCGTCACCGTGCCGACCCGGCGCGACAGCACCGCAAGCAGAGCCAGCACGGCGGTGGACCCGGCGATCGATGCCAGTGCCATGCCGAGGTCACCGACCACTCCGTAGCGCAGCAGGAACGCATTGCCCGCGACGCCGGCGATGGTGACCAGCAACGCCGTGCCCAGCCGCGCGCCGTGCACGATGCCGAGCACGAACGGATCGGCGAGCGGATTGCGGAACAGCGTCTGCAACAGCAGCCCCGACACACCGAGGGCCGCCCCGCTGACCATCGCATTGATTGCCCGGGGCAGCCGAAAGCCCAGCACGATATCGCGCCAGACCTCGGCCTCCATCGGCTGTGCGGTCAACGCCTGCAGCACGGCCGGCAGCGGCACGGCCACGGCGCCCAGCGTGAGCTCGGACACCAGCAGCACCAGCATGGCGAGCCCCAGGCCGGCAAAGATCAGCGGGCCGCGCCGCGAAGAAGTCCGGGGCATCGAAGCCGCGGCAGAAGTCAGGGTCGTCACGGTAGTTTCCGCAGGAATCGAGAGGTGAGACCGGAAGCCGGCGTGTCCTGTTGCGAGACGGCAAGGACGTCGGCGGCTTCCGACGCCAGTTCGGGATGCAGCGCCGCAATGGCCTCGGCAAGCTGGACATGCGGCTGCGTCATGCTCTGGTCCTGGTACGGGTACGCCCAGGCGCCGGTATAGCCGCGGTCCCATGCGTGGACGTTGCGGCTGGCAGCCGCGGCAAAGCGCCCGTGCAGCGGACTGGCGGCGATCCACGCCTCGATATCGGCGCGCCCTCCCACCGTGCCAAGCCAGGCCGGCGCATCGGCGCCGCGCGCATAGACGCGCTCGAACGGCAGGTAAACCAGGCTGCCTGTACCGCCACCGTCGAGCACATAGCGTCCGCCGGCATCGGCGATCAAGCGCGCGCGCTGATTGTCCGCGCCGAACGTCTCGAAGCGCTGGCGTCCCGCGGCAAAGCCGGACATCACCGCGGGGCGAGCCCGTGCGCGCGCCGCCAACTCGGCCAGCCGTCGGTATGCCGTCTCGATCGACGCGAATTGCGTGTTGGCACGCTGCTCGCGATTGGACAGCAGCGCCAGCAGCTTGAGCCATTCCGCACGTCCCAGCGGATGGGGCTCGTGATGGTCTGCCTGCGCGATCGCACGCACGCCGAGCTCCCACAGGCGCGGATGCATATTGCCCTGCGGATAGGCCGAATAGAAGCTCAGGTAGACATCGGCCTGCACCGACATCGCCTGTTCGATCGATGCATGGCCATAGCCCCACATGTCGTGGACCTGGCCCTGCGCGATCCGGGCCCGCACCGACGGCACCGTGACGCTGCGCACGTTCTCCGTGCCGTACAGGCGGTCCACCAGGCCCAGCTCGTCCAGCGCGCCAAGCATGGCCGCGTTGCCGGTGACCAGGCGCTGGATCGGCACCATGATCACCGGAACCTCGTCGCGATGCGGCGGGACCGGCGTACCGCACTGGACCAGCAGATACTCGAGCCGTTCACCGGTACCCACGCTCGGCGTGAAACGCACGCGCTTGTAGTGGGGGCCGTACTCGACCTCCAGTTGCGACGCATGCGAAAACGTCGTCTTGTGGGGGAAGTAATCGACCCCGGGACGATAGTCGGCGACGCAGGCGGCATCGAGATTGGCGGTGGGACCGGCTGCGCCGACGGCCTGCTTCGGCCACGTGGCGCGCGGCGGCGCTTCGATCCGCGTGCAGCCGCATAACAGCATGTTCAGCCCGATTGCCGCGGCGGTGGCGGCGGCAAACCCGTGCCGGTTCACGGCCGCTCCTGCGCGATGGCCGTCCCGTTCGACGCCGAACGCAGCGCCTCGACCAGCTCGCCGAGCGTCGAATAGCGGGTCGCCTCGCTGTCGTCGCCGGCGAGCGCATATCCACTCGCATCGGCGCGCAGTGTCAGCGCGGCGGCGGGATCGCGGACATACCCTGCCCGTTCCAGCGCGCGTGCCGCCCAGCTGGCGCGCAGCCCGCCACCTTCGAGCCGGATCGCACGCGTTCCCGCCGGTCCCACGCGCAGCTCCGCGCGCTCGAGATCGAAGGTCAGACCGTCGGCGGCGAAGCTCGTCCCCAGCACGCCGTCGATGGCCAAGTCCTCCGGCGCGCCGACATGCAGCCGCCGCTGGCCGTCGATCAACCACAGCTCGTCGGCATAGCGCAGCGCCAGCTCGAGGTCGTGCGTGGACAACAGCACCGCCAGGCCATTCCGATGGGAGAGATCCAGCAGCAGCTGCATCGTGCCGACGCGGCGCGGCAGGTCGAGGAAGGCCGTCGCTTCGTCGAGCACCAGCAGGCGAGGCTGCTGTGCGAGGGCGCGCGCAATCATGATCTTCTGCCGCTCGCCATCGGACATCTCGGCGACGAGCCGATCCGCCAGCGACAGCGCGCCGGCGCAGGCCAGCGCCTCGTGCACGATCCGATGGTCGTCCGGGCTCAGCCGGCCTCCCCACCCGAGATAGGGATAGCGTCCCATGCTGGCCAGCTCGTAGCCGCGCATCAGCGTGCCGTCGACGCGCTCGGTCAGCACCACCGCAAGACGCCGCGCGCGCTGCACGGAGGACATCGCGTGGATCGGCTCGCCATCGAGATGCACCTGCCCCGCCACCGGCGCCTGCATCGCGCACAGCGTGCGGATCAGCGTCGATTTGCCGGCGCCGTTCGCACCGAGCAGGCAGACGAAACGCCCGCTCGGGATCGCAAGATCGAGCGGCCCGAGCAACGCCCGGCCGCCGTGGCCGGCGAACAGGGCCGTGGTCGCCAGCACCGTCACAGCGTCGCTCCGAAGCTGGCGAACACGGTGCGCGGCGCCCCCGGATAGGTCGGCACGAAGGCGCCGCCGGAGTCGTAGTAGCGGCGATCGCCGAGGTTCTGCACCGTCAGCTGCAGCTTGTAGCGGCGGGCCTTGCCGAAGCGGTACGCGATATTGGCATCCCAGCGCGTGTAGGAAGGCAGCGCGAAGGTGTTCTCGGTATTGGCCTGCCTTTCGCCGACATAGGTCGCGCCGATGCCGACACTGAGCCCAGAGGCAGCACCGGCGAAATCGTAGGTGGTCCAGATGCTGGCGGTGCGGCGCGGCGCATTGACCAGCAGCTTGCCGACCAGCGCCGGATTGCTGTCGGCGGCGATCTCCGCCTTGTACTGCGTGTAGCTGGCCAGCACGCGCCAGCGCGGCGTGATGCTGAAGGGCACGTCGATCTCCCAGCCCCGGCTGCGCTGCTCGCCGACCTGGATCACATAGTTGAATTCCTCCGGATCGGAGACCACGCCGTTGCTGCGGCGAATGTCGAACAGCGCGACGGTCGGCTCGAGCCGGCCGTCCAGCAGGCTCAACTTGGCACCGACCTCGGTCTGCTTGCCGCGCGACGGTGCGGGCAGCGTGCCGGCGCGCAGCATGCCGCCGGACGGTTCGGTCAGGAAGGAGCGCGCCCAGCTCGCGTAGAACGACACCGGCTCGACCGGCGTCCACGTCAGGCCCACCCGCGGCGACAACGCATCGTCATGCCGGACCAGCGTGTCGGCCGCCCGCAGGTACTGCGCCCGCGCGCTCGAGCGCGAGCGGTCGTAGCGCAGGCCCAGCAGCAGGCGCCAATGCGGTCCGAACTGCAGCTCGTCTTGGGCATACAGGCCGAGATTGCGGCCGGTGTAGCGCGAACCATCGTACGGCAGCAGCGGTCCCGCAGCGGCGCCATGCACCGGGTGGTAGAGGTCGATCGGCAGATTGACCGGGAAGCCGCCGGGCCCGACGTTGGCCTGCGCGCTGAAGTCCCATTCGTCCCAGTTGTAATCGGCGCCGATCAATACGCGATGGCCGATGCCGCCGGTCTCGAAGCGGCGCGAGGCCTCGGCCATCAGCGTGGTATCGGTCTGCCGGTCGATATTGCGCTGCTTGCGGCGATTGACCTGCGGGTCGGAACTGTCGGCGCCGCTGATCGCGGGGAATCCATACGGATACCAGACCGCATCGGTGCGCGCGTACGACCGTTGGGCGCCAGCCCGCAGTTCCCAGCCATTGTCGAAACGGTGATCGAGCACCAGCGAGCCGAGTGCGCTGTCGTTGTCCAGCCGCGCGTCCCGCTCGCCATAGTTGTAGTGAATCGGTACGTTCAGGAACAGCGGGCTGTTGCCGAAGCCGCGATCGAAGGCCCCGCGCCGGCGGCCGAATTCGAACTCCGCCGTCAGCCGCGTCTGCGGCGCGATCTTCCATTGCAGTACCGGCGATACGAACGCCGTTTCGGCATCGACGAAATCGCGGAAGCTGCGGTTGTCCTGCCAGGAGCCGGTGATCCGGTAGCTCAGCGTATCGCTGATCGGGCCCGTGCTGTCCACCGTGACACGGCGGAAATCATGGCTGCCGCCGGTCAGCTCGACGCTGTGCTGCGGCTTGTCCAACGGCTTCCTGGTGACCAGGTTGACCACGCCGCCCGGCTCGAAACGGCCATAGAGCGCGGACGCAGGCCCCTTCAGCACTTCGATCTGCTCGATATTGGCCATCTCGTCGACCGGCGCGAACACGCTGCGTCGAAAGCCGTTCTTCAGGTTCGCCGAGGTCGCGAAGCCGCGCAGCCGAAAGCGGTCGTTGCTGCCGCCCCAGCCGACCTGCGCCGTCACACCGGGAACGGTGCGAATCGCCTCGCCCAGCGTGAATACGCCGCGGTCCTCGATCAGTTCGCGCGTCACCGTCTGGATCGAAAACGGCGTTTCCTTCAGCGCGGTATCGCTCTTGTTCGCGGTAGGTGCGACCACCGCGCGGTACGCCCGCTCGCGCGTGCCGGTGACGGTGACCTCCTCCAGCTCGGCGGCCGGCGCGGCCTCCCCCGGCTGCGCCGCGCAGATGCCTGGCGCCGTCGCCAGCAATGCCATGGCGGCGCGCCGGTGCCATCGGATCGTGTGGGGTCGTGGATGTGGGGCGGCGGGCAAGATATCGTCCTCATTCGAGTGGACGATAATGATATTTCATTCTCATTAAAAAGCAAACCGGCCTGGATGCAGCGCCGCTCTCCCCGTCAACGCCAGCCCGGGCGTGACGGTCCGCGGCACCCCGCACCGGCAGACCGTCTTGCGCGACGTCTCCCCTTGGTGCTGCCTGTCGGGCCCGAATGCCCGGTCAGACCAGTTTCTTCAGCTGGCTCTTGTAGTCGGCGCCGCGCTTGACGTAGTCGGCGGCGTTCGCGCGCAGGTTGCGCACTTCTTCTTCGCTGAGTTCGCGCACGGCCTTGGCCGGCGAGCCGAGGATCAGCGATCGCGGCGGGAAGGACTTGCCTTCGGTGACCAGCGCGCCCGCCGCGACCAGCGATTCGCTGCCGATCGTCGCGTTGTTCAGGATCACCGCCTGGATGCCGATCAGCGCGCCATCGCCGATGGTGCAGCCATGCAGCATTGCCTGATGACCGATGGTGACGTCGGTACCGATCCGCAGCGGGAAGCCCGGGTCGGTATGCAGCACGGCGCCCTCCTGCACGTTGGAGCCATCGCCGATCGCGATCGCTTCGTTATCGGCGCGGATCACCGCGCCGGGCCAGACGGTGACCTGCTCGCCAAGCTGCGCGTTGCCGATGACGGTGGCCTGATCCGCAACGAAGGCGGTGTCGGAGATGGACGGCGTCAGGTCGCCGAGCTGGTAGAGAGCCATGTTCGATGATGCGTTGGTAGGGAGAAGAAAGGCCCGCGTGACGCGCGACGCGTCACGCTATTCGATCGACACGTTGGCCTTCTTGACCAGCGTGGCATAACGCGCGACCTCGCTAGCGAAGAACTTTGCCGCCTGCGCCGGCGTGGTCGGGCGCGTGGCGGTCGCCTGCTTCTTCAGCGCCTCGACCACCTCGGGGCTGGTGAAGGCCTTGGCGAAGGCGTCGTGCAGGCGCTGGACTTCGGCGGGCGGCATGTTGGCCGGACCGACGAGCGCGAACCAGCCCTCGATGTCGTAAGCGGGCAAGCCCTGTTCGGCGATGGTCGGGATATCGGGGGCAGCCTGCGAACGGGTCGCGCCGCACAGCCCAATCGCACGCAGCGTGCCCGCCTTCAGATGCGGCAGCGCGGCGTTCAACGCGACCACGCCCATCTGCACCTGGCCCGACAGCAGATCGGTGACCATCGGGCCGGTGCCCTTGTACGGAATATGGCGCGCCTTGATGCCCGCCTCCTCCAGGAACATCTGGCCGGCCAGATGAATCACGGTGCCGTTGCCGGAGGACGCGTAGTTGTATTCGTCCGGCCTGGTCTTCAGCAGCGCGACCAGTTCCTTGACGTTGCGCGCCGGCACCTTGGGGTTGACTACCAGCACCAGCGAGGTCGCGCCCAGCACGCTGATCGGCGTGATGTCCTTGATCGCGTCGAACGGCATCGACTTGAACACGCTGGGATTGATCGCATGGTTGTTCGACACCATGCCTAGCGTGGTGCCGTCCGGGGCCGCCTTGACCACAGCGGCCGTACCGGTGATGCCGCCCGCGCCGGGCATGTTCTCGATGACGACCGGCTGGCCGAGCGCCTTGCCAAGCGCCGGCGCAGCGGCCCGGACGATCGCATCGACGCCCGAACCCGCGCTGATTGGCAGGATCAGCCGGATCGGCTTGCCGGACCCCGGCTGCGCCTGGGCGGCGCGGAACGGATACAGCGCCGGCGCGCCGAGCATGCCGAACGTGACGGCCGCGGCCGCCAGTTTGATCATGTTGCGACGGCGCGGCAGCGAGGGCGCGACAGAACGAGGGCGGGAGGAATGCATGATGTTGTCTCCTGATGGGTCTTGTTCGGCCGCTGTGCCGCGGCCTGTCCAGGCTGTTCGGGCTTCCCGGCGTGCCTTGCACCCCGGCCGCCCCGGTGATATCAGCGCGCGCCCTTGCCGAGCCGCGCCAGGATTTCGTCGTTGTGCTCGCCGGGCTTCGGCAAGGGACTGCGGACGCCGGGACGGCGGCCCCCCATCAGCAGCGGCAGCAATACGGTCGGCGCCGTCGAGCCGTCCTCGACCTGCATCGGCACCACTCCCCCGCTCTCCTTCAGATGCACGTCGTCGAGCAGCTGATCCGGGCGGACGATCGGCGCGTAGGGAATGCCTGCCGCCTCGAGCTTCGGCGCCAGTTCGGCGACGCGGTGATGCCGCAGGATGCCGCCGAGCTGCTCGAGCAGCCGCGGCCGCACGGCGACGCGCGAGGCATTGCTGCCGTACTCGGGCACGTCGAGCAGGTCGGGCCGCTCCAGAACCGTGCATAGCGTGGCGAACTGCTTGTCGCTGACCGCGCCGATGAACAGCTGCTCGTCGTCGGCCAGCGTGAAGACGTCGTAGACGCTCCAGGCCGATACGCGCGATGGCATCGGCGGCGGCGCCTCGCCGGTCATCGCGTACTGCTGCATATGCTGCGAGGCGAGGAACACGCAGTTCTCGAACAGCGCGCTCTGGATCTCCTGGCCGCGCCCCGTGCGATCGCGTTCGCGCAGCGCGGCGAGCACGCCGATCGCGCCGAACATGCCGCCCATGATGTCGTTGACCGAGGTGCCGGCGCGCAAGGGCCGCCCCTTCGGGCCGGTCATGTACGACAGCCCGCCCATCATCTGCACCACCTCGTCCAGCGCCAGCCGGTTCTCGTACGGCCCCGGCAGGAAGCCCTTGTGCGAGACATAGATCAGCTGCGGGCAGGACTTCGACAGCGTGCCGTAGTCCAGGCCGAGCTTCTGCATCAGCCCGGGACGGAAGTTCTCCAGCAGCACGTCGCACTGCGCGGCCAGTTCCGCCGCGGTGGCCCGGCCCTCGTCGGTCGTGATGTCGAGCACCACGCTTTTCTTGTTGCGGTTGAAGGCGCGGAAAAACCCGATGCCCAGGCCCGGCAGATTGCGCGTCTTGTCGCCGCCCGGCGGTTCGACCTTGATCACCTCGGCGCCGAGGTCGGCGAGGATCATGCCGCAGGTCGGCCCCATCACCATATGGGTGAACTCGACCACGCGGATGCCAGCAAGCGGCAGGGATTCATTGCTTTGCGTCATGATATGAGCCAATTGGCGGCGATCAGGCGTCGAAAGTCGAGGAAGTTGCCGCGCCACAGTGGCTCGGCACATCAAGGCCGGCATCGTGGCCGGCGTCGACGCCGGGGAATGTCTTCGGCAAGCCGGCGCGCCACAACGTGCCGTGCAAGGTCTCGCCAGCAAGCCAGCCCGCAACCCGCCCGCGCAGGCGCAGCAGCGCGCCGATATCGAGACCGGTGTCGATGCCCATGCTGCCCAGCATATAGGCCAGGTCTTCGGATGCGACATTGCCGCTGGCGCCCGGCGCATGCGGGCAGCCACCGATACCGCCAAGGCAGGCGTCGAAGCGGTTCACGCCGGCCTGCATCGCAGCGTAGACATTGGCCAACCCGAGTCCCCGGGTATCGTGGAAGTGGCCGCACCATAGCCGGTCGCCGGCGATCGCGACAGCGCGTTCGAACAGCGATGCGACGTGCGCTGGATCGGCATAGCCCACCGTATCGGCGAGGCTGACGCGGTCCGCGCCGGCATCGAGCAGCGCCTGCATCAGACGCAATACCTCCTCCGCGTCGACGTGCCCCTGGATCGTGCAGCCGAAGGCCGTGCCGATCCCGCCTTCGATCAACGTGCGGGCACCGGCGGCATCGCGGGCCGCGCGCATGCGGGCCACTTCGGCCACCACTTCGTCGGGGGTCTTGCGCAGGTTCGCCAGGCTGTGCGCGTGGCTTGCCGACAGCGGCACCAGCATCAGGTCGGCGCCGTGGTCCAGCGCCAGCTCGGCACCGCGCAGGTTCGGCACCAGCACCGAGCAGAACAATCCCGGCAGAGTGCCGGCGAAGTCCAGCAGCTCGGCCGTATCGGCCAGTTGCGGAAGCAGCCGCGCCGGTACGAACGATCCGATCTCGATTTCACGCAGGCCGGCCTCGTAGGCGGCACGAATCCATTCGCGCTTGTGCTCGGTCGGCACGATGGTCTGCACGCTCTGCAGCCCATCGCGCAGGCCGACCTCGCGGATCACGGCACGGCTTGGAAGGTAGGAAAGATGGCGGGCGTTCATGGCTCTCACAACGATGCGGGCCGGCAGATCGGCGATCTGGCGCGGCCCGGTGGGAGCAATGTATGCCATTCCGGAAATGATCTACAGCGATCATTAGAGTAGATGACAGTTCCAGATCGGAAAGTCTAAACACCGCGAAAGCTTCCGGGCCCGCGCGCGAGCCGGCGGCGCTCGAAGCAATGAACACCTTGGACACTGACCGGCGCACGTCTCCATCGCAGGCGAAACGCCCCGGTTTACCATACGCACCAACATCAGAATGACCCGCAGCCCAGGCTGCGCGGCATGGGAGACAGTCGATGGATGCAGGCATGGTGAAGTCAGCGAACCGGGTCTTCGATCTGCTCGAGCTGTTCGAGCGCGAGCGCCGGCCGTTGCGGGTCAGCGAAATCGTCGAGAAGCTCGGCATACCGCAATCGAGCGTTTCGATGCTGGTGCGCACGCTGGTGGCCCGCGGCTATATGGAGTTCGACGCGCAGGCACGGACCTTCTGTCCCTCTGTTCGCGTGTCGTTCCTGTGCGACTGGACCACGCGCAAGCATGGCGCCAGTGCCACCGTGCATGACGCCATGCGGCGGCTGTCCGAAGAAACCGGCGAGACCGTGCTGCTTGGCCGCCAGAGCGGCATCATGCTGCAGTACCTGTCGGTCATCGAGTCCCCGCATGCGCTTCGGCTTACCGCCGTATCCGGCGGCATGCGCCCGATGCACCTGACCGCGATCGGCATCATGCTGATGAGCCGGATGAACGACGACGAGGTGGGCCGCCTGCTGCGACGCTATAACGCGGAGCACAAACCGGCATGGCCGCCGGCGCGGCTGGCCGATACCATGCGCGCCGTGCGGCAGGCGCGCGAACAAGGCTATTACGAATCCGCGAACCTGGCCACGCCGGGCGCCGGCGTGTTGGCGACGCTGCTGGCGACGCCGATCCGCGGCCAATGGCTGGGCATCGGTACCGGCGGGCCGGTGGCGCGGCTGCACGCGCGCCGCAAGCAGTTGCTGCCCGCGGTGCTGGCGGTCGCGCGAAACTGCTAGGCGTTCTGCGTTGCCCCGCTTCGCCGCAGTTCTGCCTGCACGATCGCCTCGTGGCGAGCCAGCAGCCGCGACGCCTGCTCCAGATGCAGCCGCTCGACCATCTTGCCGTCCAGATTGATCACACCCGCATTGGCGTGCGCGTCTGCCGCAAACGCGGCAACGATCCGTCCGGCCTCCGCTACCTGCTGTGCCGACGGGGCGAATGCCGCGTTGGCGGCATCGATCTGCGACGGGTGGATCAGCGTCTTGCCGTCGAAGGCCATCCGCACCGATTGCGTCAACTCCGCGGCATAGCCGGCCTGGTCCCCGAAGTCGTTCCAGACGCCGTCGAGGATGTCGACCCCGTGGCGCTTCGCCGTCAGCACGGCCTGCATCAGCCAGGGCAACAGATAGCGGCGTTCCTCGCCGGCAAATACACCGGTGTCCTTGGCCAGATCGTTGGTGCCGATCACCAGGCATTCGAGGCGGGGCGTCGCCGCCCGCCCTGCCGCGACGATCGCGTCGAGCCGATGGATCGCCTGCAGCGTCTCCACCATCGCCCATAGCGCCGCCGGCTTGTCCCACGCCAGCGCCGCGCAGGCGCGGGCGAACGCCACGACATCGGCGTCGTCCCCGACCTTCGGCAGCAGTACCGCGTCGACGCGCGCGCTGGCGGCGAGCAACAGATCCTGCTCGAACTCGGCCGTGCCCAGCGCATTGACGCGCAGCACGATCTCGTGCCCGTCAAAGTCCCGTGCGGACAGGGCCTGTGCAAGTTGTCCACGGGCGGCGCCCTTCATCGCCGGCGACACCGCATCCTCGAGATCGAACACGATCGCATCGCATGGCAGCGTGGCTGCCTTGTCGATGGCGCGGGCGTTGGCAGCGGGAACGTAGAGAACGGAGCGGCGCAGGCGAATGGAATCGTCGGTCATGGTCTGGATATCGAAGTTGGCTGGAGGACAGGCGGTACGCGACCGCGCGACCTGCAGTCTGCCCTTCCGTCCGTCATCCCGCCATCACATACGTGATGAATGGCGGCCATCGTCAACCATCACATATGTGATGCCCGCCGAAGCCCGGCCGGCCGATACTGCCCCCACCCGCAACAACCGCCGCTCGCAAATCGCGGCGCATCGAACAGGTGGACATGGAACGATCGGATCAGGCAGCACCCGGCTTTACCGCCGCGATGGCGCAGTGGATCAGTACGGTCGACGACACCGCAATCCGCCCGGCGGCCTTGCTCTGGGCCCGCCACGCGCTGCTGGACTGGCTGGCGGTAGCGATCGCCGCCAACGACGAGCCGCTGGTCAGGATGCTGGCCGCCGAGCACGGCGGCGGCACGAACGCGCCGTGTACCGTGCTGGCCGGCAGCCGCGCGCATGTCGCCGATGCCGCGCTGATCAATGGGGCCGCGGGCCACGCGCTCGACTTCGATGACGTCGCTTCCGCGATGCGTGGCCACCCCACCGTACCGGTCGCTCCCGCCGCGCTCGCCGTCGCAGAACTGGAACGCGCCGACGGCATGGACCTGCTGCGCTCGCTGGTGATCGGGCACGAGGTGGAATCGCGCATCGGCGAGCGGATTGGCGATGCGCAGTACCGCTTCGGTCTGCATCCCACTGGAACGACCGGCGCCATCGGCGCGGCTGCGGCCTGCGCGCGGCTGATGCGGCTGGACCCCGATCGCAGCGCCCACGCGCTCGGTCTGGCGGCCACGCAGGCGGCCGGCCTCAAATGCATGTTCGGCACGATGGCAAAGCCGCTGCATGCCGGCAAGGCGGCGATGCATGGCGTGATGGCGGCCCGGCTGGCGGCGCGCGGCTTCACCGCCAACACCGCCGCGCTGGAATGCGCCCAGGGATTTGCCGCCACGCAGGCGCCGGATAGTCATCCCTTGCCCACGCAGTTCGAGCCGCGCGGCACCATGGCGATCGAGAAGACGCTGTTCAAGTACCACGCGTCCTGCTATCTGACCCACTCCACGCTGGAAGCCGTGGCGCAGGCGCGCCGCAAGCATGGCATCGGCCTTGACGACATGCAGACGATGGCCATTCTCGTGTCCGGGCCGCATCGCGGCGTCTGCGACATCGCGCAACCGCGCACGGGCCTGGAGATCAAGTTCGCGATCCAGCATCTTGCGGTGATGGCGCTCGACGGCGTATCGACCGCGTCCCTGGGCAACTACACCGACCAGCAGGCCACCGACCCTCGCCTTGCGGGCGCTCGCGAACGGGTCACGCTGCGCACCGATCAGGGCGGAGACCGCAACACTGCCGTGGTCGAAATTCGCACGCGCGACGGCCGCACCGTGCGCGAGAGCGCCAATGTCGCGGTGCCCGCCACCGATCTCGACCGGCAGTGGCAGCAATTGCTGGCCAAGGCCGAGGCCATCGTCACGCCGGTGCTAGGCGGCGCGCGCTTTCGCCGCCTGGCCGATGCGGTGCAAACGCTGGACCGGCTCCCTTCCCTTGACCCCCTGTTCGAGGCAATCCGATGACATCCCAGGACACCGCTTCCGTGGACCCGATCGTGGCGCGGCTCAAATCCGAGGCCAGGCTGCGCGTCCGCGGCAATCGCTACGAGGAGTTCGAGCCCGGGCGCGCCTTTACCCATCACTGGGGCCGCACCGTCAGCGAAGCCGACAACACGCTGTTCTCGGTGCTGACGCTGCACTACAACCCGCAATACACCAATGCCGCGGTGGCCGAAGCCAGCGGACACCCGCGCATTCCCGTCAATCCGCTGCTGGTGTTCAACACCGTCTTCGGCCTGTCGGTCGAGGACCTGTCGGAAGGCGGGGGGCCCTTCCTCGGCGTCGACGAGCTCAGTTACGGACAGCCCGTCTACCCGGGCGACACGCTGTACGCCAGCTCCGAGGTGGTCGCGCGGCGGCTCGCCAGCAACCGTCCCGGCTACGGCATCGTGACCTGGCACACGCGGGGCACCAACCAGCGCGGCGAAGCGGTGATCGAGTTCAAACGTTCGAATCTTGTGAGGACCAGGGCATGACCATATCGGCAGACGGCAAGGGCTACATGACGGAAGAGCGCCAGATGATCCGGGAGGCGGCGCGCGAGTTCACCATGAAGGAGGTGCTGCCCGTCGCCAACGCCCTCGACGGCCCGGATGCCGAGATCCCCATGGATCTGCGCGACAAGATGGCGGAGATGGGGTATTTCGGCATCACGATTCCGGAGCAGTACGGCGGCCTCGGCCTTGGCATCTTCGAGTACTGCCTGATCTGCGAGCAGCTGTCGCGCGGCTGGATGTCGGTCGCGTCCATCGTCGCGCGCGCCCAGGGGGGCTGGATCATGAAGGCCATGCCCGAGGACATGCGGCAAGCCTATCTGCCGCGCGTGGTCCGCGGCGAATTCCTGAACGCGAGTGCGCTGTCGGAGCCCGACACCGGCTCGGATCTGGCCTCGATCTCGTGCCGGGCCGAGCGCGACGGCGACGAATGGGTGCTGACCGGCAACAAGTACTGGTGCACCTTTGCCGACGGCGCCGACTACCTGATCCTGTTCGCCCGCACCTCGCCGCCGCCAAGCCCGGACAAGCGCTGGGAAGGCATTTCCTGCTTCATGATCGAGAAGGAACGCGGCAGCTTTCCGCCGGGCATGACTGGCTCGCCGATTCCCAAGATCGGCTACTTCGGCTGGAAGACCTTCGAACTGGCGCTCGATGGCGTGCGCGTCCCCGCCCGCAACCTGATGGGCGGCGAAGGCAAGGCGTTCCTGCTGATGGCCAAGGGTCTCGAGGGCGCCCGCGCGCATACCGCGGCGCGTGCGATCGGACTGGCCCAGGGCGCGCTCGAGGATGCCATCGCCTACTCGCTGGAGCGCCGGCAGTTCGGCATGCCGATCGCCGAGTACCAGGCGATCCGCTTCAAGATCGCCACCATGGCGACGGAAATCGAGGCGGCGCGCCAGCTGCTGTATTACGTCTGCAACGAGATCGACAGCGGCCGCCGTTGCGACAAGGAAGCGTCGATGGTCAAGTACTTCGCCTCGGAGATGGCCGAGCGCGTGACCTCGACCGCGCTGCAGATCTTCGGCGGCGCCGGCTATACCAGGCTGTTCCCGGTCGAGCGCTACTGGCGCGACGCGCGGCTGACCAAGATCTTCGAGGGCACCTCGGAAATCCAGCAGCGCATCATCGCCAACAGCCTGCTGGGACGATCGGAGGTCGAGGCCATGATCGCCAGCCGCGCCTTCGACCAGCGCCAGGGCGCCGGGAGGGCCACGGCATGAAGACGCATGCGCTGACCAGCCACGACGGCTACTTCGAGGACTTCTCGCCCGGCATGCTGATCCGCCACGCGCGCGGCAAGACCGTGACCGAGATGGACAACGTGCTGCTGACCAATATGGTGATGAACACCGCCGAGGGCCATTTCAACGAGGACGCGATGCGGCGCGCGGCAAACGGCATCTTCTCGCAGCGGGTGGTGTTCGGCGGCATCAATCTGTCGATGGTGCTTGGCCTCGCCGCGCAGGACACCGCGGAACAATGCCTGCGCGAAGTCGGCCTGGACAAGATCCGGCTGTCGCATCCCGTCTTCCATGGCGACACGCTGTACGCCTACTCCGAGGTGCTGGCGGTGGAAGACGCGCCCGGCCGCGCGGACGCGGGCCTCGTCCGTTTTCGCCACTACGGCATCAACCAGCACGACAAGCTGTGCGTGCAGGCAGAACGCGCGGTACTGCTCAAGCGCAAGAGCCATTGGGGGGAGCGATGAGCGGGGACGAGCGTCCCGCCGGCGCGCTCGACGGCCTGGTCGTGCTCGACCTGACCCAGATGCTGGCGGGACCGTACGCGTCGATGATGCTGGCCGACCAGGGCGCGCGCGTGATCAAGATCGAACCGCCAGGCGGCGACCTGACGCGCCGCAACGGCCCGCATCTCGATGGCGCGCTGCGCCTGGAGCAGCGGGGATACGGCGCCTACTTCGGGTCGATCAACCGCAACAAGGAATCGGTGGAGCTGGACCTGAAGCAGCCCGCCGGCCGCGATGCGCTGCTGCGGCTGGCACGGCAGGCCGACGTGCTGGTCGAGAACTATCGCGTGGGCGTGATGGACCGCCTCGGCCTGGGCTACGAGACGCTGGCCGCCGAAAACCCGCGGCTGGTCTACGCAACGCTGCGGGGCTTCGGCGATCCGCGCAGCGGCGCGAGCCCCTACGCCGAGTGGCCGGCCTATGATCCGGTCGCCCAGGCCATGGGCGGCATCATGGGGATCACCGGAGCGCGCCGCGGCGGCCCGCCGACCAAGATCGGTCCCGGCATCGGCGATATCGTGCCTGCCATGTTCCTTGCCTATGGCATCGCGGCCGCATGCTGGCGCGCGCAACGTACCGGCCAGGGCCAGTTCGTCGACGTCGCGATGGTCGATGCGGTGCTGGCCATCTGCGAGCGGCTGGTGTTCCAGTATGGCGTGACCGGCAACGCGCCGGGGCCGGAGGGCAACGGCCACCCGCTGCTGTGCCCGTTCGGACTGTTTCCCGCCGCCGACGGCCACGTCAGCCTGGGCGTGCCGAACGACCGCTTCTGGGCGCTATTGGTCGCGCGGATGCAGCGGCCCGAACTGCAGCACGATCCGCGCTTCGCCACCAACGACGCCCGCGTCGCGCATCGCGAAACGGTCGACGAGATCGTCTCCGCGTGGACCCGGCGCTTTACCAAGCAGCAACTGGCGCACGAACTCGGCGGCGAGATTCCGTTCGGCCCGGTGTTCGATGCGCGCGACATCTTCGCCGACCCGCACTTTCGCGCGCGCGGCATGCTGGTCGAAGTCGAGCAGCCCGGCGCGGCACGGCCACTGACGGTGGCCGGAACGCCGGTGCGCATGAGCGCGACGCCCGGCGCGGTGCGGCGCCGAGCCCCGATGGTCGGCGAACACACCGAACGGACGCTGACGGACTTTGGCTTTACCGCAACCGAGATTGCCGCGCTGCGGCCCTGACACGCTGGATCGCCATGGTTCGCCGGGCGACAGCGCATACCACCAAGGAGCAAATACCGCGATGCAAAGGGATGCACAACAACGACCGCGGCGCCTGCGCCGCTGCCAGCTTTCGGTGCCGGGCTCGAGCGAGAAGATGATGAGCAAGGCCGCCGCGATGGACGTCGACTTCGTGTTCCTCGATCTCGAGGACGCCGTCGCGCCGGCCGAGAAGCGGCCAGCGCGGGCAAAGATCGTCGACGCGCTGAACGGGCTCGACTGGGGCAGGACCACGCGCTGCGTGCGCGTCAACGACCTGACCACCGAGTACGCCTACGAGGACATCATCGACGTGGTCGAAGGCGCCGGCGCCAACCTGGACGTCATCATGCTGCCCAAGGCGATGAGCGCGGCCGACGTGCAGTTCGTCGACAAGCTGCTGACGATGATGGAGATCAAGCTCAAGCTGCCGCATCGGATCGGCATCGACGTGCTGATCGAAGAGGTCGAGGCCATGATGAACGTGGAAGCCATTGCGGCGTCCACGCCCCGGCTCGAATGCCTGATCTTCGGCATGGGCGACTACTCGGCCAGCCAGGGCGTGTCGGTGCGCGATATCGGCGGCAGCGGCGGCTATCCGGGCGATATCTGGCACTACCAGCGCCACCGGCTGACGATCGCCGCGCGTGCTCACCGGCTCGATGCGGTCGATGGTCCTTTCGCGGACTTCCGCGACCCGGACGTCTATCTGCAGGAAGCGCGGCGCGCGATGATCCTCGGCATGGTCGGCAAGTGGGCAATCCACCCGTCGCAGGTCGAACTGGCGCAGCAGGTGTTCTCGCCCTCGCCGGACGATGTCGCTCGCGTCCGCGACATGATGCGCGCCTACGACGCCGCGCTCGCACAGGGCCTGGGCGCCGTCCAGTACGACGGCAAGATGATCGACATCGCGTCGATCCGCATCGTCCGGAATCTGGTCGAGCGGGCCGCATTGATCGGCATGTAGCGCCCGCTTCGGCGCGGCTGGCGGCCGCGCAGTGATAACAACGATACGGAGACGATATGAAGGCTGACAACCCACCCCAATGGCTGGTCGACGGCCAACGCCGTCGCCTGCTGCGCGCTGGTGCCGCCCTTGCCGTGCTGCCGTGGCCGGTCGCGTCGGCACGCGCCGCCAACTGGCCGGCCCGGCCGATCCGGATCATCGCCGCGCAAGCGCCCGGCTCGTCCAACGACAGCACGGCGCGCGCGTTCGCCGAGTATTTCACCGGCGTGCTGAAGGTGCCCGTGGTGGTCGAGAACAAGCCCGGCGGCGTCGGCATGATCGCCGCCGAGACCGTGGCGCGCAGCGAGCCCGACGGCTACACGCTGCTGTTTACGCTGCACAGCCAGCTCGCGCAGGCGCCGGTGCTGCTGCGCAAGCCGCCGATCGATCCGTCGCGCGATCTGTTGCCGATCGCGGCGGTCAGCACGGGCGTCGGCGTGATGGTGGCCAACAAGAACCTGCCCGCCAACAACTTCAAGGAGGTGCTGGCGCTGGCCCGCAAGCGGCCGGTCTCGGTCGGCAACTATGGGGTGGGCTCCGGCTGGCAACTGATGGTGGCCCAGTTGAAGAAGGAAACCGGCGCCCAGCTCGACATCATCAACTACAAGGGCACGGGCGCGATGATGGGCGACCTGCTGGCCGGCCATATCGATGTCGGCGCCGGCTCGCTGCTCGGCATGACGGGCGGCCTGCAGTCGGGCGGCCTGAAGCCGATCCTGATCATCTCCGGTCCGCGCAGCGATCGCCTGCCCGGCATCCCCACATGGGCCGACGAGGGCTTCACCAGTCCGGTGTTCCGCAACCTGACCGAATGCAACATGCTGCTGGGCCCGGCGGGCATGCCGCCGGAGATCGCCGCGCGGCTGGCCGAGCTGGTGACCAGATCGATCAGCGAGTCGGAGCAGGTCAAGATGGTCAGGCAACAACTCGGCAGCCAGGACACGCCATTGACCGGCGATGCCCTGCGCCAGTTCATCGGCCGCGTCTGGCCGACCTACCAGGCGGCAACCAAGGCGATCGGGCTGACACTGCAATGAAGTCCGCCCTGCGCCATCGCCATTGAGGCCACCATCGGCGCCGCACAGACAGCGGATCCGGGGAAATTCCGATCCATCATAGAATTTCGTCTCCTCAAACCTACGACGAGATCGCGATGAACGACTGGAACTTGCCCTGGACCGGCGGATGCCGATGTGGACGGTTGCGCTTTGAAGTCACCGCGCCGCCGCTGCTGACGATGGCCTGTCATTGCACCGGCTGCCAGAAAATGAGCGCCAGCGCCTTCTCGCTGTCGATGGCGATTCCCGAGGCCGGCTTTCGCGTGACCGATGGCGAGCCGGTCGTCGGTGGCATGCATGGCGAGCAGGTGCACCACCGGCATTGCGATTGGTGCAAGAGCTGGGTATTTACCGAGATGGAACCCAGCATGGGCTTTGTCAACGTTCGCCCCACCATGCTCGACGATGCCGCCTGGTTCGCGCCCTACGTCGAAACCTATACGAGCGAGGCGCTGCCTTGGGCAAAGACCGGAGCGGCGCACAGCTTCGCGAAGTTTCCGCAGATGGAGGAGTATGGCCTGCTCGTCGCGGAGTTCGCGGCCAAGGGTCCGCGGCCGGGCCGCTAGCACGGATTCGCGACCCGGCATGCGCGAACCCTTCGTGCGCCCGGTCCCTGCCCGGCCGGATCAGGTCGGCCAGGCCGACCCCAGGATGATGCTGCAGAAGTTCAGGCGCTGATAGTTCGGGTCCTTCAGCGCCAGCACATCGGCCTTGACGTTGCCGAACGTCGTCAGCGGCTTGCGGCGTGTGCCCTCGGCGAAATGGTCGATGATGCTTTCCTTGAAGTTGTGCTCGCGCGGGTGATGCCGGCAGACGTGGTCGCGCTGCTCGCCGGTGAAGTCGTGATAGCACAGCCCCAGCACATCCATCTCGACGCCCGCCGTGACCAGCGCCACCGTCGGGCGCATATGTTGGGGGATGCCGGGGGTCGTATGCAGCGCGATGGCCGCCCAGACATCGTCGATATCCCGTTCAGCAATGCCATACCCCTTCAGGAAATCGCGCGCCGCGTTGGCGCCGTCCACTTCGAAGCGCAGATTGTCGCTGGCATAGCGCTGCGTCAGCCCCATGTCATGAAACATCGCGCCGATATAGAGCAGCTCCGGGTCATAGGCCAGCGCCTTGCGCTCGCCGGTCAGCGCGCCCCAGAAAAACACGCGGCGGCTATGGTGGTACAGCAGGTCGTCTTCGGTATCGCGCACCAGTTGCGTCGCGGCGCGTGCCATCGCGCTGTCGGGCACGCGGATGCCGGCAATGATTTCAGCCATCGTTATTGCTCCTGAAGGATTGGCATGGCGGGGCATCGGCACGGCGCACGATGCGGTCGCCATCGCAAGAGTGGAAAGTGGGATGCCAGCCGGCCCGCCTCATCGTCGACCTCGGCGGCCCGGGCTTGCGCTTTCATTCTGGCTGGCGCGGTCGTTGGCTACAATGGTGCGATTCCGTCAGATCAGGACATCATGAGCGCACTTCAGGACAGCCTCGGGACATCGACGATATGAGCGTAACCACCGTAGCCATCTTGATGCTCGACGGCGTGCAGGCGCTGGATGTCGCCGGTCCGGTCGACGTCTTCGCCGAGGCCAATGCCTTTATCGGGCCCAAGGACCGCTATCAGACGGTGCTGGTCGGCAAGACACGCAAGCCGCTGCGCGCGTCCAACGGCATGCAGCTGATGCCGGACCTGTCGCTGAACGACGAAGCGCCACGCCTCGATATCGTGCTGGTGGCGGGCGGCCCTGGCCTGCCGAGTGCGCCGGCCGATGCCGCGGTGTCGAAGTGGCTACGTAACGCGGCATCGCGCGCGCGGCTGCATGGTTCGGTCTGTACCGGCGCCTTCGTGCTGGGCCACGCGGGCCTGCTGGATGGCCGGACGGTGACGACCCACTGGCAGAACGCCGCCCACCTGGCCGAGCGGTTTCCTGCCGCCACGGTCGAGTACGACCGCATCCATCTGCGCGACGGCAAGCTGGTCACCTCGGCGGGGGTCACCGCCGGCATCGACCTGGCGTTGGCATTGGTGCGGGAGGACCACGGCGCCGCGGCGGCGCTGGCGGTGGCCAAGCGGCTGGTGGTGGTGGCGCAGCGCCAGGGCGGCCAGTCGCAGTTCAGCCCTTATCTGGCCGCGGCGCCCACGCAGGCCGATTCGCCGGTGGCCCGCGTGCAGGCCTATGTGATGGCGAACATCGGCGCCAGGCTGACGCTCGATGCGCTGGCTGCCGAAGTCGGCATGAGCGGACGCAATCTGGTCCGCCTGTTCGTCGCGGATACCGGCATGACGCCGCATGCGTTCATCGAGCGCGCGCGCATCGATATCGCGCGCAATCTGCTGGAGGGCAGTGCCCTGCCGTTGAAGTCGATCGCCTACAAGTGCGGCTTCGTGACGGTGGACCGGATGCGCGTGCTGTTCCAGCAGCGGCTTGGCATTTCCCCGGCGCAGTATCGCGCCAGCTTCCGCTAGCGCCGGCGCGATACTCCGGCATCAAATGACGCCGCCGTTCGCGCGCAGCGTCTGCCCATTGACCCAGGCGCCATCGGGACCGGCGAGGAAGGACACCACGTTGGCAATGTCCTCCGGCTGACCGAGCCGCTCCAGCGGTGCCAGCTTCGCCAGGCGCTCGACCACCTCGTCCGGCTTGCCATCGAGAAACAGCGCGGTCGCCGTGGGACCTGGCGCCACCGTGTTGATCGTGATATTGCGGCCGCGCAATTCCCTGGTCAGCACGCGCGTCATCGCCTCGACGCCGGCCTTGGTCGCCGCATAGACGCCGTAGGTCGGCTGAGACAAGCCGACCATGCTCGACGACAGATTGATGATCCTCCCACCGCTGCGCAGCCGTCGCGACGCCTCGCGCAGCGTGTTGAAGGTGCCCTTCAGATTGATGGCGACCTGGCTGTCGAACAACGCGTCGTCGCTGTCGGCCAGCGTGGCGAGCCGCATGATGCCTGCGTTGTTGACGAGCACGTCGACGCCGCCGAACGCGGTCTCGGCCGCGTCGAACATGCGCCGGACGGCCGCGCCGTCGCTGACGTCGGCCTGCGCGGTAATGGCGCGCCCGCCGGCCTGCTCGATCTGCCCGGCCAGCGCCTCGGCGTCGCGGGCACTGCCGGCATAGTTGATGACGACGGTGAAGCCGTCGCGGGCCAGGCGCCGCGCGATCGCGGCGCCGATGCCGCGGGAGGCGCCGGTCACGATGGCGACCTGGTTTTTGGTGCGCTTGTCGGCGGGCTTGCCGGTGCGCTTGTCGGTGCGCTTGTCGGTGCGCTTGTCGGTGAGATTGTCGGTGAGATTGTCGGTGCTCATGTCAGTTCTCCGTTGGAAGGGTCGCGGATAGAGAGGAAGGGTTGCGACATGGGAGAACTATGCGCGGCGGCGACCAAAAGATCATCGCCCCGGCATTGGCAGCACTGTTGGCGCCGCTTGAACAATGGCGCGCCGCGGTGGTCGGGTCATCGCGTCATCGGGCCATCGCGAAGAGGCGTTATTGCGGCCCGAGCAGCACGGCGATCAGATTGTCGGCCGTGGCGCGCAGCCGTTTCTCGTCCTGATAGACCCGTTCGACCACGACCAGTCCCCGCGTGAACGTGACGATCAGCCGGGCGGCCTGCCGCGGCGGCAGTGCCAGCGGCGCCTGCTCGCCCTCACGCGACAAGCGCTCGAACAGCACCTGCTCGATATCGTCGAGCAAGGCCTTCAGGGCCGCGCGCAGCGGCCCCTCCAGATCTTCGGTGCCCACGGCGGTCTTGGTGCTGAGGCAGCCGCGGGTCGGCATCCCGCTGGCCATCGACGTGGTCATCGAGGCGATCACGCAGCCGAAGAAGCCGCGCAGCGCGTCGCGCAACCTCGGCTTGTCCAGCGCCTCGCGCATCTGCCCGACGAAGCGCTCGCGATAGAGATCGAACACGCGCAGGAACAACGTTTCCTTGTCGCCATAGGCGTTGTACAGGGAGCCGCGCTGCACCCCCGTGGCCGCGGCCAGCTCCTGCATCGAGGTCGCGGCATAGCCCTTCTGCCAGAACAGCGCCAGCGCCTTGTCCAGCGCAAGACCTTCATCGAATTGGCGAACCCCAGCCATCTGTTTCTCCAAATGCTCGGGCGGCAAAGCCCCTTGAAAACATGCTGCCATTTAAGCCGATGATTGACACCTTCGTCAATCTTGACTAAGTTGTCAAACATGACAACAGTGTCAAACATCAGCCATCCATCGAACCGGCGCCGGACGATGCGCGCCCTGCCTCCCTATCACGCTCACCCATGACCAAACACCCTCCTTCCTACACGCCAGCACAACTGGACCGCGCGCTGGTCTGGCGCTACATCTTCGCTGGCCTGTGCGCCAGCCTCGACAGCATCGGGCTGGCGCGCTTCGCGTTCACGCCGCTGATCCCCGAACTGATCCAGGCGCACTGGTTTCCCGCTTCCAGCGTGATCTATCTGGGCGCCGCCAATCTGGCCGGCTATGTCTGCGGTGCATGGATCGGCCGGACCGTCGGTGCGCGGCTGGGCAACGAGCGCACGCTGCGCCTGATGATGGTATGGATCACCGCCGCCTTTCTCGCCTGTGCCGTGCCGCTGTCGTTCGGCTGGTATTTCGCGTGGCGTTTCATGTCGGGAATCGCCGGCGGGATCGTCATGGTGCTGGTGGCCGGCACCATCCTGCCGCACGTGCCGCCGGCGCGCAAAGGCGCCGCGGGCGGCGCCATCTTCCTCGGTCTCGGGCTCGGCATTGCGGGATCGGGCACCATCATTCCGCTGTTGCTGCAATGGGGGCTGGCGCAAACCTGGATCGGCCTGGCAATCGTGTCGGCGCTGCTGACCGCGGCCAGCTGGTTCGCGTGGCCGCCACGGCAGCTGGATCGGCCTCACCCGGCGCCGGCAAGACCGGCACCGTCCGCGACGCCGCGCTTCGGCCGCGCCGTGTGGATGCTGTTCCTGCAGTACGCGCTGATGGCGACCGCCGCGGTGGTGCCGATGGTATTCCTGGTGGACTTCATCGCCCGCGGCCTGGGCGCGGGCACGCATCTGGGCGCGGTGTTCTGGGCGGTCTATGGCCTTGGCGCCATCGCCGGACCGCCGCTGTACGGCTTTCTCGCCGATCGGCTGGGCGCCGGTCCGGGTATCAGGCTGGTGTCGCTGGTGCTGGCCATCGTGCTGGCCGCGGTGTATGTCACCGACAACCTGCTGGTGCTCGGTGCCCTGACCGTCGTGATCGGCACCTTCGCGCCCGGCATGGTGCCGTTGGCGCTGGCCCGTGTGCATGAACTCGTCCCGGACCATGCGCCGCGGCAAAACATCGCCTGGAGCCGCGCCAGCATCGTGTCGGCGGCGGCGATGGCCGTCGCGGGTTACGCCTATTCCGCGCTGTTCAATGCGAGCGGGCAATCGCACCGGCTGCTGTTCCTGACCGCGGCGGCGCTGCTCCTCGTGGCATTGCTGGCGGACCTCTGCTTCCCGGCCAAGGAGAGGAATGCACAGATGGCCCGCTCCTGAGGCGTTGGCGTCTTTACGCCGCTGCCGCGATCATCCTCAGCACGGCCTCGGTCAGCACGCCGCGCGCCTCGCCGAGAGCATCGACTGCGTCGAAATGATGGCCGCTGGGCTGGTCGACGATCTCCACCGGTACGCCGTGCTGACGCAGCAGCGCGGCATAGTCGGCCTGCAGGCGATGATATTCGTCCGACTCATCGCCGCCGACGGTAAGGATCATCGGCAGCCTGGTCGAGGGCGGATGGCCCATCGGACTGTAGGCGCCGACGTCCGCCTCCGTCAATCCCACCACCTTGTTGAGATAGCAGAGTCGGATCGGCTCCAGATCATAGAGGCCGCTGATTGCGCAGCCGCCCTTCAGCACGTCCGCCGGCACCCCGAAGTCCTGCCAACTCGTACCAGCCAGCGTCGCAGTCAGATGGCCGCCGGCCGAGTGCCCGGACAGGAAGATGCGATCGGCATCGAAGCCGAGCGTCTGCGCCTGCCGGTACAGCCATACCACGGCATCCTGGTTATCACGCACGATATCGCCCATCGCGACCGTGGGTGCGAGCCGATAGTTGACCACGGCGACATTGATATCGCGCTCCAGGTACGGGATCACCAGATAGCTGAAATCGGATTTGTCCAGCGATTGCCAATATCCGCCGTGAATGAAGATCAGCAATGGCCGGCCAGCACTGCGAGCAGGGAAGAAATCGAGCTTCTGTTTCGCGTCATCGCCGTAGGCGAGATCCTGGCTGACGGCATGCGCCTGACGAACCTCAGCGCTCTGCTTTGCCCACCGCTCGAAGATCGCCTGATAGTGCGGAATGCCGCCCCGGACGTTGTATTGCCGGTCGAGCGATTCCTGATTGAAGTTTCGATACACTGACATTAAATTTGGCTCCGAACATTCGGGTTCGATGCGAACACCGATCGCTAAAAAAATACGACGCGCTCACGTCGACCCCCAAGATAAATGGCCAAGGCGCAAACGGCGCCCCGCCAGATGACACCCGCTATCTCGGAGACGCCATGTTCGGAAAGAGCGAGAATCGCGACGACTACCAGCACATCGACCGCCCGCTCGGCGGCATGGCTCGCGAGCTGCCCGACCGGTTCTATATCGACTATCACTCGCATCCGCGCGGCCAGTTGATCTATGCCTATACCGGGGCGATTCTGGTGACGACGGAATGGGGATCCTGGGTGGTACCCCCACAGCGGGCCGTGTGGGTGCCTTGCAATGTCCGGCACGCAATGAAGGCGTGCGGCGACGTGGAGATGCGCACCGTCTATGTCCGGGAGGACGCAGTCCCCACCGAGCTGACGACGTGTTGCGTGGTGGCAGTGCCGCCGCTGCTGCGCGAGTTGATCTCGGCGGCGGTGACCATGCCGCTTGACTATCACGAGGAGGGTCGCGACGGGCTCGTCGCCAGCCTGCTGTTGCATGAAATGCGGCCGCTCTCCGTCGTGCCACTGCATCTTCCGATGCCCCGCGATCCACGCCTGGCCCGCATTTGCGCCCGCATTGTCGCCGAGCCGTCCGACGAGACGTCGGTCGAGGAATGGAGCCGCTCCGTCGGTGCCAGCGAACGCACCATCATCCGCCTGTTTCCCGAGGAGACTGGCCTGACCTTCAGCCGCTGGAAGCAGCAGGCCAGGTTAATGGCCGCCGTGCGGTTGCTGGCAGAAGGCAAGCCCGTCACCGACATTGCCCTCGAGCTGGGATACGAGAGTCCCAGCGCGTTCAGCGCCATGTTCCGTCGCGCCCTCGGCATGACGCCGACCGAGTACTTTCAGGATATGGCGCAGCATTAGCAGCGCATCGCGCGGAAGCTGGCGTCCGCGCGACATCGCATGGCCTCGCCGCACGGGACGACGGCGGGCTCCCAAGGCACAGTGAGATGGCGACACTGCCGTGCAAGGCGCCGGCAGCGCGTCGCCATTGCTCACGAGGAAGCTCATGCCAGTCATCGAACGCATCCGGGAGGCCGGAATCGTCCTGCCTCCGGCCGACATGCCATCCGCGCTGTTTGTCCCCTATACCCTGCACCGCGGGATCCTGACGATCTCGGGCCAACTGCCAACGGTTGGCGGCAAGGCGTTCGCGACGGGCCGAGTCCCTGACGGCGTGTCGCTCGACACGGCGCGCGAAGCCGCGCGGCTCTGCGTGGCCAACGTACTCGGCTGGGTCGCCGCCGCCACGGACGGCGACCTCGAACGGGTCCAGCGCGTGCTGCGCATTGGCGGTTTCGTGGCCACCTCGGCGAGCTTCCACGATGCTCCTGCCGTGGTCAACGCCGCTTCCGAGCTGATCAACTTCGTCTTCGGCGACAAGGGCAGACACGCGCGCATTGCGATCGGCGTCGCAAGCCTGCCATTCGGCGCACCGGTCGAAATCGAAGCCACGTTCGCGCTGGCCATCGACGCATGACGACACCATCCCGCACCGGATATGCCGACGTGCTGGTCGGCCTGCAATATGGGGACGAAGGCAAAGCCAGAATCGTCGACCATCTCGCCGGCGACTATGACGTCATCGCGCGCTTCAACGGCGGCGCCAATGCCGGGCATACGATCGATGCCCCCGGTGGCGCGCTTCGCCTGCGGCAGATTCCCTCCGGCGTCCTGCACCCTTCGCTGTCGCTCTACATCGGCTCGGGATGCGCGATCGGCCTGGCCGAACTGGCCGACGAGATGGCGATGCTGGCGTCGCGCGGCATCTCGTTGCACGGGCGTCTGAACATCAGCGACCGCTGCCCTCTGATCCAACCCGCCCATGTAGCGCTCGACCGGGACGATGGTGGCAGCATCGGAACCACCGGAAACGGCATCGGGCCCTGCTACTCCGACCACGCAAGGCGCATGCGCGGGGGCATGCGTGTCGCGTTCCAGCTGCGCGATCTGGTCGCCGACAGCGAAGCGGTGTTCCGCCTTCTTGGCGAGTGCAAGAAGCAGGGCGGCACGGGCGCCGGCGCGGATGCTCGTAGCTCGGCGGTCGTCCGCATGCGCGCCGCCTGGCGGACCGTACGCGACTTCGTCACCTCTGAGCCGGACCATCTGGGCACGCTGGTCGAGGGCGGCGCGCGCGTGCTGTTCGAGGGAGCACAGTCCGTTATGCTCGACGTGACGCACGGCGACCAGCCATGGGTGACCTCCAGCCATACCGTGCCGGCCTATGCTTATGTCGGCGGCGACCTGCCAGCCAAATACCACCGCAAGACCATCGGCGTCGCCAAGGCCATCGTCTCGCGCGTCGGCGCGGGACCTTTCCCGTCGGAGCTGGGCGGCACGCGCTCGGCGCAATACTGCGCGGCAGCGGCAGCACACCGTGGCGACCGGTATCGCGAGGCCGCGCGCCATGATCCGGCTCGCCTGCTCGCCAGCGACGACGCCTTCGATATCGGCACCGCCCTTCGCGTGCTGGCCGACGAGTACGGCACCGTGACCGGGCGGCCGCGTCGCATTGGACTGCTCGACGTCGCGCAACTACGGACGACGATACGTCAGCATGGCATCGACGAGTGGTTCCTGAACAAATGCGATTGCCTGGCGTGGTTCGTCGACACGCGGCGCCAGGTTATTCCATTGTTCGATGGCGCCTCTCATCGCACAACCGAACCTCGCATCCGCGAATTTCCCGCATTCAGTCGAAATGCGCTGCCACAGCGCCGTGAAGACCCGCTGCCACCGCAGCTCGATGCCTTGCTGCATTGGCTGGAAGGCGCCGTCGCTCGCCGACTTCGTGGCGTCGGCCTGGGCCCCGCGCGCGACCAGCTGCGCTTTCTGTACTGATTCCCTCAAACCATAAATCCGAGTGCGAACATGACGCCCGCCTACTTGACCAATGAAATGCGGAGAACCGACCTGGCATGGTCAGACTGGCCCGCCATCGAGGCCTTTCTAAAGGACGAACTGATTTGCCGGGTCGCCGTCCACGACAACCCCTTCCCTTACGTGACGGCCCAAAGCTTCACCTTCACCGGAGATGCCTTCCTGATCCATAGCTCCCGCTACGGAAAGCTGGCTTCGGCGATACGGGCCAATCCTCACGTGACCATCGAGATCGATCGCCCAGTGGCATTGCTCAAGGCACCCAAAGGCCAGAACACCAGCCTCGAGTACTACAGTGTCATCGCGAGATGCGTCGCCACCTTGCGCGACCAGACCGACGAAATTCGGGCGCATCAGTACCTGGCACTCGACAAGTTCCGCCCCGAAAAGGACTACACCCCGATCGAAGATGGGGCCGCCAACCAGATCGTGGCGTACCGCTGCGAAATCCTTTCACTGTCGGCCAAGAAGCGGATTCTCGCGGACGGACAATACTCGCCGCCCGGCCAGCCACGGGCACCTTACTTGCGCTATCCGTTTCCGGCCGGCGCGACGCTGTCGGCGCTGCCTGAGGAAGCGTTCGATCCGCAGCGCTTCTCCGCCCGCTGATCCCTACCGCCTCCGCGCTCCGATCGCTCCCTCCTGGCCCTCTCCAATGGGCCGCAAGGCGTGGCCACCCTGCTCCACGAGCGGGCGGCCACGCATCCGCAGTGTCTTCCGTTCCGCGCATGAATCCATCGCGCGATGATCAGCCGCATTCGCCACGCCGGTCGAACCTGTTGGCGCCATGGCGATAGCCGTTGGCATCTCGACGCGTGCCCCGCCTGCCATCCCGCGCGACAGTAGCGAACGACATGCCGCACGGCCATGTTGCACACCACCGCTCCGCACGGAGCCGGCCACGACAAGACAGGAGACAACATGAGAGTGACACCGATCGAGCTGATGCGCGTGCGCGTCGGCGACCGCCTTGAACGCCTGCCCATCTGCGGCTACCACCGCTGTCTTTTCGCCGTCATTGCAATGGCGTTCTTCTTCGACAATCTCGACCTCGCGATGATGACGTATCTGCTCGGGTCGATCCGCACCGAATTCGGGCTGACCAGCGCGCAGGCGGGAATGCTTGGCAGCGCCAGCTTTGTCGGCATGGCAGTCGGCGCCCTCGGCTCGGGCATGCTGGCGGATCGCTTTGGACGCAAGCCGGTCTTCCAGGTCAGCATGATCGTCTGGGGCGTCGGCAGCTTCCTTTGCTCGACCGCGAACGATCCCGTCACCCTCGGCCTGTACCGGCTGCTGCTGGGTGTCGGCATGGGCATGGAGCTGCCGCTGGCGCAAACGCTGTTGTCGGAATTCATTCCGGCGCGCCAGCGCGGCAAGTATCTGGCGCTGATGGATGGCAACTGGCCGATCGCCTTCATCTGCGCCGGACTGATGTCCTACTATGTCCTGTCGGCATACGACTGGCGCACCATGTTCATGCTCGGCGCCGTTCCGGCGCTGTTTCTCTTCGTGGTCCGTCGTTACGTACCGGAATCGCCGCGCTGGCTCGAATCCAAGGGCAGGCACGAGGAGGCGGCACGCGTCGTCGACGGCATCGAATCGACGGTGATGCGCCGCCTGAAGCTGACATCGTTGCCCGAAGCCAGTGCCACGGTGACGACGGCCGATGCGCAAACCTTCGGCGTGAAGGTGCTGTGGTCTCCCGAGTACCGCAATCGGACGATGACGGTCTGGGGCCTATGGTTCTTCGCCTTGCTGGGCTTCTATGGATTGAATACCTGGATCGGTGCCCTGCTGCAGCAGGGAGGCATGGGCGTGACCAAGTCGGTGCTCTATACCGTCTACATTTCGATCGGCGGCATTCCCGGCTTCCTGTGCGCCGCGTGGGCGGTCGAGCGATGGGGCAGGAAACCGGCATGCGTGGCGACCCTGGTGGGCGGCGCCGTAGCGGCGTTTCTCTACGGCCGCGTCGCCGGCATGCACGCCGAGCCGGCCGCGCTGTTCCTGTCCGGCGGCACGATGCAGTTCTTCATGTTCGGCATGTGGGCGGTGCTCTATACCTATACCCCGGAGCTCTACCCTACAAGGGCGCGCGCTACCGGGTGCGGCATGGCGTCGACCGTCGGCCGTGTCGGCTCGCTGATCGGCCCGGCGTTGGTTGGACTGGTACTGCCGCTTGCAGGCCAGGCCGGCGTCTTCGCGCTGGGCGCCGCCTGTTTTTTGGCGGCGGCATGGATCGTCTACCGGTTCGGCATTGAGACGCGGGGGGAAGCGCTGGAGTCCATTTCAGCTACCTGATCACTCCATTGCCATGACGATCCGTCGCACCGATCGGACGCCCAGTGCGAGAGTTACGCGGTCGCCTCGATCATCCCCCGCACGGCCGCCGCCAGCTCGCTTTGCGCATCGCCGAGATGCTCCAGCGCATCGAAATGGTGGCCGTGCGCCTGCACGACGATGCTGACGGGCACGCCGCGTTGCCGGAGCAGCGCGGCATATTCCGCCTGCTGGCGGTGATATTCATCGGACTCATCGCCGCCCACGGTGAGGATCATCGGCAGCGTTGTGGTTGGCGGATGGTGAATCGGGCTGTAGGCGGCGACATCCGTTTCGGTCAGGCCGATCACGCGATTGAGATAGCAGAGCCGGATCGGCTCCAGGTCGTAGAGCCCGCTGATCGAGCAGCCGCCCTTCAACACGTCGGCCGGCAAGCCGACATCCTCCCACCGCGTGCCGGCCAGCATGCCGACCAGCTGGCCTCCCGCCGAATGGCCGGAGACGAAGATGCGATTGGCGTCGAAGCCCAGCACGCGCGCATTCCGGTGCAACCACACCACGGCACTGCGGTTGTCGCGCACGATCTCGGCCATCGTCACGTCCGGTGCAAGCCGGTAGTTCAGCATCGCCACATCGATGCCGCGTGCGAGATACGGGGCGGCAAGATGGCTGGAATCGGATTTGTCCAGCGCCTGCCAATAGCCGCCGTGAATGAAGATCAGCAGCGGCCGGCCCGCCCCCCCGGCGGGGAAATAGTCCAGCGTCTGCTTCGGATCGCTGCCATAGGCGAGGTTTTCCTCGACCGCATGTGCCTGCCGGAAGGCCGCGGCATCCGCAGCCCACCGCGCCAGGATAGCCGGGTGCTCGGGCACCGCGGCCCGGTTGTTGTACTGCTTGTCCAGCGATTGCTGCTCCAGGTTGCGAAACACGGGCATGGGGCGAACCTCCGTATTGTTGTTCCAGTCACGGTTTCGCTTTCCGAACCGCGGACAAGGCATCAGCGACAAGCGCGACGACGCCGGACCAGTCGGTGTCGCCCACCTCCTGCCGAAACAGCCTGACGGCGCCCGGATACCAGATCGATGTCGGTCCTTCGCACGTCCAGCGCCAGTCGGTTGCAACGTTGGAAAGCAATATCCAGGTGGGCTTGCCAAGCGCTGCGGCCAGATGCACCACGGCCGTATCGACTCCCACGACCAGATCCAGCCGGGAAATGATACCGGCCATGTCGGCAAAGTCGGCCGCCCGATTTCCCAGGTTCAGGATGAAGCGGTCACCGATCTCCGACCGTATCCGGTCTCCGTCAGCCTCCTTCTGCAGACTGACAAACGTGACACCCTCGGTTTGCCATAGGGGCTCCAGCGTCTTCAGGCTCGGCAGCGACCTGACATGGTCGTTCTCGTTGCCGGGGTTCCCTCTCCATACCAGTCCCACTCGAAGGCGTCTCTTTGGAAAGAAGCGCTCCCATTTCGATGCCGCGGTCGCAGGCGCGAAGAGATATGGCAACTCCGATGGAATCGACCCGGGCCCGCTTTTCAGATTGAGCGGGATGCTCCAGATATAGGTCCAGAAATCATGCCGCGGGCAGGCGGACGGATTGAATCGTTCGCGGGGAACCAGTGCGTCGACTTCGGGCATCGAAGAGAACAATGCCAGGGTCGCGGCATCACACACCAGCGTAACGTGCCTGGCACCGGATTCCTTGATCTTCCTGACATAGCGCACCAGCTGAATCTGATCGCCGTAGCCTTGCTCGGGCCAGATCAGCAGCGATGCCCCCGCCAGCGACTCGCCTCGCCACTGCGGAAACGGTAGCCCGGGCGAGCTGGAGAATGCTCCTTGCAAACCTGCCTCGCAGCGAGCCTCGAATAGCGGAAGCCCTTCTGGCCAATTGTTCCGGTAAAGCAGCAGGTTGCCAAGGTTGAGCCGGTACGAGGCATTGTGCGGATCCAGTGCCAGTGCACGCCGATGCGCAATGTCTGCTTCGTCGAAGCGGCGTAAATCCTTCAGCACCAGTCCAAGGACATTCCAGGCCTGATGGTTGTCGGGCGCCATCTCGATCGCTTGCGATATCGCGTGCCGGGCCTCGTCGAGGCGCCTGGCCGATCGCAACTGCAAGCCAAGATTGAGCAGTGCCTGCCCATGACCCGGTGCCGTGGCAACAGCGCGCCGGAACCACCGCTCTGCCTCGTCTTGCCGCCCCATCTTGCGATACAGCGCGCCGAGATTGTTGCTGATGTCAGCGGACTCGGGCGCCGCCTGGCTACCACGGCGCAGCGCCGCCTCGGCGGCCTTGTCATCGCCAAGCGCCATGTAGCAAACGCCCGCCAGGTTCAGCAATTCGGCGTGATCGGGGTGCCGATCCAGAAGCGTTTGCGCGGCGTGAAGCGCGTCGGCAATTCGTCCCGACAGATAACAGTCCCTGACAGCCGCAATGTCGCCACTTCCGCCGCTATTCACGGTATCCCTGTTCGAGTCGATTCCTTCCATGGCCGATGGGGGCGTCAAACAGGGCATCAAACAGGCTCCCCGACGATCCGGCGCACCAGATCGCAGACCGTCGGCACCAGCGCCTCCAGCCGCGCCGGCCCGGCTCGCTCGATCCGCTCCAGCACCAGTTCGTGGACCGCGCCGACCAGGGCCAGTGCGCTCTCGTAGGGCAGGCGCTGCCGGCGCCGCTGGTCGGTGCCGACGGTGCGCTGGATGAATTCGGCCAGCTCGCGGTGGACCTGCCGGCGTACCGCCAGGCCGGGGCCGCCGAGGCTCAGGATTTCGATGAACAGCGTGCGCAGCAGCGCGGGGTTGCCCGCCATATAGCCGAGATAGGCGCGCATCGCGCCTTCGACCTGGGCGGTCCACGGCTGGCGCGGGTCGATCGCGGCGCGCAGCACCTGCAGCGCATGCCGGCTCGCGCTGACGTACAGCGCCATCAGGCAATCGGCCTTGGAATCGAAATGCTCGTAGAAGGTCCGGCGCGAGACGTTGGCCTCGGCCACGATATCGGCAATGGTGACTTCGCCATAGCCCTTGCGCGCGACCGCGCCGGCCATGCCTTCGAGCAGGCGGCGTCGATGCTCGCTGCGGTCCGGCGCGGTGCCGGCGGTCAGGATGGCGGGTGCGTGCATGGGCGGCTCGTCATGGTCGGGTCGTGGTCCGCCGCCATGGTACTTGACAGTACCGACCCGCGCCATCATGATCGGTACTCCGCAGTACCAGCCGGGCAACGCTCCCGGCAAATACCCCAGGGAGACTACCGTGACGCATCTCGTCGTTCGCCGCCTGCTCGTCGATATGGAAGCGCCGATCCCGCGGCATTGGTGCGCGGGCGATCCCTTTCGCACGGCCTTCCTCAATGCGCTGTCGATGAGCTTCCCGGTCGGGGAGCAGTTCTTTATCGATGCGGTGCGCAACGGCCTGAAGGCGCTGCCGCCAGAGCAGCAGGACCGCTTCCGCGCCGAGGTGCAGGGTTTCGTCGGCCAGGAGGCCACGCACCGCCGCCTGCACGGCCTCTACAACGAGCATCTGCGCAGGCAGGGGCTGGTCAATGCGTGGGAGGTCCGATCGAAGGAACGGCTCAAGCAGCTCGAGGGCGTGGACCCGCGCCACCCGCTGGCCATCACCGCGGCGTTCGAACACTTCACCGCGATCTTTGCCGACTGGATGCTGCGCAACGCGGACATGCTCGGCGAGCAGGACCCGCGTCTGGCGACGCTATGGCTGTGGCACAGCGCCGAAGAGACCGAGCACCGCAATACCGCCTTCGACCTGTACCAGGCGCTGGGCGGCTCGCACGAATGGCGCATTACCTGGTTCCGCCGCATCAGCCTCACCTTCCTTGGCGATGCGCTGCGCCAGACCATCGACAACCTGCGCCGCGACGGCACGCTATGGCAATGGCGCACCTGGACCGGCGCGATGCGGTTCCTGCTCGGCAAGCGTGGTCTGATCCGGCAGACGTTCAGCGCCTGGCGCGACTATTTCCGCCGCGACTTCCACCCGACCGAGCACGACGCCAGCGCGTCGGCGCAATGGCTGGAAGCCCACCGGGACAAGTACGTGCCGGTAGGCGCCTGAGCGCACCAAGGGCGGACCGCGCTTCGACGGTCGCCCGACTGCCTTACCAATACGACAGCATCAGCAGGCCGATCAGCACGATCGCGATAAACACCCACAGCATCGGGCGCGCGATCAGGTGGCGGCCGCGCGTCGACGCGCGCGCGGCCTCGGCATTGGTGCCGTACTCATCTTTCCTTGCCATGGCGATGACTCGAAGGGCTTGAAGTCTTGCTGACCACGCACGGATCGTGCCGGGTGCAACAGCGCCGTTCGCTGCGGCGCGCCATACCGCGCCGCGTGCAATTTTGACAACGGCATGGCCTTACGCGCCCGCATCGCCCGCATCGCCCGCGATCCGTGCGATCACCGTGCATCCCTTCCCCATGCCGCTGCCCGCTCGGCTATGCTTCGGTGGCCGGATTCCGCTGAGCCATCATCCGGCACGCGCTCCATCAAGACCAACAAAGCAAGGAGACCCGATGCGCATCGTCCGCCGGCGGCCCGCCGCCACCCTGCTCCGCCAACTCGCCGTCGCAGCCGCTGCCCTGCCCATGCTGGCCGGCACGGCGTCCGCGGCCCCGCCCACCGACCGCTATGCAGCCCCAGGCCTGGAGAAGCCGGCCAGCATCCTGATCGATCGCTGGGGCGTGCCGCACATCTACGCCGGCACGCTGTACGACGCCTTCTATGCGCAAGGCTTCATCGCCGCCCGCGACCGGCTGTGGCAGATCGACCTGTGGCGCAAGCGCGGGCTCGGCGAGATGGCCAGGGACTTCGGCCCCGCCTATGTCGATGGCGACCGCATGGCGCGGGCGGTGCTGTACCGCGGCGACATGTACCGCGAATGGCTGGCCTACGGCTCGGACGCGAAGCGCGTGGCCGAGGCCTTCGTCGCCGGCGTCAACGCCTACGTGGCGCTGACCGAGGCGCAGCCCGAACTGCTGCCGCGCGAGTTCAAGCAGCTGGGCTACAAGCCTTCGCGCTGGCGCGCCGAAGACATCGTCCGGATCCGCCACCATGGCCTGACGCTGAACTTCACCGGCGAGGTCGACCGCGCCACGCTGTACTGCCAGGCCAAGGAGCAGGCAGCGCGCGCCGACTGGCTGCGGCGCGAGCTCGATCCGCCGATCACGCCGACGCTGCCGGAGGGCCTGGACCCCTGCGCGGTGCCCGCCGCCGCGCTGAAGAAGGCCTATACGCTGGCCACGGCCGCGGCGAACTTCCCGAAGGAAGCCTGGCAGAAGGCGGCCGCCGGTAGCGTGCCGGTCGACCAGCTCTACGCCGCGGTCGACGCGAACAGCGACACCGGCCGCAGCCTCGGCTCGAACAACTGGGTGATCGCCGGCAGCCGGACCTCGACGGGCCGGCCCATCCTCGCCAACGACCCGCACCGGTCGCACGGCGCGCCGAGCCTGCGCTATGTGTCGCATCTGAATGCGCCGGGCCTGTCGGTGATCGGCGCGGGCGAGCCGTTCCTGCCCGGCATCTCGATCGGCCACAACGGCACGATCGCCTTCGGCCTGACGCGCTTCTACATGGATCAGGAAGACCTGTACGTCTACGAGACCGATCCCGCGCAGCCCAAGTCCTACCGCTATCGCGGACGCTGGGAGCCGATGGAAACCATCACCGAGAAGATCGCGGTCCGCGGCGAGGCCGAACCGCGCACGGTCACGATCGACTTCACGCGCCATGGCCCCGTGCTGCATGCCGACGATGCCAGCCACCGCGCCTGGGCGCTGCGCGCGGCCTGGCTCGATGCCGGCATGGCGCCCTACTTCGGCTCGATGGATTACATGCGCGCGACCAACTGGGACCAGTTCCGCGCGGCGATGAATCGCTGGGGCGCGCCCGGCGAAAACCAGGTCTACGCCGACCGCAACGGCAATATCGGCTGGATTCCGGGCGGCCTGACGGTGATCCGCCCCAACTGGGACGGCCTGTTCCCGGTACCGGGCGACGGGCGCTACGAGTGGGCCGGCTACCGCAACATGGACGAGCTGCCGTGGGCCTATAACCCGTCCGCCGGCCATATCGTCACCGCGAACGAGAACAATATTCCGCCGGATCATCCGGCCGCGAAGCTCGGCGTCGGCTACGAATGGAGCGACAGCTCGCGGGCGCGCCGGCTCAAGAGTCTGGTCGCGGCCGCACCGGTCAGCTCGCTGCGCGATTCGATCGCGTGGCAGAACGACACGGTGTCGCTGCCGGCGCAACGCACGTTGGCCGTGATGCGCACCGTCGGCAATGCCGGCGCCGCGGCATCGCTGCTGCAGGACCCGCAGGTGCAGCGCGCCGTCGCGCTGCTGCGCGGCTGGGACGGCAATGTGCGGGCCGACAGCGTGCCGGCCGCGCTGTTCGAGATCTGGTTCAGCAACCATCTGCGGCCCGCGGTCGTGCGCGCGGCGCTGCCGGAGGACGCCGCCAGGCTGGTCGGCGCCGGCGATGCGGCGCGCGTGCTGGCGGTGCTGGAGCAGCCGGACACGTGGATGCCGGTGGCGCGGCGCGACGAGGTCATGCTGACCTCGCTGAAGGCGGCGATGGCCGAACTGGAGCGGCGTTCGCCCTCGCCGGAAAAACTGGCCAACTGGGGCGCGCTGCATCGCGCGATCTTCCGCCATCCGCTCGCCAACATCGTCGACGACGCCACGCGCGCCCAGTACAACGTCGATGCGGGCGGCATCGGCGGGTCCGCCTTCACGCCGATGAACACCAGCTATCGCAACAGCGACTACCACCTGACCGCGGGCGCGTCGTTCCGCATGGTGCTCGACGTCGGCAACTGGGACCAGGGGCGCGTGATCAATACCCCTGGACAATCGGGCGACCCGGCCAACCCGCACTACCGCGATCTGGCACCGGTGTGGGCCAAGGGGCAGACGTTCCCGCTGGTGTATTCGCGCAAGGCGGTCGAGCGGGCGGCGGAGAAGCGGATCGAGCTGACGCCTCGCTAAGGCGTCATCACCGCATCGGATCCGATTGCCGATGCGGCCGGCGGGCGTGCCTCGTGCACGCCCGCAACATGCACCCCGAAGCCCGTCTCCCCCGGCGCGAGGTCGTCCCGCAAGGTCAACTGCGGAATCGCATAATCCCCGCCGTTTTGCCGCCGGAATGGAATCGGCGCTGTCGTGTCGATCCGATCCAGCCGCTGTCCCAATTCGTGCTGGATGATCGCAAAGCGTGCCGCATCGACGCGGCCAGTCCGGTAGACCACGTAGGGCGGCAACACGTCGAAGCCCGGGTAATGCAGGATCCCGTGATGAATCGGGAACAGGATGTCGTCGATCGGGCCGTTGATGCCGCGCGGGCTGTAATGCGGCTCCCATCCACCCGCGGTGACGATCAGCATCGCGCGCTTGCCCGCCAGCGTGCCCTCGCCATAGCGGTCGCCCCAGCGCGCATCCGAGTGCTCGCCCACGCCATAGGCAAACCCATAGGCATAGACGCGTTCCACCCAGCCTTTAAGGATCGCGGGCATCGAGAACCACCACAGCGGAAACTGCAGGATCACCGCATCGGCCCACAGCAGCTTGCGCTGCTCGGCGGCGATGTCTTCGCTCTGCGTGCCGTTTTCGAACGCCTGTCTGGAGTCGAGCGAAGGATCGAAACGCTCGCCGGCCCGATGGGCGAGATTGTCCGCGGCATCGAGCGCGGCCTTCCACCGCATCGCATAGAGATCGGATACCTGCACCGTATGCCCGGCCTGGCTTAGCCGCTCGACGGCAAAGTCGCGAATGGCCCCGTTCAGCGAGCGGGGCTCGGGATGTGCATAGACCAGAAGAATGTTCATGGTGAGCCTCCATTGCCCATTGCAAGAGAAGGCCAGCTTAGGGTCGCGTCCGGTATATTGGAAATGAATTTCTGAAATTCCAGGTATTGCCATGAACAATTTCGGACGGCTGGATCTGAACCTGCTGATCACGCTCGACGTGCTGCTGGCCGAGCGCAACGTCACGCGCGCGGCCGAGCGGCTGAACCTGTCGCAACCGTCGGTCAGCGTACAGTTGGCCAAGCTGCGCGACACGCTGGGCGACCCGCTGCTGTTGCCCGGCCCGCGCGGCATGCGGCCGACGGCCCGTGCCGAGGCGCTGCGCGAGCCGTTGCGCGAAGCGCTGAAGGCGCTGCAGCAAGCGGTATCCCCGCAGGGCCCCTTCGATCCGGCGCAGGCGAGCGACACCTGGCGCATCGCGGCCTTCGACTACGCGGAAGCGACCATCGTGCTGCCGCTGCTGCGCGACTTGCGCACCAAAGCACCGGGCACCCGGCTGGCGATCGTGCAGGCGGTGCCGTCGCTGCTGGCGCGGCAGGCCGAACACGGCGAGATCGACCTGGCCTTCCACACGACCGACGGCGCGCCGCAGGGCCTGCATCGCCGGCCGCTGTTCACCGAACGCTATGTACTGGCCGGCCGCGCCGGGCACCCCGGCTTGAAGCGCAAGCCGACGCTGGCGCAGTTCTGCAGGCTCGAGCACGTGATCGTGTCGCCCGATGGCGGCGGCTTTTACGGGCCGACCGACGAGGTGCTGGCCGCTCGCGGGCTGTCACGCCGGGTCGCCCTGTCGGTGCCGCATTTCCTGTTCGTGCTGTCCGTGCTGGAGAGCACCGATCTGGTCGCGATGCTGCCGTCGCGCCTGGTGCGCGATGCCGCCGGGATCAGGGTGGTCGAGGCTCCGATCGAGATACCGGGCTACGAAATGTCGATGCTGTGGCATGAGCGCGTCCATCGCGACCCGGGGCATCGCTGGCTGCGCGACACCATCGTGGCGTCCGTGTAGTTCCCCCGGCGACCTTACACGGGCCGCATGCCCGGCAGCAACGGAATGCGCTCGGCAAGGAAATCCATCAGCACGCGCACGCGGGCGGGCTGATAGCGGCGGCTCGGATAGACCAGGAAGGCGTCCTGCGCGGAGCCATGCCAGCGTGGCAACACGGGCACCAGCACGCCGTCATCGAGCAGATCCTGCACCAGCCAGGCCGGCGTCAGTCCAAAGCCGGCGCCGGCGACAAAGCCTTCCCGCATCGCCAGCGAGTTGTTGACCCGATAGCGGCATGGCGCCTCGACCGTGGCCGTGCCATCCGGCCCTTCCATCACGATCGCGTTGCCGCCGGCCAGCCACGTGAAGCGCAGCATCGGCAGCGATGCCAGGTCCGCGGGACGGCGCACGCGCTTATGCCGCCCCATCAGCACGGGGCTGGCGACCAGCATGCGCGGCGACACGGCGATGCGCCGCGCGACCACATTGGGCGGCAGCTGCGCGCCCAGCCGCAGCGCCAGATCGACGCCCTCGGCTACCAGGTCGACATAGCGGTCGTCGAACAGCAGCTCGACCTCCACGTCGGGATATTGCTGCTGGAACGCGAGCACCAGCGCGTTCAGGCGCAGCACGCCGAAGCTGACCGGAGCGCTGAGCCGGACCAGTCCGGAAGGACGTTCGGCCTGGCCCTGCGCATCGCCGACGGCCTCGCCGAACTCCTCCAGCACGCGCCGCGCCCGCTCGTAGAAGCGGCGCCCGGCCTCGGTCGGCGACAAGCTGGTGGTGCTGCGCTCGAGCAGCCGTACGCCGAGCTGCCTCTCGAGCGCGGCCACGACCTTGCTGACGGTCGGCTGCGAGGCCTGCTGTTCGCGCGCGACGGCCGACAGGCTGCCCAGCTCGACGGCGCGGACGAACGTCTGCATGGCGCGGATGGTGTCCATCATGGATTCCCGACAACGTTGGGCTGCACCGCGAATTTCGGGCAGCCTATTCCAATATCGAATGAGCGACATGCCATTTTGCCAGCTTCTGCAACGGATCGGCATACCGTAGCTTGACGCCTGTACCGGCTTGCCGCCGGGCTTTCACAGGACCACCTGAACCATGCCGATTTCGTTTCCCCAAGCCTTGCGCCAGCGCTGGCTGCGCACCTGCGCCGCCGTCGTAGTGGGCACCGCGGCGATTTCCGCGTTCGCCACCGAGGCGCCCATGACTCACTGGCTGCCGACCTGGACCGCCAGCGAGCAGCCGATCTGGGAAGCCGGCGAACTGCCGCTGCCGACCGGCGTGCCGGCACGGCTGGACCGACAGACGCTGCGCCAGCTCGCCAGAGTCAGCGTGGGCGGTACACGCGCGCGGCTGGTGCTGTCCAACCGTTATGGACGCGAGCCGGTGACAATCGGTGCAGCCCGGCTCGCCCTTTCCGCAGGGCGCGATGGCATCGATGCAAGCACTGATCGCGCGGCGACCTTCGGCGGCAGTCCGTCGATCACGATTCCGGCCGGCGCGGCCGTGACCAGCGATGCGATCGAGCTGGCCGTGCCGCCGCTGAGCGAGATTGCGATCAGCCTGCATCTGCCGAAGCCGTTCCGGCCAGGCGGCTTCCATTGGGATGGACGGCAGACCGCGTGGCTGTCGCCAGGCGACGCAACGCGCAATGCCACGCTCTCCCATGCGACATCCTTCAGCGGCAGGCTGCTCGTCGCCGCCATCGAGGTAGAGGCGGGCAACAACGCAGGGGCCGTGGTCGCGATCGGCGATTCGATCACAGAAGGCAATGGCTCGACCGTCGACGCCAACCGCCGCTGGCCCGACGGCCTCGCCGAGCGGCTCGCACCGCGCGGCATCGCCGTGCTCAATGCCGGCATCTCCGGCGGCCAGTTGTTGCGCGCCGGCATGGGCGAATCCGCGCTGGCGCGCTACGAGCGCGACGTGCTTGCGCAGCGTGGCATCCGTGCGGTGATCGTCGCCATCGGCATCAACGACATCGGCTGGCCGGGCTCGACCTTCGCCCCGCACACCCCGTTGCCGCAGGCGGCCGCGATGATCCATGGCTACCGCGAGCTGATCCGGCGCGCGCATCAACGCGGCATCCGGGCGATCGGCGCCACCATCACGCCGTTCGCCGGCGCGCTGGCCGGCACGCCGATCCGCGGCTACGATGCGCCGCCGCAAAAGGAAGCGCTGCGGCAGGCGGTCAATGCCTGGATACGCGACAGCGGAGAATTCGATGCCGTCGCGGACTTCGACGCAGCAATCCGCGACCCGGCGCGTCCGCAGGCGATGCTGCCGCGCTACGACAGCGGCGATCATCTGCATCCGGGCGATGTGGGCTATCGGCGGATGGCCGAGGTCGCGGCCGCTGCGGTTGCCGAGGTCGGCATGGCGGACTAGGCGGCGGTGCTGACGCAGCGCATTTCATGGCCGAATGCGCGGCACTTCCGGAACTTCACGGCGGCGCGCCGACTCCCACCGGGATAACCCTGTCCCGCAGCATCGGCCGCCCCTCGGCGGCCTCACCGTCAAGAGGTGCGCAGATGAGACTGCAAGGCAAGACTGTGCTGGTGACCGGCGCCGCCTCCGGCATCGGCCGCGGCATCGCGCTGCGGCTGGCAAGCGAAGGCGCCAACGTGGTGGTCGCCGTGCATCGGCTCGACGAACGTTCCGAGCAGGTATGCAAGGAGATCCGCGAGGCCGGCGTGCAGGCATGGCTGGTGCAAGGCGATGTCGGCGGCGTCGGCGAGGTCCAGCGGCTGTTCCGCGAGGCCACCGAGGCCGCCGGCTCGATCGATGCGCTGATCAACAACGCCGGCATCGAGATCCGCGCCCCGTTCGGCGAGGTCACCGAGCAAGACTACGACCGCGTGCTGAACGTCAACCTGAAAGGACCGTTCTTCCTGTCGCAGCAGTTCGTGCACCACTGCAAACAGCAGCGCCGCGGCGGCAAGATCGTCAACATCAGCTCGGTGCACGAAGACCTGCCCTTCCCCAACTTCACCAGCTACTGCGTCAGCAAGGGCGGACTGCGCATGCTGATGCGCAACCTGGCGATCGAGCTGGCGCCGCATGGCATCACCGTCAACAACATCGCGCCCGGCGCGATCCAGACCCCGATCAACCAGGCCCTGCAGCAACGCCCCGATCAGCTGCGCGCGCTGCTGGCCAATATCCCGCTGAACCGCCTGGGCGAGCCGGGGGATGTGGCGGGACTGGCCGCTTTCCTGTGCAGCGCCGACGCCGACTACATCACCGGCGCCACGCTGGTGATCGACGGCGGGCTGCTGTGGAATTACAGCGAGCAGTAAACCAGTCGCATCACCATGCTGACTGCGGGTCAGCCGCGCTCGGCGGCGCGGTCGGCGACGACAGGCCAGGCGTTCCCCCTTGCGCGCATCGCGATGGCGGCAAGCGGACGCGCCAATACGGTGGTCGCAAGTGCCATCCACAACAGGCCGGAAAACGCCGGGCCGGCGATCAGGCCGGCGTCGAGCAGGATGCCGAGCACGACGACCTCGACGAGGCCCTTGGTCTGCAGCAGTGCGCCCAAGGTCCATGCTTGCCGCCAGTCGAGCCCTGCCAGCCGCGCGGGCACGGCTACGCCAACCGTCTTGCCGACCACCGCAACAACCACAGCGATCGCGAAGACCCGCAGCACTTCGCCATCGGCCATGCCGACCGTGGTCCGCAGGCCAGCCGCCAGGAAGAAGAAAGGCAGCAGGACCACCACCGTCGCCGGTTCGAGCAGTTTCCTGATTTGCGAGGCATGCTGTCGCGGCCACACCAGCCCGGCGACAAACCCGCCCATCACGTGGTGCAGCCCGACCAGTTCCGACAGAAAGGCCGATACCAGCACCGTGACCAGCGCCACCGCCAGCAGCGGTTCGGCGTGCCAGCCATCGCGCGACAGCCAGCGTGCAAGCAGCGGCCGCGCCACCAGCAGGCAGGCCGCCAGGTAGATCAGTGCGAGCGCGGCCACACCGACTGGCCCGGCACCTTCGCCGTGGCCGACCAGCACTACCGCCAGGGCAAGCCACACCACGCCATCGGTCAGCGCGGCGCAGCGCAGCGCAAGATGGCCCATGCCGGTGCTCGCCATCCCCATTTCGCGCAGGATAGCCGCGAGCACTGGCAGCGCGGTCACCGCGCTGCACAGGCCCAGCACCAGTGCAAAGCCGATCGGGCCGGCATTCGGCCCCGCCAGCTGCGGCAGATCCGCCACCAGCCAGGCACCGGCGGCGGTGCCCAGGCAGAAGGGCAGCACGATGCCACCTACGCCAGCCGCCACCGCGGCTCGCGGCTGGCCGCCCAGCTCGGTCTCACGCAGGTGCAGGCCGGTCAGGAAACAGAACAGCGTCACCGCGAGCCATTGCAGGCCGCCGAGCATTGACAGCGCCGGCGGACCGAACAGCGTCGCCCACGCTTCGGGAAACCAGCGTCCAAACCCCGTCGGCCCCAGACCGATGCCGACCAGGATCTGCACCACCACCAGCGGCAGCACGCGACCCTTGCCGAACAGCCGCCACAGCGCATAAGGCAGGCCGACGACGATGGCGGCCTGCAGGAAGAATACCGCCGCACCGTTCACCAGCGGCCCTCCCGGATCTGGCCGACCAACGCGACCAGCTCGCGGTCCAGCGCGCGGTCCTGTTCGAGGAAGGGAATCGCGGCGTTCAGCCGCTGTTCGAACGGCGCCAGCGCGGCGGGCGGGGTGCCGCCGGCGCGGCGCCGCAGCGCCACCCCCTGCCGCACCGCGACCAGCATCGCGGCGGCGACCTGCTCGCTCAGCTCGATCACCCGCAGGCAGTCCCGCGCGGCAATGGTGCCCATGCTGACCTTGTCCTGGTTGTGGCATTCGGTCGAGCGCGAAAACGACGCGGCCGGCATGGTGGCCTTCAGCGCCTCGGCAGTCCACGCCGACACGCCGATCTGAAGGGCCTTCAGGCCATGGTTCAGGCAGGCGTCGTCGCCGGTCGCACCGGACAGGTTGGCGGGCAGGCCGTGATTGTGGCGTGGGTCTGCCATCAGCGCGAACTGTCTGTCGAGCAGGTCAGCCACGCTGGCCACCGCCGCCTTCAGGCCGTCCATCGCGAAGGCGATATGGCCGCCGTAGAAATGACCGCCGTGCAGCACGCGCTCTTCGTCCGGATCGACCAGCGGATTGTCGTTGGCGCTGTTCAGCTCGGTTTCGATCCACTGCCGCGACCAATCCAGCGCGTCTTCCAGAACGCCGATCACATGCGGCGCGCAGCGCAGCGAATAGCGGTCCTGCAGCCGGTGCGCGTGGCGCGGCGCGTGCACGTCGCCAAGCCAGCCGCGGATCGCCGCAGCCGCACGCAGCTGGCCCGGATGCGGTTTCGCCGCAAAAAGCGTCGGGTCGAAGTGATAGGGATTGCCATCGGTCGCCGCGACCGCGCCGGCGGTGATCGCGCAGCCCAACCGCGCCAGCTGGCGCGCGCGCTGCCAGGCCAGGCAGGCCAGGCCTGTCATCACCGCGGTGCCGTTCATGATGGCCAGCGCCTCCTTCGGGCGCAGACGCAGCGGCGCGCGCCCCAGCTGAGCCAACGCATCGGCCGCGGCCATCCGCCGGCCTTCCACCATGACGTCGCGCTCGCCGCACAGCACCGCGGCGACATAGGACAGCGGCGTCAGGTCGCCGCTGGCACCGACCGAACCTTCGGCCGGGATGCACGGCAGCACATCGTTCGCCAGCAGGGCAGTCAGCTGTTCCAGCAAGGCCGGGCTGACGGCGGAATACCCCTGGCATAGCGACGCCAGACGCGCCGCCAGCACCGCGCGAGTTTCGTCGGCATCGAGCATGCGACCCAGGCCGCAGCCATGGAAGGTGTACAGGCGCGGCGGCAGCCGATCCGCCATCGCCACCGGCACCTCGACACCACAGGAGTCGCCGTAGCCGGTCGTGACCCCGTAAATGCGGCCCTCCTCCGCCAACAGCCGGTCGAGAAACGCCATGCCGCGTTCGATGCGGCCGCGGAACGCCGGGGATGCCGACAGGGCCGCCACCGCTTCCCGACGGGCCAGCGCGGCCACGTCCTCCACCGTCAGGGGCGTGCCGTCGAAGATCACGGTCGCGTGACGGACGCTGCCGCCCGAACCTGGGCCGGCGTCGGAAGAGGACTGCGAAGAGATACGCATGGTCTGGGTAGTCGTTTGAAAAATCGTTTGGAAGATCGTTTGGGAAATCGGACCGAACCATCGGAACGATCAGCGCGGCGAGGACGCCGCCGATCGTTGCGGGAAATCGGCGCCCGAGCCAGCCATCGCCACCTGCCACTGGCGCATGGCGTCGGGCGTGGCGCCGTCGTGGTCCAGCTCCGGCAGCAACGGGTCGCTGACCACGGCAACGACGGTGTCGCCATGCCACCAGCTGCATCCGTTGGCGGGGATGCCGGGGTGCGCGGACCCGGCCGGCCGGATGCAGGATCGATGGCCGAGCATCGTCGAGAACAGCTCGCCGCCACGGCACTTGAGCGCGGCTTCCTTCAAGGTCCACGCCTCCAGGGCCAGCGTTTCGGCATCGTGCCTCCGTCCGGCAAGCAGCATGCTCCGTTCCGCGGCATCGGTGATCGCCTCCAGCAGCGCCGCGCGCGATCGTCCCGGCCGGAGCATCTCCAGATCGAGGCCGATCGGGCGATTGCTCACCGCACACGCGACACTGTCGCCGACATGCGCGATCGAAACATGCTTGTCGGCATGCCTCGCGACGAGCGGCGCGCCATTCGGCGATGCCTCAATCCTCCAATCGCCGGACACGCCGCCGAACCGTTCCGCCAGCAACGCGCGGGCCAGCCATCGGCCGGCGACGAACTGAGCCGCGCGCCGCGGCGCACGGATGTCGGCCAGACGAGCGCGCTCGGCCGGTGACAGCCACGCGTGGGCATTCGCGCCCACGCCAGCCATCAAGGCGCTGACCGATCGCAGCCGGATGGAGATCGTCACGCGCGGCCGCCGGACGGTCAGTTGCCCACGCGGGCGTAGTCGCCCTTCAGCGCGACGCCAACCACCACCGCACCGGCGTGGCATTCGTACTGGTCGGCACTGGCCATCTCGTTCTTCTTGTAATAGCTGACCAGGTTGACGACGGCGTTGGCGTCCATTGTCTTCGCCTTGTCCTGGAACGACAGCAACGCGGACAGTGCGGCCCAGCGGCAGGCCTCCTCATCGCTCTTGCCCACGCCGTTGGTCTTGCGGTTCGACACGTCGCTGCCCTTGGTCTCCAGCACCTTGGGCGTGCGCTGGCCGGCGAAGAAGAAGCGCACGGAGCCGTCGAGCTTCTCCTTGGCCTCCGGCATGTCCAATACATCCTGGATGGGCAGCAAGTACTTGGTGTCGCGGGCGCTGGCGGGAGCGCTGACGATGGCACCGGCAGCAATGGCGGCGAAGATTGCACGGCTTGCGTATTGACCGAACTTCATGATTTTCCTTGTCGTTGTCGAGGTTCAACAAATCAGGCGCGAGACGGGCCGTTCAGTCGGCCCAGCGCCGGAACACCAGCGAGGTGTTGATGCCGCCAAAGGCGAAGTTGTTGCTCATCACGTGGTCGGCTTCGAGCACGCGTCCTTCTCCGGCGATGTAGTCCAGCGGTGCGCAGCGTGGGTCGGGCGTGGTCAGGTTCAGCGTCGGCGCGAACCACCCCGCGCGCATCATCTCGATGGTCAGCCACGCCTCCAGCGCGCCGCATGCGCCCAGCGTATGGCCCAGGTAGCTCTTCAAGGAGCTGATCGGCACGCCGGCACCCAGCACGGCATGAGTCGCGTGCGACTCGGCCACGTCGCCGTGGTCGGTCGCGGTGCCGTGCGCATTCACATAGCCGATCGACGAAGGATCGATGCCGCCGTCGCGCAGCGCCAGCCGCATCGCCTGCGCCATCGTGTCCGCATTGGGCTGTGTCACGTGCGCGCCATCGCTGTTGGTGCCGAAGCCCACCACCTCGGCCAGGATGCGCGCGCCACGGGCGCGCGCGTGTTCGAGTTCTTCCAGCAGCAGCGTCCCGGCGCCCTCGCCCAGCACCAGGCCGTCGCGCGCGGCGTCGAACGGGCGCGGCGTGGTCTGCGGGGCGTCGTTGCGCGTGCTCGTGGCGAACAGCGTGTCGAACACGGCCGCCTCGGTCGGGTCGAGCTCCTCGGCACCGCCGGCCAGCATCGCCACCTGGCGCCCCGCACGGATGGTCTCGTAGGCGTAGCCGATGCCCTGGCTGCCCGAGGTGCAGGCGCTGGAGGTCGTCAGGATGCGGCCGGTGATGCCGAAGAACACGCCGATATTGACGGCGGTGGTATGCGGCATCATGCGAATGTAGGTGGTCGCGCTGACGCCTTCGGTCGAGCAGTCCAGCAGCATCCGGCCGAAGTCGGCCACGGCTTCCGGCGTGCCGGTGGACGAGCCGTAGGCGATGCCGAGCTCGCCGCTGGTGACCAGCGGGTCGCCATACAGCCCGGCGTCGCGCAGCGCCGCCTCGCTGGCCAGCACCGCCATCAGCGCGACCCGCCCCATGCCGCGAGTGCGCTTGCGGGTGTAGTGCGCCGGCGTCTCGAACTCCGGAACGGGAGCGGCGAGCTGCGTGTTCAGGCCCTTGTACTTGCTCCAGTCCTCCATCCTGACGACGGCGCTCTGGCCGGCGCGCAGCCGTGGAGCCACCGTGGCCCAGTCGTTGCCGAGCGCGCTGATGGCGCCGGCACCGGTGACGACGACGCGCTTCATCCGAACATCCCTCCGTTGACGGAGATCACCTGGCGCGTGATGTAGCCCGCGTCGGCCGACAGCAGGAAGGCGACGGTGGCGGCCACCTCGTCCGGCGTCCCCATGCGGCGCGCGGGAATCAGGCGTAGCGCCTCGTCGCGAACGGCCGCGTCGATCATCTCGGTGTCGATCAACCCCGGGGCCACGCAGTTGACGGTGATCTGGCGCTTGGCCAGTTCGATCGCCAGGGCCTTGGTGGCGCCGATGATGCCGGCCTTCGCCGCGCTGTAATTGGCCTGTCCGCGGTTGCCGACCAGGCCCGATACCGACGACAGCGTGACGATGCGTCCTGGCGCGCGCCGCTGGACCATCGGCATCACCACGGGATTGAGCACGTTATAAAAGGCATCGAGGTTGGTATGGATGACCTCGTCCCACTCCGCACCGGTCATCGCCGGAAAGGCGGCATCGCGCGCGATGCCGGCATTGCACACCACGCCGTAGTAGGCGCCGTGCGCGTCGACGTCCTGCTGCAGCGTCCGCGCCGACTGCTCCCGATCGGCCACATCGAAGGCCAGCACGCGCGCGGCGCGTCCGAGGCTGCGCACCGTGTCGGCGACCGACTCGGCCTCGTCGCGCCGGGATCGGCAGTGCACTACGATGTCATGGCCCTCGCGCGCGAGCCGCAACGCAATGGCGCGGCCGATGCCGCGCGAGGAGCCGGTCACGAGGACGGTGTGGTCGCTCATGGCTTGTGTCCTTGCAAGAAAGCCTGCGCATCCGCAGGCTGGAAAACGGAAACGTTGGCGCGGGCTACCTCGCGCCCGTCCATATCGATGGCGCACGAGAACATGCCCAGCCCGTTCTCGCCGATCAGCTCGACCCGGGCCGTAATGGTCAGCTCGCTGCCGCGGGGAAATGCCGGCACGTCGCAGGTATAGCGGCGCGAACCGAGCAGAAAGCCGATCGCCGGTGCGCTGCCGCCGCGCCGGGCGCGCGCGCCGGACCACGCGGCGATGGTCTGCGCCATGTACTCCACGCCGACCCAGGCCGGCATGCCGTTTGCGTCGACAAACAGCTGCGTGGGCCGCACGGTGGCGCGTGCAATCGCATGATCCTCGTCCGCATGCAGCAGCGCATCGAGCAGCAGCATCGCGCCGCCATGGGGCACCATGGCGGCGATATCGCCGGCAACGCTCTCGGCCGCCGGCATCGGCACGGCAATGGTGTTCGGGGTCGTGTTCGTGGTCATCGTCGTCACGCCGCACTGAGAATCAACGCGCAATTGCTGCCGCCGAAGGCGAACGAGCTGCTCATCGCATGGCGGGCCGCCCGGCCGAGCCGATCGCGCGGTCCCACCAGCTGCAATGCCGGCAGCGCGGGATCGGGCACGCCGTCCCACCAATGCGGCGGCAGCCGGCCGTGCGCGTTGTCGACCAGGGTCAGCCACAACAGCGCGGCTTCGATCGCGCCGGCCGCACCGAGCGCATGGCCGGTCATCGGCTTGGTGGAACTGGACAGCACGTCGGCCCCGAGCACGGCATGGACGGCACGCGACTCCATCGCGTCGTTGTGTCCGGTACCGGTCCCATGCAGGTTCAGATAGTCGATCTGCGCTGGCGCAAGGCCGGCGCGCGCCAGGGCCTGCCGCATCGCCTGCTGGGCACCCTTGCCTTCCGGCTCGGGCGCGGAGATATGGTAGGCATCCGAGCTCTCGCCCCAGCCCGACAGCCGGACCGGTCCGGGTTCGAGCGACAACACGAACAGCGCGGCGCCCTCACCCAGATTGATGCCGGCGCGGTGAGCGGAGAATGGGTTGGTGCGCGCGGCGGACACCGCTTCCAGCGCACTGAATCCGCCGATGGTGAACGGGCACAACGAATCGGCAGCGCCTGCGATCACGGCATCGGCGATGCCGGCGTTCAGCAGCCGTGCCGCGGCCGCCAGCGCCTTCGCACCGGACGAGCAGGCGGTCGACAGCGTATAGGCGGGGCCGCGCGCGCCAAGTTGCGCGGCGACAAAGGCCGCCGTCGAACCGAGCTCCTGCTGGGCGTAGTCGAATGCGTCCGGCCAGCGGCCCTGTGCCAGGCGCGCGCGCACGGCGTCCCCGCCCTCGCGGATGCCGGAGGTGCTGGTGCCAAGGACCACGGCGACGCGCCGCGGGCCGAAGCGGCTCGACACGGCCTCGGCCTGCGGCCGGATCTGCGCCAATGCCTGCAGCAGCATCGCGTTGCCATGGGTCCGCTGCGACGGGGGCATATCTGCAGGAAGCGCCGGCGGCGATGGCAGGCTGCCGACATGCATTGGCCTGCCGGGCGTGAAGCGATCGGTCACCTCGCCTCCGTGTGGTCCGTCGTCACGCCACAGCGCGGCGCGGACATCGCCGCCGCCGTTGCCGAGTGCGCACAGCACGCCCATCGCGTTCAGATAAACCGGTGGCGTTGTATGCCCGGACATCATTGCGACGTCTCCCCACCGGCCAGCGTGCGGATCGTCAGCGCATAGCCGTCGCGATGTTGGATGAAGCGCAGCGTGCCGGCGTCGGCGTGCTGCACCTCGGCGACGACCTCGTCGCCATGGTGTAGCACTCGCCGCCCTTCTCCCTCGCGCACGGTCCAGCCCGTTGGCAAGGCGTCCGCGACAGCGCGCAGCGGCCACAGCGACAGTTGCAGGTCGCTGAGGATCCGCTCGGGATCGAGCTGCGCGGGCGCCCAGGACGCGCGCGAGACATCGAGCCGTGTGCCGTCCCAGTCCAGCCGAGCCAGGACCTGCCCGCCTGCGAGCGCAGCCAGCCGCGTATGCTTGGCGTCGGCCTGCAGCAGCGCAATCAGCTCGCGCGTTTCAACCCGGCCACCGGCCGTCCGGTAGCGCGCCTCGATGTGCTGCTGTACGGCGATGGTTCGCTGCAGCGCCGCCGGCTGCAGACGCAGCACGGGCGCGGCAGCTGCGGCGGATGGCGATGGCGATGGCGGCAGGCCGGCGCACGCCGCCAGCCAGGCGACGAGTCCTGCGGCCACCACGGTCTGGATCAGGCGCGGCAAAATTCCTCCAGCACGGTCAGCCGGCGCTTCGACTCCACCACGAAGGGGTTGCTGCGGTCCCATGCGTATCCGGCCAGGATCGACGAGATCATGCGGCGGATTTCCGGCGTGGCATCGGGGTGGAAGATCAGCGTCTGGAAGGAGCCGGCATACCAGGCTTCGACGAACGTGCGAAAACAGTCGACCCCCGCCTTCAGCGTGCGCGCATAGTCCTGTTCCCAGTCGACCGCCTCGCCGGCGAACTCGCGGGCGATGCAGTCCACCGCCAGGCTCGCGGACTTGAAGGCGATCGTCACGCCGGACGAGAACACCGGGTCGAGGAATTCGCCGGCATTGCCCAGCAGCGCGTAGCCCTTGCCCCACAGCGACCGCACATTGGCCGAATAGCCGGTCAGCTGGCGCGCCGGGGTGTCCCAGCGCGCGTCGGCAAGCAGCGCCGCCAATGCCGGCTCTTCGCCGACCAGCGTTTGCAGCCGTTCCATGTCGGTGCCGGCATAGCGGTCGAGAAAGGCCTTCTCGGCGACCACGCCGAGCGAGCAGCGGCCGTTGGAGAACGGGATCGTCCAGTACCAGACGTCGACATGTTCCGGATGCACGCTGATGCGGATCTTGTTGCGATCGAATGCGCCGGGCGCGACGCGGTCCTCGATATGCGTGAAGATCGCGCTGCGTACCGGGAAGTTCGATGGCGATTCCAGATCGAGCAGGCGCGGCAGCACGCGGCCGAAGCCCGAGGCATCCAGCAACTGGCGGCATTCGACCTGATACGGCCCGCCATTCTCCCCCTGCACGGTCACGCGCGGACGAGCGCCGTCGAGCTCGACCGCCGTGACCTGGTGGCGGAAGCGGACCTCGGCACCCTGGCGCTGCGCATCGCGGATCAGCACATCGTCGAAGTGTGCGCGCTGGACCTGGTAGGTCGTACCCCAGCCCGGCGTGAACTTGTCACGGAAGTCGAACTCGGTGTAGCGGTCGCCGCGCACGAAGGCGGCGCCGTTCTTGTACTGAAAGCCCGCCTCGACGACGGCGCGAAGCATGCCGGCCTGCTCGATGTATTCCATGCTCTGCGGCAACAGGCTCTCGCCGATGGAGAAGCGCGGAAACGTCTCCTTCTCCAGCACCAGCACCGCGATGCCGCGCTGGCGCAGCAGCCCGGCGGCCACCGCGCCGGCCGGTCCCGCACCGATGATCAGCACATCGACGTATTGAAGTTCCATCTGTTGCATCTGCGTATCCTCGAAGTCTGGCGCGCCTTCAGCGCGCCACGTTTTGATCGGTTGGCGCGGGCCGAAACCACGGCGACAGTATCCACACGGCCCCCACGCCGCCGAGCATGGTCATGCCAAACGCATGCAGCGCCGGCGTCGCCGACAGGGCGAGCAGGCCGAACGCCAGCAGCGTGCTGGCCGCACCTAGCACGATCGCGGTCCATGACACGCCGTCGCCGGGATGCTCCAGCAGAAAAATTCCGTAGTCGACACCGACGCCCAGCAGCAATGCCAGCGCCAGCACCGAGAACAACTGCAGTGGCACGTCGAGCCAGCCCAGCATCGCGACGCTCAGTGCCGCGGCCAGCAAGGTCGGCACCAGCGCTCGCCATGCGGCGCGCCCATGGCGCCAGGCCAGCAGCACGGCGACCACCGCCGCACCTGCCACGAGCAGCCAGGTCATCATCGCGCGATAGCGGGCCAGCAATGCGGAATAGTCGGCCACGCGGTCGACCCATAGCGCGCCTGCGACAGGTGCCACCGCCGCGGCCACCGCCCCGATCGCATCGCGACCGTCCAGTCCCTGCAGCATCATGACGCTGGCATGGTCCGGGCCGATCTGTCCCAGCCATAGCTGCCGCAGTGGCAGCGACACCGGATCGGCGAGCCATGCCGGCAGCGTCAGCACGGCGCCGGACGCTGCAACGGCCGGACCGGCAGCCGCCGACTCGCCCAGTGCGCGGCGCACGCGCGCGCGCACGTCGTGTTCGACCCTGCCGGCCAACGCCGCATCGGCCTGCTGCCGCGCGGCCGAGGGCACCCAGTCGGACAAGGCCAGCACGCCGCGCAGCTGCCCTGCGGACACGACCGGCGCAAGCGCGCGCTTGACGGCTTCCTCGCGTTGCAGCACCTGTTCCGGCGTGGCGCCGCGCACCACGATGAACTGGGCGGGACTTGCCGTGCCGAGCAACCGTGCGGCGACCCGCTGCGCCTCGACAAGTTCCGGCGGCGAACTCTGCAGCTGACGCACGTCATCGCTGACTCGCACACGGGACACGCCGAGCGCGATGAAGACACCAAGCAGCCCCAGCGCAAGCGCGGTGCGGCGGTCCGCTCGCACACGCGGCCAGCGCGCCAGGCTGCCGGCCAACCAGCGGGACAGCGGCGTGGGCCGGACCGGCGCCCGGTCCAGCCACGGGAACCACAGCACCACTGTCAGGAACGCGCACACCAGGCCGGTCGCCGAAAACAGCGCCATCTGGCGCAGACCGGGGAACGGCGCGACGCCCAGCGCCAGATAGGCCGCCACGCTGGTGGCCAGCGCCAGCGCCATGCCGCCGAACAGCATCCGCACGGTGCGCGCGGGCGTCCATGCCGGCCGGGCCTGGCGCATCACGAAGTAGTGGATGCCGTAGTCCTCGGCGACACCGACCAGGCTCGCGCCGAACACCAGCGTGATCAGGTGGACGCGGCCGAAGACCAGCGCGGTCACGGATAGCGCCGCGGCCGTGCCGATCACCAGCGACAGCGCGACCAGCCCGATCGGCCGCAGCGAGCGGAAGGCAAGCCAGACCAGCAGCAGCACCGCCGCCAGCGAGCCCAGCCCGATCACATTCATTTCCCGGTTGGCCTGAACAGCGGCCGCCTCCGCATGCAGCGGAATGCCCGCCGCCACCACCTTCACGTCGCCGTCGCCCTGCTGGGCGGCGCGCTCGCCCGCGGCCAGCAAGGCTCGGTAGTCGGACGCGCCATCGGCGGCAAAGGCCGCGCGCGCCGCGTGGTAGCCGAGCACCACCCATTCGGCGCCGTCGCCACTGACCGTGGCGAGGCCGTCGCGCTGACGGACCGCGGTCGCCCCGCCCCGCGCGAGCCACCAATCCGGCCACAGATTCAGCGGATCGGCCTGCCAGTCCGCCAGCCGGGGCCCGGCCGCGAACTGGTACAGCCGCGCCAGCGATTGGCCAGCCAACGCCTCGGTGTCCGCCCGCGTCAGCATGGCACGCTGGGCGTCGGTCAGCATGCCGGCACGGTACGGGCGATAGAAGTCCAGCGCCGCGTCGAGATCAAATGCTCCCATCCGCGCGGACGGCTGCAGCAGTGCGCCGCCGGGCGCCGCCGCGGCCGCAGCGGCAAAGCGCTGAGCCGCCGCCCGGGCACGCGGCCAGTCCGGCGCGCCCACCAGCACCATCACCTCGCGCTCGGCGTTGTCGGCCAGTTGCCGCAACGCGCGGTCCGCGATCGCGGTGCGCTCGGTCACCGGCAGCAGCGCCAGCACATCGGTATCCAGCCGCGCCTCGCGCCAGAACTGCAGCTGGTGCACGACCAGGCCAATCGCCAGCAGCAGCCAGACGAGCGCCAGCGCCCGGGCCATGCGCGTCGGCCCGGGCGTGCCCCGCACGTCGATCGCAACGTCAGTCAACGTCGATCTCCCGGGCCGCGTCGGCACCGGCCACCATCGGCGCAAGCAGGCGCACCACGGTGCTGTCGCCGCTTGCCTCCTGCAGACGCACCTCGCGGACGAAGCGGTCGCCTTCCAGGTCCACTCGCTTCAATACCCTGCGCATGTCGGCATCGGTGGGCGTCAGCGCAAGTCTCCAGCCCTGTTTGCCATGCACTTCGCCGGTCATGGCGAAGCGTTGCGCCAGCGCGGGCGCATCTGCACGCAGCACGGCAAGGATGGCTTCGAGCGCCGCACGCATGCCCGGTTGCGCATCGGCCTGCAATTGCTGCTGGACGCTGCCGTCGGCCCCGCGCATGGTCAGGCCCCGCGGCGTCAGCAACAGGCTGGACGCGATCGGCGCGCGCGTCTGCCAGAGCAAGCCGCGGCCGCGTGCCAGCACGAAGTCGCCGCGCGAGACCAGCGGCATGGCAAAGCCTGCAACCTTGCGGGTCTGCTCGAACCGGCCCCGGATCACCGGCGCATCGTCGAGCCGCACCGCGACCTGGTCCAGCATGCTGGCGGCATTTGCAGAAGCGCTGCCAACTGCGATCGCCACAAGAAGGAAGCACCGCGTCATGCCCGACGCGACCCGCCAACACTGCGCCTTCACGACGCCACTCCCAACCGCTCGGCCAGCACTGGCGGGCAGACATAGCTCATTTCGCCGGTAGCCATCTCCACCGGCACCTGGATCGTGTAGCCACGCGTGAGCCGCTGGCCAGTCGCCGCGTCGCGGATCTCGTAGTCGATCTTGAGCCGGTGCTCCCACTCGGCGATGGTGGCCCGCACAATGGTCTGCTGTCCATAGACCAGCGGCCGAATGTACTTGATTCGCATGTCGACGACGGGCCAGGCGTAGCCGGAATCGCGCATCGCCGGATAGTCGTAATCGAAGCGGGCCAGCAACGCGCAACGGGCCAGTTCGAAATAGCGTGCGTAGTTGCCATGCCAGACCACGTCCATCGGATCGAGGTCGTGGAAGGCGGGGCTCAGTACCAGTTCATGCGCGAGCGGTGCGTGCGCTGAGGACGGCGGGATCGACATGGAGGCCTTGCTCAGTGGGCGTCGCCGTCGCCGGCGTCGCTCCAGAAATCGTAGAAGTTGAACCATTCGTAGGGTGCGGCGCAGACCTGCATGGCCAGCCAGTCGGCATAGGCCTGCGCATGGTCCGTCAGCGCCTGCTGCCGCGCGCCGCGTGGCAGCACGATCGCATCGGCCAGCTTTGCGAAGCGCAGCAGATGGCCATCGCCGGCTCGCACGCAGCTCATCGCCAGCAGCGGGCAGCGAAGCAGCGCCGCCAGCGCGTACGGCCCGATCGGCATTCGGGCCGGTGCGCCCAGGAAGGAGACCGTCACGCTGCGGCCGCCTTCCAGCGGCACGCGATCGCCCGCAATGGCAACGAACTCGCCGGCCTCGATCTTCTGCTGCAGCATCAGCGCTGTCGCCGGCGTAATCTCGGTGACCTGGATCAGCTGCACCACCGATTGCGGATCGAGCCGGGACAGAATCCGGTTGAAGCGCTCGGCGTGCATCGTGTGCACCAGCACATTGACGCGCAGCCCTGCCTTGTGGGTGGACACCACCCGGCACAGTTCGAGGCAGCCCATGTGGGCGGTGACGATAACCGCGCCGCGTCCGCTGTCACGCTGCCGCGCCATCAGTTCTGCGCCCTCCCGGCGCACCGCGTTGAAATGGTACCGGCCGCCGATGGCGAGCATCTTGTCGAGCAGCGTTTCGGCGAACGACATCAGATGCCGCAGGCTGTGGCGCAGACCCGGCTCCGCGCCGCATGCGCCGCTGTACCGGTGCACGTGCCGCAGGAAGTCCAGCGAGGCCCGTCGCGCGGCGGGCCTGGCCAGCCAGTAATAGATCACGACGGGATACAGCAGCACACGGAACAGCGCCCGGCCGAATAGCCGATTGACCGCGTACAACGACCAGATGCCCCAGACGCAGGTGGACTCGGCGATATCGGCCCAATGCGGCGACCACCGGCTGCTCGATGCGGACGGGTTCATGCGGTCCCCCAGCCGACCTTGCGCGCGAGCAGCAGTGGCGCGCGCATCAGCATGCCGGCGAACAGCCGCGCGTGCATGCCGGAGATCAGCGCGTTGTCGCGCCAGATGCGGAAGTGGGACACGCCGTCGGCGGGATAGGTGACGCGCACCGGCACGTTGACGATGCGCACGCCGCGCCAGACCATGCGCACCAGCACCTCGATGTCGAACTCCATGCGGCGACCCAGCGGCACGCTCTCCACCAGCGGGACCAGCGAGGCCAGCGGATAGACCCGCAGTCCGCACATCGCGTCGCGCACTGCGAATGACAGCGTGTTGATCCACACCCAGATATGGGTCAAGTAGCGCCCCACCAGCCGCGCGCGCGGTACCGACTCGTCATAGACCGGACAACCGCAGATCAGCGCCTCGGGGCTCGCCTCGGCAAGCGCCAGGAAATCGGCGACGCGGGCGCTGTCGTGCTGGCCATCGGCGTCGATCTGCAGCACATGGCTGTAGCCGCGCTGCCGCGCATGCCGCGCGCCCGCGATGATGGCCCCACCCTTGCCCTGGTTGGTGGGCAGCCGCAGCAGCTCGACACGGTCCGGATGGCTGGCGGCCAGCTCGCGCAATACCTGCGCGCACGCCGGCGCGCTGCCGTCGTCGACGAGCAGGCACGGCACCGGATGCGCGAGCACCGCGGCAAGAACTTGCCCGACCGCGTGCTCGTGGTTGTACACAGGGATCAACACGACCGGTCTAAACATCGCCGGCTCCCGGGACGGCACAGAACATGACGCGGCCGCTGGCATGCTGACCGGCATCCGACGCCAGCTTGAACGTCAGCGTGTTGCGCTCCGGCTGCCAGTCGAGATCGACGCGGACGACATCGCCGGGACGAATCACCTGCTGAAACTTGAGGGCGTCGAGCTGGCGGAACGCGCTGCGCGGCGGTACTTCGAGCGACTGCGCGGCGAGCGTCATCACCCAGTCCAGCTGCGCCACGCCTGGCACGATCGGCGCGTGCTCGAAGTGGCCATCAAACACCGCGAGGTCCGCGTCGATGCCAAGCCATGCCGCGGCACGCCCCGGTGCTTCGGCGGGCAGCCATTGCACCCGCGGCAGCACGCCACGCACCATCTCGCGCAGCATCGCCTCGGTCGTCTTGCCCTGCGCGTTGCAGGGCAGCGCGGCCGGGAAGCACCAGCGGCGCGGCAAAGCGATCGGCTCCAGGGCCTGTACCAGCAGCGCGCGCAATGCCGCGATCAGTGCCGGCCGGCCTGCGTCGGCGAGCAGCGCGGCACCTGCGGGGGCTGGCACCGCGACCACCGCGGTACGCAGACCGATGTCGAGCTCGACGGTCAGCGCGCGCACCTCCTCGACAAGCGGCGAGGCCACCAGCAATTGTTCGATGCGGGTCAGCGACACGCGTTTTTCCTCGATCTTCACGATGCGATCGGCGCGCCCGGCCAGCACGAAACTGCCGCCGTCTGCCGCTTCGACGCGATCGCTGCCGACCAGCCAGCCCGGCTGCGCCAGATGGCCGGAGCGGACGGCGAGCAGGCCGTCTTCGATGCGCCATTCGACGCCGGGCAGCGGCGTCCAGGCGAGGTTTCCACCGCTGGCGGTGCGCCACGCGATTCCCCCGGTCTCCGAGCTGCCGTAGACCTCGATGGGCCAACGTCCGAGATGCGCATGCGCGTCCGCGGCGGCGTCCGCCGGCAACGGACCGCCCGACGAGAACACGGCCCGCAGCGCCCGCCGGGCGCTTGCCCAATCGAGCGAGGCCGGCATCCGGCGCAGATGCGCCGGGCTGCTGACCAGCACCGCGCCAGGCGATACGTTCGGCGCGGTGCGGACGATCTCTTCATGGAAGGCAAAGCGTACCGCCGGCATCCGGCGGAACGCGGCCAGGGGCCATAACACGCAGAACAGCAGGCCGTAGATGTGCTGATGCGACACCGTCGTCAGCACCTCCGTGCCGGCGGACAGCGCGGCGCCGAACGCCGCCTGCAACGCTCTCACCTCGCAGTCGAGTTGGTCCAGGCGTTTGGGCAGGCCGGTGGGGACGCCCGTCGATCCGGAAGTGAACAGCGTCACCGTGGTCGACCGAGGACACAGCGGCGGCCAGGACAGGACCTCGGCCAACCGGTCCGCTTGCGACTGGACACCAGGATCGGGCAGCAGGCCATCGGCCAACTCGCCGGCGAAGCCGTCCACGAACGGACGCAGTGCGGCCAGTGTCTCGGGCCGCGTATCGCCTGGCAGCACGACGTGCTTGCCGGCGTGCCAGGCACCGAACAGCGCCGCAGCGAATTCGGGCGCGGCGTCGTGATAGAGCGCCCACCGGACGCCCTGGCGCGCGCCGAACGCGTCGCGCCATGCGGCGACACGTTGCACGAAGGCCGCCGCACCGAGGCCGCTGGCGACGGTGGCGTCCGGCGTGCGCGCCAGTCGCGACACCAGTTCGTGGAGGCCAACACAATCACTCATCATGCTTCCTCGCCAGCACGCGTCGCCGCACGAGCCATTCGCCGGCGAACATCAGCGCGATCAGCACATAGGCGATGCCGCCGTTGTACAGCGCCCAGACCGCGTCGCTGGCCCACCAGGCGGTCGCGAGCGCCAGCGCGCCGTTGAAAACGAAGAACAGGCACCAGGCGATGGTCACGCGGCGCGTGTAGGCCACGCCGCTGGGCGGCAGCTCCGGCTCGCGCAGGCGCGCGATACGCTCGACCAGCGTGGGCGGATGCAACAGGCTCCATCCGAACACGGCCAGCATCACGCCATTGACCAGCGCTGGATACAGCTTGAGCGGCAGCGTCTCGCCGGACAGGAACACCGCGACCGCCAGCAACAACGCCGCGGCCGCCATTGCGATCCAGGCCGGCTTGCCGCGCAGCGTGCTGGCGCGCAGCAGCGCCACGCCCACCAGCGCGAACGCGGCCACGCGCGGCGACGCATGGCGCAGCCCAGCGTAGACGATCAGCGGATAGAGCAGCGTGGCCGCCCCCGCCAGCAGCATGCGGGGCGGCACGCGCCAGCCGGTGCCGGGTGCCATCGAGACTTACACCTCCGCCGGCGTAGGCGAGGCGTCGATCAGCAGCGCCAGCGCCGCCACCACGTCCTGCACGGTACGCACCGACTTGAACTGCTCGGGCTTGAGCGGCTTGTTCAGCATCGGCTTGAGCTTGACCAGCAGATCGACCGCGTCGATGCTGTCGATGTCCAGGTCCTCATACAGGCGTGCGTCCGGACGGATGCGTTCGGCATCGATTTCGAACGTCTCTTCCAGGACCGCCGCGACGCGCGCGAAAATCTCTTCGTGAGTCATGATCTTTGGCTTGATGTCTTCGCAGGGGATGGGAATTGCAACAGGGGTTGCAACGGGGCTCGCGACAGCTACCTCAGGCAGGCTCCGGCGTGCGCTGGGCCGCTACGAATCGCGCCAACGCCGCGACGCTGCTGAAATGCTTGCGCATCTCCTCCTTGTCGCCGCTCATCGCGACACCGTAGCGCTTCTGCACGGCCAGCCCGAGTTCTAGCGAGTCGATCGAGTCAAGGCCAAGCCCCTCGACGAACAGCATCGCATCGCTGTCGATGTCCGCCGGGCGGATATCTTCCAGCGACAGCGAAGCAACGATCAGTTCCTTGATTTCTTGTTCAAGCGCCTTCACGGCGTACCTCCTGGATAAAAAACTCTGCCAACGCGCGCGTGACGTCGCGCACCGCCTGCATCGGTTCGGTATCGGGAGCGACCCAGTGTTCGACAGGCACGTCCTCGTGCACATGGAGCACGAAGCAGGGCCGCCGCACTGGCACCCGATACCACTTCTCCCCTTTGGTCAGAGTCGGCGGCGTGCAGCGGATCGTCACAGGCGTCAACGCAAACCCGCCCCGCACGGCGATATTGGCCGCGCCCCGCTGCAGACGCGGCAGGCCGCACGGGTCGGTACGGGTTCCTTCGGGGAAGATGACCAGATTGTTGCCTGCGCGCAGCGACGCAATACATGCATCGACCATGCCCGGACCAGCGTCGTTGCAGACATAACCGGTGGCGCGCACCGGACCACGCGTGAAGGGATTGCGCATCAGCGCGGCCTTGACCACGCAGTCGGCTCGCCGCACTTGCGAGATCAGCAGCACCACGTCGATCAACGACGGGTGATTTGCCACGATGAGCAGGCCGGAGCGTTGCAGACGCTCCGCATGTCGAACCTCGTAGCGGATCACGCCGACCGTTGCCATCAGCCAGACGAACAGTCGGAACACATGGTGGATCAGGTTCTTGCAAGCACGCTGGCATACCGGCGACGGCCGCAGCAGCAGCGACAGCAGCGGAAACACCAGCACGCGCAGCGCCAGTCCACCCACCCCGAAGCACGCGAAACATATGCCGGTCGCACAAATGCGCCAGCCGCGATCGAGCCGCTCAACCATGATGCCGCCAGGTCCAGCTACGACCGCCGCCGCGATGGCACAGCACCGCGGATCGCGCCAGCATGAAGCGAAGTACCTCGAGCCCGTGCGGCAGCGGCACGCCGGTATTGCATGGCGATTCGACGTCGACAGCGTGATGGGGACCCAATGGTTCGTCCCCATCGCATGTCAACGACCAGCGCGGCGCATCGGCGCCTGGCGCAGCAATGCGCCAGGCCCAGGCATACAGTGCCTGCGGCTCATCGGCGAACATCGCGTAGGACGGCGGCAGCGGCGCGTCGTAACACACCACCAGCACTTCCTCATGGCCATCGGCCAGCAGGGCGCACGCTTCAACCAGTGCCGTCTCGGCGGTCTCGCGGCCGGCCGCGATCGCCTGCAGCACCGCCGGACGCCGCTGGTCGATCGAATGGAGCGCGCCGATCGCGTTGTGAACCGACAGGCCGAAGCTGGTCGGCGACAGCGGCGCGCCGGCGGCCAGCTCCTCGAGCATCAGCGCAGAGCGGGAAACTTCGCCATGGCGCGAAGCGAAAACCGCGGGGATGTCCGCCGGTGCCTCGCACGCGTAGGCGGCATGGAGGGCCACGCGGCCCAGTTCACCGAGCCGGCGCCGCAGCATCGGGGCCATGCCCGCCACCGCCGGCACCTCGCCATCCGGGGGAAGCCATGGCGCGCGGCTCCATGCCTCCCATTGCCGGGCGGTATGCAGTTGCGGCGCACACGCGGCCCAGCCGCGGATTGCGAATTCACATGCCATGCGAGGTGTTGGATATACCGACAGACGGCGCGCAGCGGCCCACGGGCGCGCGAAGGCGTCCGGGCCGACTTGCCGTATGCCGAAACTTGGTGCGGATGAGGAAGCCGATTGGCGCTGCTAGCGGTTATCGACGGCTTTGCGCAGACCTTGAGGCTTCCCGCGGCAGCGCGCCGGTCAATGTGCCCGCGCACGTTGGCACGCGCGGGCACGGCGACGGCGCTGACCGCCGGGCGACCGAACCGTATCGATGTCGGTCGCGAATTGACGCTCCCCTTGTTGACCTTACCCGTGTTCTTTTGATTTTCGAAACCCGCGATTGTATTACCAAAGTACATCCGGTCACTCCCCCCGACAGGAGTAGTCGCCACGTCCGATACCCCGCGAACCGCTGCCGGGGCGTACCGCGCGGCCTCGCAAACTGCCTCTCAAATCACATTTGTATTTCCCTGTCAAGCCGAGGGTGAATATCCGCCGCTGCGCGCCGTTAGCCGCGCAGGCGCCGCCGCGAGTGTCCCCGAGGGGCCGTTGGCTCCCCCTTGCACCGGCGCCATTTCCTGGAATTGCTTCGTATGTTCTCCTCCATCCGCTCGCGCATCGTGGCGCTGTGCGTGGCTATCGTCGTGGCCGCGCTCGCGGTCAATGCCGCCATCAACTATGTGGTCGCCGACTCCTACAACGACACGGCGATCGACGATTCGCTGACCGCGCTGCAGGCTGGCCATGCCGGCGCGATTGCCGACTGGGTCGACAGCCATGGCCGAATGATTGCGTCGCTGCGCGATGCGGTGCTGCAGGCCGACCCGTCCGCCGCGTTGAAGCAGGTCGCGGACGCCGGCGGCTTCACCAACGTCTATGTCGGCTATGACGACAAGCGGGCGATGTTCTCCAACCCGACCGGCATTCCGCCGGGCTACGATCCGACCGGTCGTCCGTGGTATCGGCAGGCCGCCGCCGCGGGCAAGCCGGTGGTGACGCCGCCCTATGTCGATGCCGGCAGCGGCAAGCTGGTGGTGGCCTTCGCCGCGCCCGTGATTGCCGACGGCGGCGTCAAGGCGGTGGTGTCGGGCGACGTGGCGATGGACCGCGTGATCGCCAACGTCAAGGCGATCCACCCGACGCCCTCGAGCTTCGGCATGCTGGTGACGCAGGCCGGCCTGATCGTGGCGCATCCCGATGACAAGCTGACGCTCAAACCCGTCGCCGATCTGGTGCCGGGCCTGGACGCCGCGCAACTGGCCGCGCTGCTGACGGCCGCCGCGCCGACCGAAGTGCAGGTCGGCGGCGCCGCCAAGCTGCTGCGCGCCCGCGCGATTCCGAACACTGACTGGATCGCGATGATCGCGCTGGACAAGACCGAAGCAACCGCCGGCATGCGTTCGGTGCTGATGGCCTCGGCGCTGACGCTGGTCGTCATCGCGCTGGCCGCGGCCGCGCTGGCCGGCATGGCGACGGCGGCCTCGTTCCGCCGCCTGTCGCAGGTGCGCGACGTGATGGATGCGATCGGCTCCGCCGATGGCGACCTGACGCGGCGCCTGCCGGCCGACGGGAAGGACGAGGTCGCGCAGATCGCCCGGGCCTTCAATACCTTCGTCGACAAGCTCTGCACCGTGATGCGCCAGATCCGCGATGCCAGCGAATCGGTGCGCCATGCGGCCGACGAGATCGCCGCTGGCAACCTGGATCTGTCGCAGCGCACCGAATCGGCGGCCGCGAGCCTGCAGCAGACCGCCGCGTCGATGGAGCAGATCACTGCCACCGTCGCGCAGTCGGCCACCTCGGCCAGGCAGGCGGACGATTCCGCGGTCGCTGCCTCGAAGATCGCCTCCGAAGGCGGCGTGGTGATCGGTGAGGTCATCGGCACGATGGACAAGATCGAGCACGCCTCGGCCAAGGTCTCCGACATCATCGGTGTGATCGAGGGCATCGCCTTCCAGACCAATATCCTGGCGCTGAACGCCGCCGTCGAAGCGGCCCGCGCGGGCGATCAGGGCCGCGGTTTCGCGGTGGTCGCCGGCGAGGTGCGCGGACTGGCCCAGCGCAGCGCGCAGGCGGCCAAGGAGATCAAGACGCTGATCGAGTCCACGGTCGGCGAGGTGGCCTCGGGCTCGGGCCAGGTGCGCAGGGCCGGCGAGACGATGACGGCGATCGTCGGCAATGTGTCGCAGGTCAGCACGGTGATTTCGGAGATCTCCAGCGCCGCGGTCGAACAGACGCGCGGCATTCAGGAGGTCAACCAGGCGGTCGGCCAGCTCGACGAGATGGTGCAGCAGAACGCCGCGCTGGTCGAACAATCGTCGGCGGCCGCGTCAGCGCTGCAGGCGCAGGCGAACAAGCTGGCGGGCGCGGTGGGGCTGTTCCGGCTGGCGTGAGGATGTTCGGGTCGTTCCCGCGAACGCGGCAACCCAGCGTCTTTTGAAGCCGCTGGGTCCCTGCCTGCGCGGGGACGACGGAGCGTTTTTTCCAGTGTGGCCGGTGGGCCGTTATTCGAGCCCGGCCTTGTCCAGTCCGAACATCTTGTCCGCCGAACCCGGCACCGTGCGGAACGCGACGTTGGCGCGGTTCCAGCCGTTGATGCCCATCACCGCGAAGGTCAGGTCGGACAGCTCCTTCTCCGACAGCTGCTCGCGCACCCGCGTGTAGATGTCGTCCGGCACGCCGTGCGGCGGCAACTGCGTCAGCGTCTCGGTCCATTCCAGCACGGCACGCTCGCGCGGCGAGAACAGCGCCGACTCGCGCCAGATCGCGACATGGTAGAGGCGCAGTTCGCGCTCGCCGTGCAGCTTGGCTTCCTTGACGTGCATGTCGAGGCAGAACGCGCAGCCATTGAGCTGCGAGGCGCGGATCGACACCAGATCGAGCAGCGATCGTTCGATGGCGCCGCCATCGATGGCCTGGCTGAAGTTCAGATAGGCCTTGAACAGTTCGGGCGATTGCTGGATGTAGTTCAGGCGTTGGGTCATGGCTTTCTCCTGGTCCAAATGGGTGCGCACCGGGGGGAGCGCGGCGGTTATCACGGCGGCGGCCAGCGGCCACGCGCCCCTGAAATGAACGAACATGCAGGCGCTCAGCAGGCGCCGCGCGCGAGCGCGATGCGCAGCAGCTTGTCGGGATTGCGCTGGGCGTGGATGCGGACGATGCGCTCGCCGTCGGTCTCGTAGCACTGCGCCGATTCCAGCTGGCCGTCGACAAAGCGCAGCAAGGCCCAGTCGCCATTGAGCAGTGCCAGTTCGACGCTGACCGCAGCGCCGGGGCGCTGCGCGCTGACCGCGAACACCTTGGCGATGCGCCAGCCGCCGACCAGCGGCTTGGGGAAGCTCGGCACCTTGCCGCCGCCATCGCCGATCAGCTCCGCGTCCTCGGCCAGCATCGACTGCAATGCCGCCATGTCGCCGCGCTCCATCGCCTGGGCAAACCCTTGCAGCAGACGCAGATGCGTCTCGCGCGGGACGGCGAAGCGCCGCCGCTCGTCGCGCAGCTGCACCTTGGCGCGGCTGACCAGCTGGCGGCAGGCGGCCTCGCTCTTGCCGATCGTGCGGGCCACGTCCGCGTAGTCGGCGTCGAAGACTTCGCGCAGCAGGAAGGCCGCGCGCGCCTCCGGGGTCAGACGTTCCAGCAGCATCAGGAAGGCCACCGACAGGTCGTCGGCCCGCTCGGTCAGCTGCTCGGGGGTCGCGGGCGATTCCGACAGCTCGGGTTCCGGCAGCCAGATGCCGGCGTAGTGCTCGCGCTGGACCTTGGCCATGCGCAGCCGGTCGATCGATAGCCGCGTCGTGACGGTGACCAGCCACGCCTCGGCGTTGTCGATGCCGCCGCGGTCGGCCTCATGCCAACGCAGCCAGGCGTCCTGCACCACGTCCTCCGCTTCCGCCACCGTGCCCAGCATCCGATAGGCGATGCCGTGCAGGCGCGGCCGCAGCCGGGCGAAGGTCAGCGTGGCGGGATCGGCGGGCGCGGCGGTGGCGGCGGTGGCGGCATAAGCGGCCGGGTCCGGCCGATCGCGGGTATCGGATGGGCGGGTCATCGCATTCCAGATCGTCAAGGGTCAATGCCATGGCGCAACCGTGGCGCGACCATGGCGCCGCTGCGGTGCCGGCGTGGCACTGTAGCAGCCAGTCAAACACAAGACGTCTGGCGAGGCCCGTTTGTGACAGCGCCGTGCTGCCGAAGGGTCAGGGTCCGCTTGCGGCCAGCGCCCGTGCCGCCGGCATCCGGTCCCAATACGGGGGATAGCCGATGACGAGGCCCCCGGCATCGACCGTCAACTCGGCGGTGAACGACGAATCCTGGCCGTGGTAGCCGCCCAGGCCGCTGCCGGCCTGCTGACGCTCCCCTGCGGGCCCGAGCGTCTCATAACGGAAGCGGCGGCAACCGTCCGTGTCCGTGGCCAGCAAGGTGTAGCGCTGCCGGACCGGCTCGACCCGCAGTTCGGGCAGGCGGACATAGGCCATCGTGAAGACCTGGGCGACGCCCGGCTCCCAGCTGGCGTGGCACACCGGCAGCGTGTTGGTGATCGGGGTGGCCATGATGTCGATATAGCCGGCCTCGGCAAGGTCGTCGCGCGGACCTTGCTCATCGGTCCACTGCCTGCCGTCCCACGCCAGCCCCAGGGCCCGCGTATCGCCCTGGTACACGGTGCGGGCCTCGAGCCGGACAAAGCGCCAGTCCGCCTCGCACTCGAGCCGATAGGCCAGTTCCAGCGGGCCGTCGTCCCACTGGGCCTGGACCCGCCCTTCGACCCGTACGCGATCCGCGGTGCGGGTCACGGCGGCCACATCGAGGCCGGTGCGGGTCAGCCAGGACCACGCGACCAGCTGGACGTCGGCGGATTGCGGAGTGCCGCCCGGGGATGCCGATGGATTCATGTTCGCCCTCCTTTGTGCAGACAGGCTTGGGCAGGCGCGGTCTTCTGTCATGGGCCGCGTGCCCTCGCCATCGAGAGCGTCAATCTACCGCGATACCGGCAAGCCGGCGATGCGCAATCGGCATTGGTGGCGGTTATTCATGGTGCCGGCGCGCCTCCGCCGATAATGACATGCAATATCGCCAGGAAAATGGCGAGCGAAAAAACAAATCAAATCAATAATCTTCCCGGCAGCAATCCCGGCGCATCGAATATTGCGCCGCATCACCATGGAAACCGCATCGCCAGATATTTTCAACGGGCAATCATTTTATTTTCCATAATCATTCGCCATTCATCTGAAGCAGCGCAGCATAGTGATTTCCGGAATGAATCCCTGCTGGTGAAAACCCTGCCACCCCTTTCACTTGACTTAATTGATATATCACATACCTTGTAACCCATCGCCACACCCAATGCGAGCGGGGCGATGTCCGTGATGGCAACCGGCACCCCAACAGAGGGACACCAACGGCAGGAGGAATGCATGGAAAACGATTCGACCGGGTCGTCCATCGCCGCCAGATCAGTTTAAGCAAGCCCGCTTCGCCCCATCCTTCAGTTCCGATCGCGCCTGCCGCCACCGGCAGCGCAATAGCGCAGGGTTTTTTGTTTCAGGAGCGGATGTGTAACGGACATAGAAGCCAACGATACAGGAGACATTGAAATGCTAGCGACGATATCCCAGCCGAGGTGCGGCACCGCACATTCGGACAGGCAGGATCAAACGATTGAAGGAGTGCGCCATGAATAATTCGTCGACGGCGGCATTCCGCCCCAATCCACAGGTCTCCGAAAAGACGCGCTGGACACAGCTGATCGTTGGCGTCATCTGCATGGTCGCCACCGCCAACATCCAATACGCCTGGACGCTGTTCGTCCCGGAAATCCAGGAAACCTTCGGCTGGTCGCGCGCCAATATCCAGATCGCCTTCACGGTGTTCGTGCTGGTGCAGACCTGGCTGGCGCCGATCGAGGGCTATTTCATCGACAAGTTCGGGCCGCGGATGATGGTCGCTTTCGGCGCCTTGCTGATGGGTAGTTCGTGGGTCATCAACTCGCAGGCCACCACGCTGATGGGCTTCTACGTCGGCGCCGCGGTCGGCGGGCTTGGCGTCGGTTCGATCTACGCGACCTGCATCAACAACGCGATCAAGTGGTTCCCCGACCGCCGCGGTCTCGCGGTCGGCCTGACCGCGGGCGGTTACGGCGCCGGCTCGGCCGCCACGATCCTGCCGATCGCGGCGATGATCGAGTCCTCGGGCTTCCAGCACACCTTCCTGTTCTTCGGGGTGCTGCAAGGCACGCTGGCGTTCGCGGCCGCCTGGTTCCTGCGCTCGCCGAAGGCAACCGAGGTCAAGGCATCGAACAAGCTGGCGCAGGCCACGCGCGACTACACGTTGAAGGAAGCGCTTTGCACCAGGCTGTTCTGGCTGATGCTGGTGATGTTCGTGCTGGTGGTCACCGGCGGCATGATGGCCGTGGCACAGCTGGGCGTCATCGCCAAGGACCTCGGCGTCAAGGACTTCCAGGTCGACCTGCACTTCTTCGTGATGGCCGCCCTGCCGCTGGCACTGATGCTCGACCGCGTGATGAACGGAATCTCGCGTCCGCTGTTCGGCTGGATCTCCGACCATATCGGCCGCGAGAAAACCATGGTGATCGCCTTCTCGCTGGAGGGGATGGGCATCATCGCGCTGGGGTATTTCGGCCACAACCCGTATGCCTTCCTGATCCTGTCCGGCGTCGTGTTCCTGGCCTGGGGCGAGGTCTACTCGCTGTTCTCCGCGCTGGCCGGGGATGCCTTCGGCACCAAGCACATCGGCAAGATCTACGGCGTGCTCTATACCGCCAAGGGCATCGGCGCGCTGTTCGTGCCGATCGGCAACCTGATCATGGAAGCAACCGGCACCTGGTCCACCGTGCTGTACACGGTGGCCACCATGGACCTGATCGCGGCCTTCCTGGCGCTGATGGTGCTGCGGCCAGTGCTGGCGGGGCATGTGGCGACATCCAGACGGCTGTTCTCGAAGGAGGAGGCGGCGGCAGCCGGCACGCAGGTACCCGCCTGATCGATCTCCACCCCGGCACACGCCGGAACTGATGCGGGCTTCTTCGGAAGCCCGTTTTTTTGCCGAAGCAGTTTTGTTCAATACAGCGGCCCATGGCCGCTTCTAGCATGCGCCATCGTCCAATCCGGAGCGCAACGATGGCCTCTCTGCCCCTGCTGCTGTCCATGGCCGCCTTTGCCCTGGTCTCCTCGATCACGCCCGGGCCGGTCAATATCGTGGCGCTCAGCGCCGGCGCGCAGCACGGCCTGCGCGCGAGCCTGCGTCATGTCACCGGCGCGACCGTCGGTTTTTCCGTGCTGCTGCTGTTGGTCGGCCTGGGCATGCATCGACTGCTGACGCAGTGGCCCGCGTTGACGACGGCGATCCGCTGGGGCGGCATCGCCTTCCTGCTGTTCATGGCGTGGAAGCTGGCTACCGACGAGGGAGCAATCGAGGCGAGCGGCGGCGGCAAAGGGCCGTCGTTCCTGTATGGCGCGGCGATGCAATGGTTCAATCCCAAGGCCTGGCTGGCGTCGGTGGCCGGCATCGGCGTCTACGCGGCCGATGGCGCCGGCGTACAGGTGTGGCGCTTCGCGGCGATCTATTTCGTGGTCTGCTATCTGTCGATCGCCTGCTGGGCCTATGCCGGGGCGTTCCTGCGCGGTTATCTGCGCGATGCGCGCCGCGTGCGCCTCTTCAATCGCGCGATGGCGCTGCTGCTGGTCGCCAGCGCCCTGTTTCTGGTCGAGCGTTGAAGCCCCGTCGGCCGCGAGCCGGTCTCAGCGCATGCGCTGATATTGCGCCGGCGTGGCGGCGACCATTCGCTTGAACACCCGTTGCAGGTGGGCCTGATCGGCGAATCCCGCTTCCAGCGCGACATCCGAAATCGCGCGGCCCCGCTTGAGCTGGCTGCGGCTGTACTGCACGCGCCGATTGACCAGATAGGCGTGCGGCGTCAGCCCATAGTGCTGCTTGAAGGCGCGGATCAGATGCGATTCGGACAACTGCGCGGCGGCGCAGATATCGCCAAGCCGCAGCGGCCGCGCGAAATTGGCGTCGATATATTCGGCGGCGCGCCGCAGCCGATATGCCGGCCAGTGGCGATGCGCTCCGTTCTCGCCGGTATCGGAAGACCGCGGCCTCAGCGCCGGCAGAAGACGCCGATGCACCTCCGAAAAAAACGCAATGGCAGCCTCCTCCTTGCGCATCGGCTCGATGCCCTCGTCCGTCAGCAAGGCATGGAAGCGGCCCAACGCGCGATGCAGCGCGGCATCGTCGCTGACCCGCGTCGAAAACGCCTGGAAGTCGCTGTTGCGGTCGAAGCCCTGATCGTGCTGCAGCGCGCCCAGCCAGCCGGCGTCGACATGCAGCATCCGATACGACCACGGCGCATCGTCGAGCGGATTGCAGGCGTGCACCTCTTCGGGATTCATCAGCACGACGGCCCCGGCACCGACACCGGCGCGCATGCGGCCACTGACGTAGACGCTGCGGCCGCCGGTCACCGCACCGATCGAGAAGGTCTCGTGCGAATGCGCGCCGTAGCGGATGCGGCGGCCGTCCTCGATCCAACGCGCCTCGATAAACGACAGGGAAGGATCGCGCCAGAACACCGGCGTCGCTGTACTCGTCATCGTCGGTTGCCCGTTTGTCAGCAGTGCTCAGATTGCATGCGCGCCATTCTAGCCGGGCGTCAAGGCCGTTTCCGGCGGTACGGCGCCAAACTCGGCGTGAACCCAGTCGCGCACCAGCCGAGTGGCTGGCCGTTCTGCCGCGCGCGGGCTGTAGACCAGGTCGTAGCGGAAGCTCTGCAGCGACAATTCGAACGGCTGCACCAGCACGCCCGATGCCAGTTCTTCGGCGACCAGCGTCAGGCTCAGCAAGCCGACGCCCTGCCCCGCGATGGTGGCCTGGATCGCGTGGATCTCGTCGGTGAAGGACAGCCCCGACGACCCGTCGACCCCGTCGGCGCCCGCGCGTTCGAGCCAGTGCGGCCAGACCGCGGCGCGCGGGTCCTGCCGCACGCCGGCGCCCCATTCGAAATGGATCAGTTCGGCGTCGCGCAGATCGGCCAGCGACGACAGCTTCAGGTGCGGGCTGCAGACCGGCGCAAAGCGGTCCTGGAACAGCGGCTCGACCGTCAGCCCCGGATAGTAGCCGCCGCCATAGCGGATCGCCACGTCGGCATCGCTGTCGAGGTCCACGACGGCGTTCGACGCATCGAGCCGCAGCGTCCAGTCCGGATGCGCGGCGCGAAACGACCCTGCGCGCGGCGCGAGCCGCTTGGCGACGAAGGCCACCGTCGACGACAGCGTGGCGATATTGGCCGCGCGCTGCCGCTGTACCGCCGCTACGGCACGCTCGAAGCCATCGAGCCCGTCGCGGATCGCCGGAAACAGCAGCCGTCCGCTCGCGGTCAGGTCGACCTTGCGCGTTTCGCGCTCGAACAGCCTGACCCCGAGCCATTGCTCCAGCAGACGGATCTGGTGGCTGATCGCCGTCGCGGTCACGTTCAATTCGTCGGCCGCCCGCTTGAAGCTCATGCGCCTGGCGGCCGCCTCGAAGGCGCGCAGCGCGCTCAGTGGAGGCAGGCGCCGCATGATGTCGTCACGGATGAGCCAAACTCATCCATATCCTGAGATTTGACCATTTGTCGGCTCTGCATGGGATCACGATACTGGGACCATTCTCCGCGGGGCAACGCGATAGTGTTTGCGATGGCCGCCTGACGGATGAAATTCCCTCAACTTTACCCTGGAGTCTCCCCATGCTGCTCGAACAAGTTCGCACCACCCCCGATCCGTACGCGCCGTTCCTGCTGTCGCAAGGCATCCGCGTCGGCAACCTGGTCTTTATCTCGGGGCAGGCCGCGATCGGCGACGACGGCAACATCGTCGGCCGCGGCGACTTCGACAAGCAGGCCGAGCAGGCCTTCCGCAACCTGCAACGCGCGCTGGAAGCCGCGGGCTCGAGCCTGGACCGCGTGGCCAAGGTCACGATCTTCCTGAAGTCGATGGACAACTTCGGCAAGATCGTCGAGCTGCGCCGCAAATGGTTTTCGGCGCCCTATCCGGCCGACACCATCGTCGAGATCTCCAGCCTGTATTCGCCCGAGGCGCTGATCGAGATCGAGGCCATCGCCGTGGCCGAAGGAGAGCCGGCATGAACGCCCAGGCACGACCGACGCTGTTCGATCCGCTCGATATCAACGGCATCGCCCTGCCCAACCGCCTCGTCGTCGCGCCGATGACGCGCATCAGCGCGACGCCCGAGGGCGTACCCACGCCGGTGATGGTCGACTACTACGCGGGCTTCGCGCGCGGCGGCTTCGGGCTGATCGTCACCGAAGGCACCTACACCGACCGCGCCGATGCGCAGGGCTATGCCGGGCAGCCCGGCCTGACCGACATCGAACAGACGCGCGCCTGGCGCGCGGTCACCGACGCCGTGCACGATGCCGGCGGCCGCATCTTCGTGCAACTGATGCACGCGGGCGCGCTGTCGCAGGCCAATCGCTTCCGCGACGAGACGGTGGGCCCGTCCGCCATCACGCCAAAGGGCAAGCAGATGGGCGTCTATCGCGGCAACGGGCCCTATCGCACACCCCGCGCGATCGAGCCGCACGAGATCGACGCGGCGATTGACGGCTTCGCCGAGGCGGCCCGGCTGGCGAGGGACATCGCCGGCTTCGACGGTATCGAGATCCACGGCGCCAACGGCTATCTGCTCGACCAGTTCCTGACCGACTACACCAATCGGCGCAACGATGCCTGGGGCGGCGCCATCGGCCAACGCATCCGGCTCGCCGAGCAGACCGCGCGCGCCGTCCGTGCCGCGGTCGGCGACGCCTTTCCTGTCGGCGTGCGCATTTCGCAAGGCAAGGTCAATGACTTCACGCACAAGTGGGCCGAGGGAGCCGAGGGCGCGGCGATCGTGTTCGGCACGCTGGCCGCGACGGGCATCGACTTTCTACACGTGACGGAGTTCGAGGCCTGGCAGCCTGCCTTCCCCGGCGACACGCGCACGCTGGTCCAGCATGCGCGGCTTGCCGCGCCGCATCTGACCGTGATCGCCAACGGCAGCCTGCACGATCCGGCGCGAGCGCAAGACGCGCTGGCCGATGGCGCCGACCTGGTCGCGCTGGGCCGCGGCGCGCTGGCCAATCCCGATTGGCCGATGCGCGTGGCGAAAGGCGTCGCACCGCGTGCCTTCGATCCCGCGCTGCTGTCGCCGTTCGGCGAGATCAAGCCCGCGGAACTGCAGGCGCGACAGGCCCTACCAGCGATGGCAGTGATGGCCTGAGCGGTGGCAGCCGTCCACTTGCGCTCCCGCTCGCGTGCACGGGCAGGCGCGAGCCGGCGGCCTACGTGGCGAACGTGCGCTCGCGCCGTTCCTGGCACGGCGCACAGCGTGTTGCCGTCGGATTGGCGAGCAGGCGCTCGTACGGAATCTCCTGCTCGCAGTCCTGGCAGACGCCGTATTCGCCGGCATCCATGCGCTCGCGCGCCTGCGCGATGTCGTCCAGTTCGCCGCGGTAGTGCTGTTGCAACGCGGCGCGGTCGAGCTCCTCGTTGACGCCCTCGGCGGTGTCGACGAGGTCCTGCGGCTCCCTGGCCGGGTTGCTGGATGGACGGTCGCGCCCCTGCTGATAAAGCGGCTCCAGTTCCCGCTCGCGCGCGTCCAGCCGTCCGCGCAGCGCGGCCAGTTGTTCCGGGTTCAGATGCGACATGTCGCCCTCCATCTACGTGTCGTCTCGGCCGTCGCCGAGCCGTGCATACGTGATCGACATCCCGGCTTTCCCGCCGTTCCCGAAATGGCGCCGGCAGGGTTTTCCCGCTTGACTGATCAAGTCCGACGGCCTACATTGGCCGGGCAGATTCAGATAAGAGACCATCTGTAGGATGGTCTCTTAGCGCGTGCAGTTTGCTGCGGCCTCTTACAGAACAATGAAAGGAGACCGCCGTGCAAGCGCCTGCCATCCGCCTTCGTGGCATCGACGATGTCATCGCCTATATCGATTCCTGTCCAGGTATACGGGGCAGAGCCGGCCTGATCTGGTGGCTCGCACTCGGTGGACTGTTTCTCGACGCCTTTTCCAATTCCGCATTGAGCGCCGGCCTGGGGCCGATGACGCGCGATCTCGCGCTCGCCCCGGCACAGGTCGCGCTGTTGACCTCGTTCGCCTCGTGGGTAGCGATCGCGTTCAATCCGATCGGCGGCTGGATGGCCGACCGCTGGGGCCGCGTGCGCCCGCTGGTGCTGGCCAAGGTGCTGGCCGTGGTCGGCGCCGTGCTGGTCGTATTCGCGCCGACCTTTGAAGTGATCCTGGTCGGCCGCTTCTTTGTCGGCGCCGCCTACGGCATCGACTTCGCCATCGCGATGGCCGTGCTGGCCGAGTTCACGCCGGTCAAGCTCAAGAGCCGGCTCAATACCTGGCAAGGCATGTGGTACACGGCCGTCTGCACCAATCTGCTGCTGGCGCTGCTGTTCCACTCGTGGCAGGTCGGCGACGCGATCTGGCGCTACTCGGTGGCGGCCACCGCGATCTTCGGCGTGGCGATCCTGGTGCTGCAGCTGCTGTTCCTGGTCGAGAGCCCGACCTGGCTCGCCCGCAAGGAACGGCTCGACGCCGCCGCGCAGGCCATGACGCGCATCTATGGCCGGCCCTTCACCGCTGCGCCGCCGGCCGAACGCATTCCGGTGTTGAACCAGGCCCGCCGCGGCCTGGCCAATGTGCTGCTGATCTTCCGCGGCATCTATCTGCCGCGCACGATCCTGGCTGCGACCGTGCAGATCGGTCAGTCGATCCAGTATTTCGCGATCGGCTGGTACCTGCCGCTGATCAGCGCCGCGCTGTTCGGCAAGGACTTCGTCTACGCGACCATCGGCGCGCTCGTCTTCAACGTCTGCGGCATCGTCGGCGGCTTCCTGTCGCCGACGATCGGCCGCAAGCTGGGCCTGCGCCGCGCCTCCGCCTTCGGCTTTGCCGCGGTGTTCGCAATGCTGCTGGTGCTGGGCCTGTTCAACGGCAAGATGCCGCTGTGGGTCGCGGTGGTGGTGCCGTCGCTGTTCATCCTGTTCCATTCCGGCGGCCCGGGCGCCAACGGCAAGAGCCTGTCCTCGCTGTCCTTCCGCAGCGAACTGCGCGCCGGCGCCAACGGCGTGATCGGCGCGCTCGGCGCGATCGGCGCCGCGCTGGGCCTGCTGGTCTTCCCGCTGTTCCGCGCCGAGTACGGGCTGGAGAAGACCTTCCTGATCCTGTCGGTGGTGCCGCTGGTTGCCAGCGTGATCTGCTTTGCGATCCGTTGGGATCCGACCCGCACGGCCGTCCATCCTGACAACGAGGCCGATGCCCCGCAGTTCCGCGGCGACGCGGATGCGGCCTCGCCCTTCCTGAATCCCGCCATCGAGAAGTCCCGGCCATGACCCGCACCACCGACGTCATTCTCGCCATCGACGAAGGCACCTCCGGCACCCGTGCCGCGCTGGTCGGCGCGGACGGCCATGTCTCGTGCCTCGAATACACGACGCTGAACGTCGATTCGCCGCGCCCCGGCGTGGTCGAGCAGGATGCAAACGTGCTGCTCGACAAGACGCTGGCGGTGTGCCGCGCGACGCTGGCTCACGCCGATCGTCAAGGACTGCGCGTGGTGGCGCTCGCCATCGCGACGCAGCGCGCCACCGCGGTGCTGTGGGATACCGCCACGGGCCGCGCGCTGGTGCCCGCGATGGTGTGGCAGGACACGCGCTACGCCGCCGAACTGGATCGCCTTGCCGCCGACTGGGATGCGAAACTGCGGCCCACCGTCGGCCGCCCGGCCGGCGTGCGCTCGCCCTATCTGTGGGCCGCGCGGCATCTGCGCGAGACGCCGGCGATCGCGGATGCGTGGCGCGCGCGGCGGCTCGCCTTCGGCACGATCGACAGCTGGCTGCTTTGGCATCTGTCGAGCGAGCGCGCCGTCGTGACGACGCCGACCAACGCCACCTCGTGCAGCGCCTATGTGCTTGCCGAGCACCGCTATCGGCTCGACTGGCTCGATGCGCTGGGCTTTCCCGCCGAGCTGCTGCCCGCGCTGCGGCAGGACGCCGACGACTTCGGCCGCACGCGTGCCGACCTGCTCGGCATCGACGTGCCGATCCTCGCCTGCGCCGGCGACCAGCTGGCCGGTGCGGTCGGTCTCGGCTGCCTGGACGCCGGCCAATCGATGTGCCTGCACGGCACCGGCAGCTTCGTCGACCTGATTGTCGGCCCCACGCTGCCGCCAGCGATGGGCCGCTCCGACAGCACGCTGACGATGACCGCGCGCCGCCACGGCGGCCAGTCGCACTTCTCGGTCGAGACGTTCGTCGCCACCACCGGCTCGGCACTGAACTGGATCTGCGACAAGCTGCGCTGGTTCGACGACGCCCGCCAGATCAGCGCGCTGGCGGCCGGCGTGTCTTCCGCCGGCGGCGTGACCTTCATCCCCGCCTTGACCGGCCTGCGCGTGCCGCGCATGGAGCCGGCCGCGCGCGCGGCGCTGAACGGCATCTCGATGGCGACCACGCAGGCCGAGATCGCCTACGCGATCCTCGACGGCATCGCCCATTCGGTCAGCTCGTGCATCGAGGCGAACCGCGACATGGCAGGCGTCGAGGTATCGAGCCTGCTGGTCGGCGGCGGCTTGTCCGGCAGCGACGCGCTGCTGCAGATGCAGGCCGACCTGACCGGCCTGCCGATCCTGCGCATGAAGGAGACCGACCGCGCCAGCCTGCGCGGCATCGCCTTCCTTGCCGGCTCGTCCGGCCTGCTGTGGGACGACCTGCGGCAGGCCCGCGCCACCACCGCCGCCGACGCGGTGTTCGAGCCCGCGATCGGCGCCGACGAGCGCGAGCAGCGCCGTTCCCTGTGGCATGCGCGTGTCGCATCGGAGCTGGAGCACGTCGATGCCGTCGCCCATGTCCACGCGCAGGCCCACGCCCGCGCCACCGCTTCATCGCCCGCCAACAACAAGGAGAAGCAATCAGCATGATGGTTCTGCCATCCCGAAGCGCCGGCCGCGCGCGTGCCGCCATGGCCAGCACCGAGCCCCTGCGGCTGGATCGTCAGGAGCAGCTCGACCGGCTGCACGGCGAGCCGTTCGACGTGCTGGTGGTCGGCGGCGGCGTCACCGGCGCGTACACCGCGCTCGATGCCGCGCTGCGCGGCTACCGCGTCGCCCTGGTCGAGAAGGACGACTTCGCCTCGGGCACCTCGTCCAAGTCGTCGAAGATGGTGCACGGCGGCCTGCGCTATATCGAGCACGGCAATCTCCGCCTGGTCCGCCATTCGCTGCTCGAGCGCCAGCGGCTGCGCCGCAATGCACGGCATCTCGTGCAGCGGCTGCCGTTCCTGTTTCCGGTGATGGAGCGGGACGGCGTGTTCGACAAACGCCTGGCCAAGGCCTTCGACAGCCTGCTGTGGACCTACGACCTGGCCGGCGGCTGGCGCGAGGGCATCCTGCACCAGAAGCTGACCAAGGCCGAGGTGCTCTCGCACTGCCCGACCTTCAACGAGCAATACCTGACCGGCGGCTTCATGTACTTCGACGCGCGCGTCGACGACGCCCGGCTGACGCTCAATATCGCGCGCACCGCGGCCTTCCATGGCGCCGCCGTGGTCAACCACGCCCGCGTGGCCGAGATCACGCGCGACAGGCGCGGCAAGGTCGACGGCGCGATCGTCCAGGCCGGCGAACGCGAGATCCGCGTGCGCGCCGGCGTGGTCGTGATGGCGACCGGCGTCTGGCTGCGCGACTGGACGGGGCGCAAGGCCGGCGAAGCGAAGACGCTGCATATCCGGCCCGCCAAGGGCGTCCACGTCGCGATCCCCTGGCTGAAGATCCGCAACGACTGCACGGTGACGATCCCGGTGCCGGGCCGCAATCGCCGCGCCACCATCACGCGCTGGGGCAACGTCTCTTACCTCGGCACCACGGACGAGGACTACGAGGGCGATCTCGACAACGTGCTGTGCACGCGCCGCGAGCTCGATTTCCTGCTCGAGGGGGCACGCTCGGCGTTGAAGACCGACCTGCAGCCCGAGGACGTGGTCGGCAGCATCGCGGGATGCCGCCCGCTGGTGGCCCCGCCCGGCGGCAAGACGCTGGAGATTCCCCGCGATCACGACATCCGCATCGCCGACGACGGGCTGGTGACCGTGGTCGGCGGCAAGCTGACGACCTCGCGCCATATGGCCGAGCAGACGATCGACGCGGCGCAGAAGGTCATCGGCAAGCGCGCGGCCTGCCGCACGAAATCGGCCTGGCTGCTGGGCGCGGCGGGCTACGACGCGCAGGCCATCGTCGCCTCGGGCGGCCTGTCCGCCCATCTCGGCGAGCGCTACGGCACCGAGGCGCGCTTCGTCAGCGACCTCCTGCAGGCCGATCCGCGCCTCGCGCGGCCAATCGTCGAGGGCCTGCCCTACACCGAGGCCGAGGTCGTCTACGCGGCCCGCCACGAGCTCGCGGCGACCGTCGACGACGTGCTGTCGCGCCGCATGCGCGCCCGCCTGATGGCGCGCGACGCCTCCGCGCGTGCCGCCGCGCGCGTGGGCCAGCTTCTGCAGGCCGAACTCGGATTGTCCGAGGGGGCCGTGGCACGGCAGGTCGGGGACTACCTGGACGCCATTGCCGTCGAAAAATCCGTACTCATGGGAGATGCAGCATGATCAGCAAGGAAGCCATCAAGCGCGGCTACAACCGCGGCAACTACGTGGTGGGCGCGCACACGCCGCCAGGCTACGCCGCCACCATCGCGCAGACGCCCGATGAGCCGGGGCTGCAGCACGAAGCCGTGACGGTCGACGCCGCGGCGCTCGCGGCGCTGCGGCAGGCCGCCGACGAGGTGCTGACCGATACCGGCAGCGTGGTCGCGTGGACGCGCGACTGGTGGGCCGGTTCGATGATGACCGAGACCGCCGGCAAGCCCGCCACGCCGCGCGCGGCGATCGTGCGCGTGTCCACCGTCGAGCAGGTGCAGGCGGTGATGCGCATCGCCAGCGAGCGTGCCATCCCGGTGACGGTGTCCGCCGGCCGCAGCAATGTCACCGGCGCCGCGCTGCCGGTGCGCGGCGGCATCGTGCTGGACGTCTGCGGCCTGAACCGGCTGCTCGGTTTCGATCGGGACAGCCAGATCGTCGAGGTCGAGGCCGGCATGTTCGGCGACATCTTCGAGCAGACCATCCAGCGCGAATACGGCATGACGATGGGCCACTGGCCGTCGTCCTACGCCATCAGCACCGTCGGCGGCTGGGTCGCGTGCCGCGGCGCCGGCCAGCTGTCGACGCGCTACGGCAAGATCGAGGACATGGTGTTCGGCATGGACGTGGTGCTGGCCGACGGTCGGCTCGTCACCGTCGGCGGCTATTCGCGCGCGGCGCTCGGGCCGGACCTGCAGCAGCTGTTCATCGGCTCGGAGGGCACGCTGGGCGTGATCGTCCGCGTACGGCTGAAGCTGCATCGGCTGCCGGACCACGGCCGTGCCATTGCCTATGGCTTCAAGACGTTCGCGATCGGCCTGGAGGCCTGCCGGCAGATCCTGCAGCAAGGCGGCAATCCGGCCGCGCTACGGCTCTACGACGAACTGGAGAGCGGCGTGCAGTTCGGCCTGCCCGACACCAATGTGCTGCTGGTCGCCGACGAAGGCGCGCCCGAGGTGGTCGAGGCAGTGATGGCGATCAGCGAACGCGTGTGCCGCGAGCTCGGCGAACCGCTGGACAGCGACGCGATCTTCGAACGCTGGCTCGATACGCGCTACCTGACCGGCAAGAGCGCCGAGGGCTTCAAGCGCAGCCCGGGCTTCGTCGCCGATACGCTGGAGATGTGCGGGCCGTGGAGCGCGCTGGCCGATATCTATCGCGACGTGGTCGCCGCGATCAATGCGGTGCCGGGCACGCTGGCGGGCTCCGCGCATCAGTCGCACGCCTATATCGACGGCGCCTGCCTGTACTTCTCGCTGCGCGGCGAGGTCGCGGTCGAGGACCGGCAACGCTGGTATCGCGCCGCCTGGGATGCGGCCAACGCGGTGCTGATTCAATACAATGCCGCGCTGAGCCACCATCACGGCATCGGCCTGCTGCGCGCTCCGTACATGGCGCCGTCGCTGGGCAGCGCGTTCCCGCTGCTCGAGGCCGTCAAGCGCGCGCTCGATCCGCACAACATCCTGAACCCCGGGAAGCTGGGCCTGACCGACGCCCTTTCCCACGAAGCCCGATAGACGCCATGGATAAATCCCTCGGTGCACGCCTGATGCGGCATCCCGTCATTGCCACGCTGTACGGGGTCGAACAGGTCGGCGCCTTCGTCGACAGTGCGGCCGAGGTGTCGATCGTCGCCAACGTCGAGCTGCGCAAGCTGCAGCCGGTGATCGCCACGCTGACGCAGGCCGGCAAATACGTCATCGTCAATATCGACAGCTGCGAAGGGCTGTCGCAGGACAAGGGCGGCGTCGACTACCTGGCCGACATCGGCGTGGCGAGCCTGGTCTCGACCCGCGTGGCCACCATCCAGCGCGCCAACCGCGCCGGCATGGTGACCATGCAGAAGGTCTTCGTGACCGACCGCTCGACCTGGCCGCGCAGCGTCAAGGCGCTGGAGCAAAGCGACCCGAATCTCGTGCAGATCATGCCGGCGCCGATGCTGGCACATCTGCCCGAGGCGGACCGCAAGGGGCTGCCTCCGATCGTCACCTCGGGCTTTGTCTGCAACCAGGACGACATCCGCAGCGCGCTGGCCCACGGCGCGGTCGCCGTATCGACCAGCGACCGCACGCTGTGGCATCTGGAGCCGAAGGCGCTGAAGAGCTGACAGGACCGACCCGGGCCGGCGGCACGCTACTGCATGCCCGGCGGAAGCTGCGGCGCGTGCACGGACACCCAGCTCCCGTTCTCGTACTTCTTCCAGTTGTCGCCGGCGTCACGGGCGTACAGTCCATCTTCCAGGATCATCAGGCGGGTCGGATGGGGCGCGACGGGCGGCGGGCCGGCCGTTTCGGGACCCTCGCCTTCGATCACGCCTTCGGCCGCGCCCTCAGCGCCCTGGGCCACGCTTTCTGCCGCCGATACCGTATCCGGCGGCGCGGTCGGCGGAGCATCGGCCAGCGCGCGCTGCGCCGCCTCGCTCAGCCGTGCACCCTCGTCCGGCGAGCCCCCTCCGCATCCCGCCACCGCCAGCGCTATCAACAGCAGCGGCGCGGCGGCCGGCAGCATGCGTGGCAAACGAGCGATTCTTCGCATGGCCGCCTCCGTCAATCGAACAGCCGGCGCACGAGATCGCCGATCAGCACGCCGCGCAAGCTGAACAACGCCTCGCGGTTGGCCGGGATGTCGCCATAGCCGCCGAGGCCATTGACGCCATAGTTCCGATCGACTGCCGTGTTGGCGCCCTGGATGTCGATGCGCACCGTCGGCGCGAGCGAGCCGCCGCGCCGCGGGCCGATGGCATCGATGAAGGACTCGACCAGCCCGCCCGGCATCACGTAGTGCGAATACGACTGGAAGGTGCGCGGGTTCTGCGTCGGATCGAGCGCGAACGGCTCGCCGCGCGGACGGTTCATGTCGGTGGGATTGCCGAGCACCAGTCCGCTGCCATTGTTCAACGGCTGGTAGTCGCTGCGCACGCCGTTGCCGACGAAGCCATAGACGCCGTCGGGGCCGTCGACCCCGGCGGCATAGGTCGAACGATGGCTGATCGTGAACAGGTAGTACTTGCCGTCCTTGATATAGATCTGCGGCCGCTCGGTCTGGTCGTTGACGCAGTTGGCCGACAGGATCGGCGGCAGGAACACCCATTGGCTCAATTGCCGGTTGATCGCCACCGCCAGTCCCACGTTGGCCTTCTGGAACACCGCGCCGGAATCCATCACCGCGTTCAGGTCTTCCCGATGCGGGTCGTTCGGTGCGTAGCCCAGGTCCTGCTCGGTGCAGGTGCGCGCGCCACGCGGGCCGGCGGTGTTGCCTTCGAACACCATGAAGGTGACGCCGGGATTGGCCGGATCCTCGAAGGTGAAGGGATCGCGGAACGAGAAGAACTCGTTCTGCTGGCCGGTCTGGTACCAGGTGCCGTCCGGCTCCAGCAGCTTCATATGGTCATTGAAGCCGGTCAGGCGCACGCCATTGTGATCCGCTTCCACGCGCCCTTCCGCCTTTGCGATGATCGCGATCGGCGGCGTGATATTGCCGCCAGACGGGCTCGACCGATTGAACGACGTCGCGGTATAGAACACGACGATGCGGCCATCCGGCATGATCCGCGTCGAGCCGGACCATTCGGCGTTGTGGGTCATCGGCACACCGCCGAATATCCGCACGCTCGATCCGTCCGGGAACAGGTGGCCGCCATAGATCCAGCCGCCGTTCGCGGGCCGCCGGGAGGCCGGAATGCCGGCGCGGCGATAGAAGTAGCCGATGCGCGCGTGGATATGCCGGTCGTCGAACGTATAGCCCGCATTGCGATCGGCGGTCAGCGAGAAGATGATTTCCCAGCCCTTGTAGCTGTACTGGTTGGCCCTCGCATCGGTCAGCGGCCAGGTGTCCCAGACCCACACGCGATCGTTGGTCTGCGGGAAATTGGCCGGTATGTCCGGCATCGTCAGATGCAGCGGCAGCGAGTTCTGCCCGGGGCTGACGTTGGGCGATGACATCGCCATGATCTGGCGCGCATCGGCGCGCGTCCAGCGAGCGGTGAAGTTGCTGGTCGGGTCCTTGGCTTCCTGCGTATGGGGCGTGGGCGCGGGCCCCGCAGGCGTCTGCGCGTGGGCCGGCGCGACCGCCAGCAGCAAGGGCACCGACGCGGTGCCAACGGCCACGAGGCATCGGCCGATGCCACCGGGAATGCGAAGAGGAACATTGCTCATGATTACCTCGGCGTCGAATAGACGAGCGCCGCCCCTGCCGTCGCGAAGACGGACACGGAAGCGCCAACAGGGTCACGACGCTGGGCGGAATCGGACAGAGGCGGAAAGGGGCGGCCTGCCGGGCGAATACGTGAAGCGTGAAGCCGCGTGAAGCCTCGCAAAGCCGCGCAATGCGGACACGCGCGCGCCTCTTCGTCGCAGGTCATCCGAAGCCAGCGTCTTGCCGGGGAAGTCCCCACGCGACTACAAGGACAGGTCGCGGACAAAGGCGGCATCGGCATGCTGCGCCATGCGCGCTCGTGAAGGATGACGCGGGACCTGGACGGTGCCGGTCATCGTTCGAGTCTGTGTTGGCCAGCGCGGATCATTCCTGCCGGGCATGGCCACATGAGGATTGCGAAGTGGATGACAAAGGGCAAGGGCATGCGCCCCCGCGTGCGCGCCTTCGATGGCGCCGTTCCGGCCCGGGGGTAAACCCGGTTCACCGGAACGTAGAACGAGGTTAGTACACCGGTTGTCCGAATGCCAAGCCCTCGATCTGCACCGGTGTGCAAGCGTTGTTCAGGCCTGCCGCCGCCACACCGGCGAAGCGCCGACCACCACCTTTCGCGGAATGATCTGCTGCGCGTGGAAGGCATCGGCGATGCGCTGCTGCTCGTCCAGCGCCGGCGCGTCGACCGCCTGCAGCCGGTAGCTGCGGCGCCGGTTGGCGATCTCGACGGTGGCCGCGTCCAGGCCGATCAACGGCGCATGCCATTCGGCCGCCGCCGCGGGATTGGCCTTGACCCACTCTCCTGCCTGCGCGAGCGCATCGAACACGGTGGCCAGTACATCGGCGCGTCGGCGTGCGAAGTCGCTGGCTGCCAGATAGAAGCGCCGATAGCTGGCCAGGCCGGTGCCGTCGGCCAGCACGCGCGCCTGCGCCTGGCGCTGCGCGGCCGCGAGGAACGGGTCCCAGATGACCCAGGCCGACACGTTGCCGCGCTCGAACGCGGCGCGCGCATCGGCCGGCGTCAGATACGCCGGTTCGATATCGCGCATCGACAGCCCATTGCGCGCCAGCGCCTCCAGCAGCAGGTAGTGCGCGCCGGCGCCCTTGGCGAAGGCGACCTTGTGGCCCTTCAATTGCGCGATGGACGTCAGCGACGAGTCGCGCGGCACCACGATCGCCTGCGCCGTCGGCGACGGCGTCTCGATCGCGTAGTAGGTCAGCTTCGCTCCCGCCGCGAGCGCAAACGGGGGCACCGCGTCGGCGACGTCGGCACTGAGGTCCAATGCCCCGACATTGAGCGCCTCGAGCAGCGGCAGGCCCGAGGTGAATTCGTGCCACGACACCGAGGCGCCCAGCGGTGCTAGCGCCTTCTCCAGCGTGCCACGCGACTTCAGCAGGATCATCAGCGTCGACGACTTCTGATAGCCGATCCGCACCGTTTCCGGCTTGCCGCCCGTCTGTGCGCGTGCCGTGCCGGCCAGCGTCCATGCCGCAATGCCGGCCGCCGTCAGCAACAGCCGTCGCCGCGTCTCTTGCATGCCGCTCTTCCCTTGCGTCATAGCGTCGCGATCGACACTTCGGTCGACTTGACCAGCGCGATCACTTCCTTGCCGACCGCGAGCTCGAGCTCCTTGACCGAGCGCGTCGTGATGACCGAGGTCACCACCAGCCCGCCGGCGGTTTCGACATCGATCTCGGACACCACCGGTCCCTCGATGATTTCGCGGATCCTGCCGCGGAACTGGTTGCGTACGTTGATGGCATGAATCGTCATGACGGGTTCCTGGATGAAATAGCGGATTGATTCGAAGTCAGACGGACCAGCGCACGCGCTCGGCCGGCCACGGTTCGCTGATCGCCGAAGACGTCGCGGCACGGGCCAGTTCGGCCTCGCGCTCTTGCCGTTCGCGCGCCCGCGCGGCGACACGCTGCACCGAGCGGTCGAGCCGTTCGACGATGTCGCCCGTCGCGGTGTACCCGCCCTCGGGACGCGATGGCAGCTGCTGGTCGGTCGCATAGATGCCGTCGAGGATGTCGCGCGCGCCGAGCGCCGACAGCACCGGCTTGAGCGCATAGTCCAGCGCCAGCAGATGCGCGGGACTGCCGCCGGTGGCCAGCGGCAGCACGGTCTTGTCGCGCAGGCCGTCCTGCGGCAGCAGATCGAGGAAGGCCTTCAGCACGCCGCTGTACGAGGCCTTGTAGATCGGCGTGGCGACGATCACCAGCTGCGATTCACCGACCGCGCGCACCGCCTCCTGCAGGCGGGCATCGCCGAAGTCCGCCTGCGTCAGCGCCTGGGCCGGCAGGTCGCGCGGCCGGATCGAGCGGTAGGAGGACGTGAAGGCGTCCAGCCGCGAGAGCGCGAGCTCCAGCAGGTAGGCCGAACGCGAAGGCGTGGAGGGACTGCCGAGAATGCCGACGATGTTCATCAGTGCGTTGCCAATGCGCGGGTCCGCGCGTCGTTGTCAGGGGATTCGGACGCGGGCTGCCGCAGCACCCGCCGCAGCACGCGCTCCTCGATCGCGGCGAATGCCGGCGCGCCGTGGCTGCGCGGGCGCGGCAACGGCACGCGCTCGTCGAAGGCGATGCGGTGGTCTTCAATCAGCACCACGCGGTCGGCCAGCGCGACGGCCTCTGCCACATCGTGCGTGACCAGCAGCGCGGTGAAGCCGTGCGCGAGCCACAGGCGCTCGATCAGCTGCTGCATCTCGATACGGGTCAGCGCATCGAGCGCGCCAAGCGGCTCGTCGAGCAGCAGCAGCCGCGGCCGATGCACCAGCGCGCGGGCCAGCGCGACGCGCTGGCGCTGGCCGCCGGACAGCACCGCGGGCCAGTCGTCGGCACGCTCGGCCAGCCCGACCTGGGCCAGCGCCTCGCGCGCGCGTTCGCGGCCTTCGCGCCCCGGCAGGCCCAGCGCGATGTTGTCGAGCACGCGCTTCCACGGCAGCAGCCGCGCGTCCTGGAACATGATGCGGGTGCCGTCGTCATGGCCGTCCCGCGGCCGGCCATCGAGCGCCATGCGCCCCGCGCTGGGGCCTTCGAGTCCGGCGACCAGACGCAGCAGCGTGCTCTTGCCGCAACCGCTGCGGCCGACGATCGCGACGAACTCGCCCGGCGCGATGCGCAGGTCGATCTGCTGCAGCACGGTGCGGCCGCCGTAGGCCTTGTGCACGGCGCTGATCGCGACCTCGGTGCCGCGCGGACGGGGGGTCCGGTCACCGCGATCGTCCGCGGTCCGAGGCGCGGCCGGCGGATCGGACTCGCTGGCCTCACGGCCCGCGCGCCGCAGCGGCAAGTGTTGTTGCGTGGCATGCATCGGTTCTACTCCGGCAGGGTCGTTCGTGGTTGGCTCGAGTGCGCTCAGGCCTTCGTCGCGCTCGGCGGTTCGGCGCCTTGATAGCCCGGATGCCAGCGCAGCCACCAGCGCTCCAGTCCCTTGGCCAGCAGGTCGGCCAGCTTGCCCAGCAGCGCGTAGAGCAGGATGCCGACCAGCACCACGTCGGTCTGCAGGAACTCGCGCGCGTTCATCGTCAGGTAGCCGATGCCGGCCTGCGCGGAAATCGTCTCGGCGACGATCAGCAGCACCCACATCAGACCCAGCGAGAAGCGCAGCCCGACCAGGATCGACGGCAGCGCACCCGGCAGGATCACCTGCCAGTACAGCGCCCAGCCGGACAGCCCGTAGCTGCGCGCCATCTCGATCAGGCCCTTGTCGACCGAGCGGATCCCATGGAAGGTGTTCAGATAGATCGGGAAGAACACGCCGACCGCCACCAGGAACAGCTTGGCGGCCTCGTCGATGCCGAACCAAAGGATCACCAGCGGAATCAGCGCCAGCGCGGGAATATTGCGCACCATCTGCAGGCTCGAATCGAGCAGCGTCTCGGCGCTGCGGAAGGTGCCGTTCAGCAGCCCGAGCAACAGCCCCAATCCGCCGCCGATCGCCAGCCCGGCCAGGGCGCGCCACGCGCTGACCGCGGTGTGCTGCCACAGCTCGCCGGACAGCGCCAGCGTGCGGAAGGCAGCGACGACGGCCAGCGGCTCGGGAAGGACGCGGCTCGACAGCCAGCCGCTGCGCGAGGCCAGCTCCCACAGCAGCAGGATCAGCGCCGGCACCAGCCACGGCAAGCCGCGCCGCAGCGCGGATGCCGCCCAACCCTGGGGCAGCAGCGCGCGCGCGGGCGCGCCCGCATGGAAGTCGGCCGCCAGCGCGGCACCGCTTTTCGATGAATTCGACATGGCGTTCAGCTCGCGGACAGATTGGCGCCCTGCGTGCCCCCCTTCGTGGCCGCCTGCGCGGCGCTCGAAGGCACGAAGGTATTGGCGACGATCTCGCCGAACGGTCCGGTCAGCACGCGCTCGGTGGCCTCGCGTTGGGCCAGCGGCAGCAGCGGAAACACCAGTTCGGCGAAGCGGTGCGCCTCTTCCAGATGCGGGTAGCCGGACAGGATGAAGTACTCGAGACCGAGCTGGGCGTATTGCTGGATGCGTGCGGCCACCTGCTCGGGATTGCCCACCAGCGCGGTACCGGCACCGCCTCGCACGAGCCCCACGCCGGCCCACAGGTTCGGTGCGATCTCCAGCCCCTGGCGGACATCGTGCTTGTTGAAGCGGCCGCCATGCAACTGCGCCATGCGGCGCTGCCCGACCGAATCCATCGCGGCGAACTTGCGCTGGGCCGCGGCGACGATCTCCTCGTCCAGATGCGACACCAGTTCGCTGGCCGCGCGCCAGGCCTCGTCCTCGGTTTCACGCACGATCACGTGCAACCGGATGCCAAAGCGCAGCTCGCGGCCGACCGCGGCGGCGCGCGCCCGCACGTCGGCGATCTTGTGCGCCACCGCCTCGGTCGGCTCGCCCCAGGTCAGATAGGTATCGACTTGCGCGGCGGCAAGATCGTGCGCCTCGGGCGACGAGCCGCCGAAGAACAGCGGCGGATAGGGCCGGCTGATGGGCGGATACAGCGCCTTCGCACCCTCGACGCGCAGATGTTCGCCGGCAAAGTCGAAGGCCTCGCCATCGTGGCTGCGCGCCAGGATCTCGCGCCAGATCGTCAGGAATTCCCGCGACAGCGCATAGCGGTCGCGATGCGACAGGAACAGGCCGTCGCCCTCCAGTTCTTCCGGATCGCCGCCGGTGACCAGGTTGACCAGCAACCGCCCGCCCGACAAGCGGTCCAGCGTCGCGGCCATGCGCGCGGTCTGCGAGGGCTGCATCAGGCCCGGACGCAGCGCCACCAGGAACTTGAGCCGCCGCGTGGCATCGATCAGGCTCGAGGCCAGGATCCACGAGTCCTCGCAGGAGCGACCGGTCGGCAGCAGCACGCCCTCGTAGCCGAGGCTGTCGGCGGCGATCGCCACCTGCTTGAAGTAGTCGAAGGTCGCGGCGCGCGCGCCCCGGGCGGTGCCCAGGTAGCGCGAGTCGCCGTGCGTGGGCAGGAACCACAGGACTTTCATCGGGCATCTCCGGCGTTCGCCGCACGCTGTGCGACGGCGTCTCGCCTGGCGGGCAGCGCGTCGGCGATGCGGATCGGCTTCGGGATCAGCTTCAGCGCATGGAAGGTATCGGCGATCTGCTGCTGTTGCGCGGCCACGGCCGGGGTCTGCGGCGCGACACCGAACTCGCTGCGGTTCAGCGTGCGTTCGACGACGTCGACGTCGAGCCCCTGCTGCGGGGCGATCAGCGCCGCCGCGGCACGGGTATCGGCCTTCAGGCGCTGGCCCTCTCGCAACAGCTGATCGAACAGCGCCTCGACGATCTGCGGCTTCTGCGTGGCAAAGCGCCGCGCCGCAAGGTAGTAGGCGTAGTTGTTGACGAGGCCGCGGCCATCGGCCAGCACGCGCGCGCCGACCTGCTTTTCCGCGGCGGCCAGGAACGGGTCCCAGATGACCCAGGCATCGACGGCGCCACGCTCGAAGGCCGCTCGCGCGTCCGCCGGCGCCAGATACACCGGCTGGATATCGCTAATCTTCAGCCCCGCCTTCTCCAGCGCCTTGACCAGCAGGTAATGGACGTTCGATCCCTTGTTCAACGCGACCTTCCTGCCTTTCAGATCGGCCACGGAGCGCAGCAGCGAATCGCGGCGCACGACGATGGCCTCGGCCTCGGGCGCGGCGGGATCGAAGCCGATATAGACGAAGTCGGCGCCGGCCGCCTGCGCGAAGATCGGCGGCGCTTCACCGACGAAGCCGACATCGACGGCGCCCACGTTCAGCCCTTCCAGCAATTGCGGGCCGGCCGGAAACTCCACCCATTTGACCGTGGTGCCGAGTGGCGCCAGCCGGCGCTCGAGCGACTGCTGCGATTTGAGCAGCACCAGCAGGCTGGCGGACTTCTGATAGCCGATGCGCAGGGTGTCGGTGGCGGCCTGCGCCAGCGCGGCACCGGATGCCGCCGCGGCAGCGCAGACGATGGCGAGCGCCGCCAGGCCACGCAGGGCGCGCAGGCGTCGCAGCCCTTGAATCAGGATCGGAAGCGTCATGGCTTGATGGATCGGGGATCGGGAATCGAGTAGCCCCGACGATAGCCCGACAGGCCGCCATGACAAACGAAGCGTTTCGGATTTCGATACGCGGTCAGCGCATGTGGGATGCGCGCACCGATCTCAGCGCAGCCGCGCCACCACGCCGCCCGCCGCCGCATTCGCCTGGGGCGACCGGCACACCGCCTCCTCCCACGGCGTCCGCGTCCGAGCGGGCGTGCCCAGCCAGCGCGAAAGGAAAGTCGCGTTCGCCGATCTTGCTGACCCTGCTGGTGTCACCATGCGCATCCTGGCCGGCGCTGCAGTGGTCTGTCCCGGCCCCAGCACCACGACATTGGCCATCATGCCGCCGTCCTCGTGTCCGACGATATGGCAGTGGAACACGAAGCGGCCGACCATCAGCGGGTTGGTGAACGGGATCACGATCTTGACCTCGCCCGGCACGCCGTTCTGCTGGTACGGCAGGTCGACGACATCGCGCAGGCCGGTCTCGTCAACGTCCTGCTGATTGATCGAGGTCACCAGGAAGTCGAGCTGGTGGATATGGAAGACGTGGCGCTCGCCGCTGACGTTCTGCACGGTCCACTCTTCCACATCGCCCAGGTTGACCGTGACATCGTCGCGGGCCGGGTCGTACTGCTTGCCGTCAATGAAGAACGTATTGCCGTCCGCGGATTCCGAGAAGACCACCGTGCGGCGGCGCGTGATCGGCATTGCGGCGACCTGCGCCGGCGTCAGCGTATCGACATCGACCGCCGGGTCTGCCAGCGCGGCGCGCAGCGAGGCGCTCTCATGCCGCGGCCCCTCGACGATCAGCGTGGCAAGCTGGACCTCGGGATTGGGGTCGCCCTGCGGGCCGGTATCGACCGCCAGCGTGCGGATCGCATAACGCCCCGGCACGTCGGGCGCCTGGATGATCGCGGTCGAGCGCGCGCCAGGCGGCAGGAACAGCGACGCATTGCGTTCTGGCCCCGCGCGCAGATTGCCGTCGCGGCTCAGCTCCCACAGCGGCACGCCATCGATGGCGACATGGAAGTAGGCGTCGGCGCCGACATTGCCCAGGTGCCAGACCTGCATCTCGCCGGGCCGCATGCGCAGCACGCCGCCCAGCACGCCGTTGATGGTCTTGGTCAGCGGCGCGCTGTCGTCGGCGCCGGGCAACTGGATGTCCTTGAGCAGGAAGTAGCGTTCCGGCAGCCGTGCGAAGGCCGGGAAATGATCCAGCACGCCGTCGATCACCAGCATGCCCGACATGCCGCTCAGTATCTGCGGCTCGACCAGCCCATGCGGATGCGGGTGATACCAATGGCTGCCCTGCGGGTGCGTGGCCGGAACCTGCCAGCTGTACTGGTAGTCCGCGCCGCTGGCGATATGCAGGAAGATGTCGTCGGCCGGCGCCTTCGGCGAGATCGACATGCCGTGATAGTGGAGGTTGGTCTCCTCGGGGCCGTCGATCTGCACGTCGGCCTTGCCGATGCGGTTTCGCAGCGTCAGCTCGAGCCGCTCGCCGCGCCGCAGCTTCAATACCGGCGGCACATAGGTGTCGTTGAAGACATTGGAGGTGAAGGTCTTGCCGGCCACCGTGATGGTGGCCGGCGCCTGCCGCAGCGTCGCGCGCAGCGTGCCGTCGCGGGCCGTCGCGACCTCGGGCTGCGGGATGGCGGTCCCGCCATCTTCGCCCCCACCGCCTCCGCACCCTGCCAGCATCGCCAGGGCCAGTGCGGCGCCCGTCGCGACACGAACCTGCGCAATCGCAGCCTTTGCGAAGAAAGCCATGGCGACCTCCTGCCGTCGAGAGCCCGCACAAGGGAAGCGCAGGCGGGACAAGTCCTCATGTTAGGTCATGGCCGGCGACATGGTGCCCCCCTTTACGGCGCGCGGACCTTCCGTCGCGGTACGCGCCTGTGCGCGCCGCCCCTGCCCTCCTTCAGCGCGGCGACAAAGGCCTGCACCGCCGGCGTCGACCCGTCGGCCCGCGTGACCGCGACCACGGTCGCATGGGCGTCGAGATCCGCGATCGGCACGAAGGCGACGTCGGGCCGGTTCGCCTCGGCGACCGAGGCGCCGACCAGCGTAAAGCCCAGTCCTGCGGCGACCAGCCCGAGCGCGGTATGGATCTCGATCGCCTCGTGGCCGGGCTGCGGATCGCAAGCGGCCCGGCGCAGCGCCGCCAGCATCAGGTCCGCGAAGCCGCTCTGCGGATCCTTCGGATAGCGGATCAGCGCCATCGCGCCGAGCTCGGCCGCGCGCAGCGACTTGCGCCGCGCCAGCGCCGACGTCGCCGGCAGCGCCGCGACGAAGGGTTCCTCGAACAGGATCGTGTGCTCGAGATCCGCGGGCCGCTCGAAGTCGCCGATATAGCGCGAGATGCCCACATCGATGCGCCCGCGCCGCAGCAACGCGCTCTGGTGCTCCGACAACTGCTCGACCAGGTCCAGATGGACATCGGGAAAACGCTTGCGGAAGCGGCGGACCGCCGCAGGCAGGATCGAGAAGATTGCCGAGCGGGTGAAGCCGATGCCCAGCCAGCCGAGATTGCCGGCGGCGACCGCACGCGCCTCCTCGTCGAGCCGGCGCACCTGAGACAGCAGGTCCTTGGCGCGCGGATAGAGGAAGCGCCCGGTCGCGGTCAGCGACATGGGCCGCGTCGAGCGATCGAACACGGGCGCGCCGAGCCGGCCTTCTAGCTGCGAGATCTGCATGCTGATCGCCGTCGGCGCCACGAACAGCCGATTGGCTGCCTCGACGGCGCTGCCGGCATCGACCACGGCACAGAAGTAGCTGAGCTGGCGCAAGTTCATTTTTTATGAATATGGGTCCATTAATCGATGTTTGATCCGGCTGCAACTTTACTTGAAACTGCGCCTGACGCTTACGAGGACATCGATATGAACGCCATGCAGCCCCGGGACGGGCACAGGGACAAATTCGGGCAGCAGCACGGAGACGACTGGCTGCAGGCCGTGCGCGAACTCTCCACCGCCGAGGTTTCCGACGCCCTGGACTATTTCCGGCTACCCGGCAGCGCGCTGGGCATCCGGCCGGTCGCCGGCGCGCCGGCGCTGTTCGGCCCGGCCTTCACCGTCAGCTTCGTGCCGGTGGATGTGGCAGCCCCCGGCACCGTCGGCGATTTTCTCGACGACATTCCGGCCGGATCGGTGGCCGTGCTGGACAACGGCGGCCGCCTCGACTGCACGGTGTGGGGCGGCATCATGAGCCAGCTGGCCGCGCATCGCGGCGTCGCCGGCACCGTGATCCACGGCGTCTGCCGCGACACCGCGCAAGCCGATGCCGCCGGCTACCCGCTCTATGCCCGCGGACGCTTCATGCGCACCGGCAAGGATCGCGTGCAGGTCTCGGCGGTCGGGCAGCCCGTCAGCCTCGGCGACGTGCGCGTGGTCGCCGGCGACTACATCCTCGCCGATGGCGACGGCGTCGTGGTCATTCCGCAATCGCACGCGCAGCGCGTGATCGAGCGCGCGCTGCGGACCCGCGACGTCGAACAGCGGATTCTCGACGCGGCGCTGAGCGGCATGGCATTGCGCGAGGCCCGCCGCCAGTTCGGCTATCACCTGCTGCAGCGTGCCGGCCACTAGCGCTCGCTAAAGCCTGTCGGCGGCCTTCACCGCTGCCGGCATCGCCTCTCATCGACAGACGACGGACCACGTCGCACCGAATCCAACAGGAGACAGCATGACCATCGCGCCCACTCCCGCGCGCCGCCTTCCGCGCCGACACCCCACAGTCCCGCTGGCCGTCGGGGCGATCGCGAGCCTCGTCTTCACCGGCACGGCCGCCCGCGCCGCAGCGCCCGAGCCTTACCCATGCGCGACCTTGCGCATCGTGTCGCCGTATCCGCCAGGCGGCACCACCGATATCCTGGCGCGCATCGTGTCGCCCGGACTGTCGACGCGGCTCGGCATTCCGGTGATCGTCGACAACCGCGGCGGCGCCAGCAGCAATATCGGCACGGAGTTCGTCGGACGCGCCAAGGGCGATGGCTGTACCGCGCTGCTGGGCAACAACACCGGCATCGTGATCAACCGCAATCTTTACTCGCTCAAGCTCGATCCCACGCGCGCACTGGCGCCGGTCGGCGCGGTCGCGTCGGTGCCGCTGGTGCTGTACGTCAACAGCGCGCTGCCGGTCAACTCGGTGGCGCAGCTGGTCGCGCTCGCCAAGGCCGCGCCCGGCAAGTACAGCTACGCGTCCGGCGGCAGCGGCAGCCCGCAGCATCTGGCCGGCGAAATGCTCAAGCTCGAACGCCAGCTCGATATCGTTCATATCCCCTATCGCGGACAGGGGCCGGCGCTCAGCGACGTGATTGCCGGCCAGGTACCGATCGCCTTCGAGACCACCACCGCGATCGCGCCGCAACTGAAATCCGGACGGCTGCGCCCGCTGGCGACAACCGGCGCGAAGCGCGCCCGCACGCTGCCCGATCTGCCGACGATGCAGGAGGCCGGCTTTCCCGGCTTCGTGATCGAGAACTGGTACGGCCTGTTCGTGCCCGCCGACACGCCGGCGCCGCTGGTGCAGCGGCTGAACACCGCGCTGAACGCGGTGCTGGGCCAACCCGATATCGCCAGCAGGCTGTCGGACATGGGCTCGGCCGACGTACGCGGCACCGCGGCGCAGTTCCGCGCCTTCATCGCCAAGGAGATGCCGTACTGGGAATCCGTGGTCAAGCGCTCCGGCGCGACCGTGGACTGAACCGCGTCCTTGCCCACATCCCTGCCCGCACCCCGCCCGCTTCCCTGCCCTCATCCCGACTTCCCGTTCTCCATGACGTACGCCGACATCACCATCGCCCAGCTGGACCGCCTGAAGCGGCTCGGCACGGCCACCATCCACGAGGCACAGGGCCAGCAAGGCGCGATCGACCCGCGCATCGCCGCGCTCGATCCCGGCATGCGGCTGGCCGGCCCGGCGCTGACCGTCGATATCCGCCCCGGCGACAACCTGATGATTCACTACGCGCTGACCAAGGCGCGGCCCGGCGACGTGCTGGTGGTCGACGCCAAGGGCTTCGCCGACGCCGGCCCGTGGGGCGACGTGCTGACCTTCGCCGCGCAGACGATCGGCCTTGCCGGGCTGGTGATCGACGGCGCGGTGCGCGATGCGTCCAGCATCGTCGAGATGGGCTTCCCGGTGTTCTGCCGCGGCGTCTGCATCCGCGGTACCAACAAGCAGCAGCCGGGCAGGCTCGGCGTGCCGCTGATCGTCGGCGGCGCCGCGATCCGCCCCGGCGATATCGTGGTCGGCGATCGCGACGGCCTGGTCGTGGTGGCGCGCGAGCAGGTGGCGCAGGTCATCGAAGCGAGCGAAGCGCGCGAACGCAAGGAGCAGCAAATGCGCGAGCGGCTGGCCGGGGGCGCCACCATGGTCGAGCTGCTGGAATTGCAGGACACGCTGGCGCGCTACGGCCTGCATTGAGCGAGGCCGGCGGAACGTTCCGCCGGCGCCCGCTGCATGCGCGCGCTGGTGGCAAGCCCCGCCAGCGTCAGCGCACCGGCGATCAGCAGCGTGGTATGCAGCCCCGCCGCATCGACCGCGATGCCGCCGAAGAACGAACCCAGCGCGATGCCGAGGTTGAACACCGACACCAGCAGCGCGGTCGCGGACTCGATGCCGTCGATGCCGTCGGCCGCCCTCAGCATCCAGCTCTGCACCGAGACCGACACCGCGCCGTACGACAGCCCCCAGCACAACAGCAGCGCCGCCCCGCTCGTCATGGTGTCGCCGAAGGCCGCGAACAGCAGCAGCGTCGCGCTCAGCGCCATCGCCACGACGAGCAGCGCGCGTCCCGGATGCCGTCCCGCGAGCGGCCCTGCAGCGAAATTGGCGATCATGCCCGCCACGCCGTAGCCGAACAGCAGCACGCCGATCCAGCCGGCGCCGAAGCCCGATACCTGCTGCAGCAAGGGGCGGACGAAGGTATAGGCCATGAAGTGGCCGGCCACCAGGAAGAACGTCACCGTCAGGCCGAGCCGCACGCCGCGGTTGCCGAATTGCGCGCGCAGCCCTTGCCGGGAGCCGCTTGCGGCGGCCGGCAGCGGCGGCAGCGTGGCCACGTTCATCGCGAAGATCAGGCCGCTGCAGACCGCCATCGCGCCGAACGCCGCGCGCCAGCCCACCAGTTCGCCCAGCCAGGCGCCCAGCGGCACGCCGACCACCGAGGCCACCGACACGCCACCGAAGATGATCGCCGTCGCCCAGCCGACCGATGGCGCGGCCACCAGCCGCGGCGCCAGCCCGCCGGCCACGGACCAGATGCCGCCGATGCAGAAGCCCACCACCACCCGTGCGGCCAGCAGCCAGGGCAGCGTCGGCGCCAGCGCGCACAGCACGTTGGCGCCGGCCAATGCCAGCAGCAGCGCCGCCAGCAGGCGCCGGCGATCGATCGAACCGGCACCGACGACGATCAGCGGGGCAAACAGCGCGGCCAGCAGCGCGGGCGCCGACAGCATCAGGCCAGCGCTGCCGGCCGATACCTGCAGCCCCTGCGCGATTGGCGTCAGCAGGCCGACCGGCAGCATCTCGGTGGTGACGACGCCGAAGGTGGCCAGGCCGACCGCGGCGACCGCGGGCCAGCGGTTGGGGGGCGTGTCGCCGGATGCCGCGGATGGACCGGCAAGCGGGGAATCGTCGAATCTTGTTTGATGGATGTCAGTCATTGGCAATCGCTCCGTCTGACGCGGTGCCCGGCCCGTTTCGCCGGGCCGCCCGCGAGTCCGGCAAGCGTAATCGTTGCCAATGCGGTGATAAAGTAGCCAATTTTCGCAACACTGGGGACGAATCGTGCCTAATGGGGAAGGCATCGCGCTCGATCACCTGGGCGATGTGCGCGCCTTCGTGCAGGTCGCGCAGGCGCACAGCTTCACGCTGGCGGCGCAGCGGCTGGGCATCTCGCGCTCGGCGGTCGGCAAATGCATCGGCCGGCTGGAAGCGGGACTGGCGGCCCGCCTGCTGCAGCGAACCACGCGCAGCGTCAGCCTGACCGACGAGGGCCGCCTGTTCTACGAGCATGCGGTGCGCATCCTGGCCGAGGTCGACGAAGCGCAGGCCGCGCTGGCCTGGCGCAACGAGGTGCCGCGCGGCCGCCTGCGCATCGATCTGCCGGTCACGCTCGGGCGCCTGCACATCGTGCCGATCCTGCACCGGTACCTGGCGCAATGGCCCGAGCTGCGGGCCGAGGTGTCGTTCTCGGACGAATACAGCGACCTCGTGCGCGACGGCATCGACCTGGCGATCCGCGTCGGCGGCGAGCACGACAGCGGGCTGATCCGCCGGGTGCTGGCCCCGCACCGGCTGGTGACCTGCGCCACGCCCAGTTATCTGGCCAGGCACGGCACCCCCGCGACGCTCGACGATATCGCGCGTCACGACACGATCGTCTATACGCATGCGGGCATGGCACCGCCGTGGCGTTTCACCGTCGACGGCCGCGCCTGTACGCTCGCGATCGAGGGCCGCTGGCGCATGAACAATACCGAGGCGATGCGCGACCTGGCGCTGGCGGACGCGGGGCTGGTCCAGATTGCGGCCTTCCTGGTCGGCGGCGATCTGCGCGCCGGCACGCTGGTGCCGGTGCTCGAGCGGTTCACCGGCCCGGGAGCGCCGGTCTGCGCGGTCTATCCGAATCGCCGCCATCTGTCGCCGAAGGTGCGCCGGCTGATCGACGAGATCGACCGCGCATGGGCAAACGGAGCGCCGTGGAATTGACTTATGTCGTCCCCGCGCACGCGGGGACCCAGTGACTTTGGCTTCGGCGCAACAAGAGCCGCTGGGTCCCCGCTTTCGCGGGGACGACGGAGGTAGGCGTGGGTCAACGTCAGCCCTCGCCCAGCAGCCCCTGCGCATCCAGAATCGCGTAGGCGATCTCGGGATGGCGCTGGGGCCGACGGGCGCCGTGGAATCGATTTACGTCGTCCCCGCGCATGCGGGGACCCAGTGACTTTGGCTTCG